>JAJQFS010000026.1 GCA_021200995.1 Lachnospiraceae bacterium | reverse complement strand
TTATCAACCACCTTCCTTGGAATTCCCTATACTTGAATTATACAGGAAGCTCCTTCATTTTTCAGAGTGGTATTGCAGATCAATCGAGCGCAGAATCTGCCGGATGATGATAAACGGGCAAAAAGACGATCCTGTCAACAGATACAGGGAACGGTGCTCATTTCCAGCAGTATAGCACAGCCCCGACAATTTGTCATAGTAAATGTGAAAAAAAACTAAAATCTCTGTGAAATTATATCTTGACGACTCCGTGTGTATTCCGGTATACTTTCATCCAATGAGGCTCGCTCAGGGATCACATCTGGATGGACGACCGCCGGCTTGCATATGGTTTGCATATGCGCGGGACCGTCCGGAAAATGAAAACCGCGGCGTGCCCTGACTGAAGAGAGGAGAGTTTGTTATGAGTCAGCAACAAGATGGCGCGATCCGTGACGCGAGAACTCTGGGAATACCCAAGATGCTCCTGTTAGGATTGCAGCACATGTTCGCCATGTTCGGCGCAACGATTTTAGTTCCTGTATTAACCAATTCGTACTTCGAGGGAGAAGGACTTTCGATCCAGGTGACTTTGGTCTGCGCGGGCCTTGGAACATTATTTTTCCATGTCTGCTCCAAGTTCAGGGTTCCTGCGTTCTTAGGTTCTTCTTTCGCATTTTTAGGCGGATATGCCACGGTTGCCGGGATGAACACCGGGAAATATGCGGATATGACCATGGGCGAGAAGCTTCCCTACGCCTGCGGCGGCGTGGTGGTGGCCGGCCTTTTATACCTGGTGCTGGCCCTGATTATCAAGGTGCTGGGTGTAAAAAAGGTCATGCGTTTCCTTCCGCCTGTTGTTACGGGACCTATTATTATCTGTATCGGCCTGTCGCTGGCTCCCAGCGCGGTGTCCAACGCTTCGACCAACTGGTTTATCGCCATCGTCGCCTTCGCGGTCATCGTGATTTTCAATATCTGGGGCAAGGGCATGTTTAAAATCATCCCCATCCTGATGGGCGTGGTGATTTCCTATGCCGTGGCGCTGATCATGCAAATGGCAGGTATGACCAATCCGGACGGCTCCGTCATCCTGGACTTCTCCGGCGTCGCGTCCGCCGGTTGGGTCGGCCTGCCACCCTTCCAGATCTGTAAATTTGACATATCCGCCATTTTAGTGATGGCGCCCATCGCCCTGGCGGCCATGATGGAACACATTGGCGATATGTCCGCGATTTCCGCCACTGTGGGAGAGAACTTCATCGAGGATCCGGGTCTGCACAGAACCCTGGTGGGGGATGGCCTGGCAACTTCTCTGTCCGCTCTCTTCGGCGGCCCTGCCAACACCACCTACGGTGAGAATACCGGCGTGCTGGAGCTGAGCAAGGTTTATGATCCGCGTGTTATCCGTCTGGCTGCCATTTTCGCGGTTGTCCTCGGTTTCATTCCGAAGGTCGCGGAGGTGATCGACTCCATGCCCGCCTCCATCATCGGCGGCGTCAGCTTCATGCTTTATGGCATGATTTCCGCCATCGGTGTGCGCAACGTGGTGGAAAATAACGTGGACTTCACCAAGTCCCGTAACCTGATTATCGCGGCGGTCATCCTCGTCACCGGCCTTGGCTTCTCCGATGGCCTGACCTTTACCGTATTTGGAACCTCCATTACGCTGACAGCCCTTGCCCTGGCGGCGATCCTTGGTATTTTCTTAAATATCGTCCTGCCTGGCAATGACTACGTCTTCGGGGAGAACCCGGAAGGGGACCAGCACAGAGGCGTGAATATGAAGCCATAAATAAACTGAGAGAAATATAGTGGCGGGTGCTGTCCAGTACCCGCCACAGTATTTCTCTGTTGACAGGAAAGACCACAAGTGCTATATTCTCATATGTAAGTGAAACTTCAGGGCGGGGTGCAATTCCCCACTGGCGGTGACACACCCTGTGCGCTGTATATAAACAGCGTGCAGAGCGTCCAGTCCGCGACCCGGCGAAATGTCGGCTGAACCGGTGCAAATCCGGTACCAACGGTTACCGAAATGGTATGCAGGAGCGGTGTCAGCCTGCCTCAGATGAGAATGGTTCTGATCTGTGGCAGTCAAGACGTCCGTTGCCCGCAACAGTCCGGATGGAAGAAGGAGGAAAAATGAATACTGAAACGAAACTTTCAACCCAGAAACTTTGCTTTATCGGCCTGTTTGGCGCACTCAGCGCGGTACTGATGCTCTTTGATTTTCCGCTGTTTTTCGCCCCATCCTTTATGAAACTCGACCTGGCCGAGCTGCCATGCATTCTGGGCGGTTTTATGTTCGGACCGCTCGTGGGAGAGTGCATCGTGGTGGTGAAAATTCTGCTGAACACGCTCATGACCGGTTCCAGCACCATGTACGTGGGCGAGCTGTCCAATCTGATCCTGTCAAGCATCTACGTGCTGACCGCTTCTGTGATTTACAAAATGCACAAGACCAGAAAGCAGGCGGTGCTGTCTCTGGTGGCGGCAGTCCTGGCTGTCAGTGTGATCGCGCTGATTTCCAATACATTCTTTATTTTCCCGGCTTACGCGGTAATCTACGGGATGAGTATGGAGACCATCGTCAGCATGGCGGCGGCAGTCAATCCTCTGGTACATGATACCATGACCATGATGCTCTTCAGCGTGTTTCCCTTCAACCTGGTGAAATACGGCGCTGTCAGTATTATTACCTTCCTTGTTTACAAGCGTCTGCATGGTGCGATCAGTAAGATAATCAGATAAAGTTATGCAGCGGGATGATTTTGATCCTGACGATTATGACGGTCCGCCGCATCCATAATTGCATTCCGGTAATTCACAGCCGCTTCCTCTCCCATGCGCAATCTCGCCCGCTTCGCGTGCTTTCCCGCCCCTTACAGGGCTAAGATTGCTTATGTGAGGGGAAGTGACTGATTCTCAGTCAACTTGAGAGATATAATCAGCCTCGTACAAGCAAACTACGCTTGACGTGTCTGGTTATATCTCTCAAGTCGTCTGTGAATAGTAACATTTTTGCATGAATTTTGTATGCGGTCTTGCAATTTCAAGAGATTTATTGTATCATAATGGTCGTTTGAGATTGTATACAAATATACCGTAATACAAACCATAGGAAAACGGTCGGCCATATCCGGAAATGAGATTGGCCCGCGGCCGGGAGTTTTGATTTCAACAGAAGGGACGGATAGGGAAATGTCATTGACTTTATCGACGAAAGCGGAGGCGGTCAAGCCCTCCAGTACGCTGGCAATCACGGCGAAGGCGAAGGAAATGCGCGCGAACGGAATCGACGTTGTCGGGTTTGGCGCGGGAGAGCCGGATTTCAACACGCCGAAAAATATCTGCGACGCGGCAATCAAAGCCATTGAGGACGGGTTCACGAAGTATACTGCCGCGTCCGGTACCAATGAATTAAAGGCCGCAATCTCCAGGAAATTCAAGGAGTTCAACGGGCTGGATTATGCGCCGAACCAGATTGTCGTCAGCAACGGCGGCAAGCATTCCCTGACCAATATTTTCATGGCGATTTTAAATCCCGGCGACGAGGTCATCATTCCGGCTCCGTACTGGCTCAGCTATCCCGAGATGGTAAAAATGGCGGACGGCGTGCCGGTGATTGTCTACGCGACGAAGGAGACGCAGTATAAGGTGACCGCCGCGCAGATCGAGGCAGCCTGTACGGAGAAGACGAAGGCTGTGATTTTAAACAGCCCCAATAACCCGACGGGTATGATTTATCATCGAGAGGAGCTTCAGGCCATCGCGGATGTGGCGATTCGCAAGGACATCTACGTGGTCTCCGATGAGATGTACGAGAATTTGGTTTATGACGGCGAGGAGCAGATCAGTATCGCCTCTCTGGGTCCGGAAATCTATGAGCGGACAATCACCTGTTCCGGTTTTTCCAAGGGCTATGCCATGACCGGCTGGAGACTCGGCTACACCGGTTCTTCGAAGGACATTGCGAAGCTCATGGGCGCGATTCAGTCACATGCGACGTCCAACCCCAACTCCATCGCGCAGAAGGCAGCGGAGGAGGCATTAAACGGCCCGCAGGATTCTGTGGAAATGATGCGCCAAAAATTTGACGAGCGCCGCAAATATATGTACAACAGGGTGAAAAACTTCCCCCATGTGGACGTGGTCGAGCCGAAGGGCGCCTTCTATGTCTTTGTAGATCTGACGGACGCGCTGACAAAGACCTATCATGGACACCCGCTCTATGACGGCGCCGAGGTAGCCCGTTTTCTGATCGAGGATTACGCGGTGGCGGTGATTCCCTGCGGGGACTTCGGTTTCCCGAACAACATCCGCCTTTCCTACGCGATCAGCAACGAGGACATCGCCAAGGGACTGGATCGGATCGAGCAGTTTTTAAACGAACTGAAATAAGGCTTCTTAAAAGATGGAACATGGCAGCGAATTCACGGCAGATTGTTTCTCAGAAAAGAGGGACGGAACAAAAGAGGGTATTGCAACGATGGAAGAATTAAAACGTGTAAACCGTGAGCTGATTCATAAGGGCGTGACCATTGATTTCTACGCGGATACCATGGAGCTGCCGAATGGCCACAAAGTGATCTGGGATCATATTGATCACAAGGGCGCGGCGGCGGTGGTGCCGGTGCTGCCGGACGGCCGCATCGTGCTGGTGCGCCAGTACCGCAATTCCGTGGATCAGTTTACCTGGGAGATTCCTGCTGGCGGTTTAAATGACCGTTCGGAGCCGATGATCGAGGCGGCCAGGCGGGAGCTTCAGGAGGAAACCGGTTACACGACGAAGAAACCGCTGGAATTTCTCATCTCTCTACATTCCGTGGCCGCGTACTGTAATGAGCGGATTGACGTTTTCGTGGCGGATGAGCTGGAACGCGGCGAGCGGCACCTGGATGAGGATGAGTTCATCGATGTGCAGGCATTTACCGTTGAGGAGATTCAGAAAAAGATTTTCGCGGGGGAAATGCACGATTCCAAGACTATCGCGGCAGTGATGTCTTACGCGTGCAAAATGAAACAGTCCTGAGAGAAGATGGACGGCTGCCAGTGCGCGTAGAATACATCGCGACTTAAACTGGCTGCCTGTGGACAATAAAAAAGAACGAAAAAGGGCCGGGTTGACTTCCCGGCCTTTTCTGTGCTATGATGGCACGGGAAAGCAGAACAGATGATCGCGGCCGCGAAAGCGGGTGAGGAAAGTCCGGGCTTCACAGGGCAAGGATGCCGGATAACGTCCGGCGGAGGTGACTCCAGGGAAAGTGCAACAGAAAAGAAACCGCCAGGCAACTGGTAAGGGTGGAATGGCAGTGTAAGAGACTACCGTCCTTCTGGTAACAGAAGGAGCCGTGTAAACCCCATCCGAAGCAAGACCAAGCAGAACTCTATAGCCGGCCCGGCTCGAGTTCAGGTGGGTCGCTTGAGCCTGCCGGCAACGGCAGGCCTAGATAGATGATCATCACATATCCGCGCCCGGCGCATTCAGGATATGGACAGAACCCGGCTTATGGGCTGCTTTCCCTTTTTGTTATCACATTTACCTGACAGCGTTCGGGATTTGCTCCGGATGCTGTCTTTTAGCTTTCTGAAGTTTGAGACAGATTAAGACTGCGAGGATTGCGTGACTATGAAGAAATCTCATTTCACAGCGGGTATTATGCTTCTGCTTATTGCCGCGCTGGTTGTGACAGCTGCCGTGACAGTGATTTCGGGACGGGATGGATCGTCGCAGGAAGCATCCGCATCAGAAAGCCGCGCGGATACTGATCAATCCGTGAAAGAAGAACTGACCAGGGATACCTTCCCTCAGATGGAGATCGGCACAGATGTCTATGCGCTGGAAGACGAAATCCTGGAAATCACGATTTACGAAAACGTAGCTGTGACAACAGAATCTTATTCCGGCAGTGGTTTTGTCTGGAAAGAGGATGAGAGCGGGCTTTGGATTGCGACCACAGCCCATGTGCTGGCGGATGAGACCGGCGGAACGCTGGAGATGGCTTCGGTGTCATTTTCATGGATGGATGTCGCGTTCTCACAGGAGGATGTGGTGACGGTCGATGGGTATGATCTGGCCTTTATTCATCTGTCGGCTGAAACAGCTGAGACACTTTTATATATTCCCCTGTTTTCCTATGTGACGGAGGACGTGCAGACTGGAGACACTCTGTGGATTGTGGATTCAATTTACGGCTCCGGTACCGGCATCAGTGACGCGACAGTGGCGAATCCACTGATTTATTTTGAGGACTATGACGCTGACCTGGTTTATATTTACGGAGAGGGCAAAGAAGGGATGAGCGGCAGTCCGGTTTATGATGCTGATGGTATGCTGGTGGGCATGATCTGTGGTATGAGTGAGGATGGCACGGAGCTGGCGGCGGTGCCTGTGCAGGTATTAAAAGAGCAGAATCTGACTTTAGAATAAAATGGGAATCATAACAAAAAGCATTCATAAAAAAACAATAAAATCAGAACAGCACATTTGACGCGCTGTTCTGTTTGTATTATAATCATGGGTTGCAGAGATGAGAGATTCTGGCTTTTTGCAGGCATATCGCCGCCAGCTTCATTTCTTTTCAGACCGTATCACAACAGACAGGAGGTTTTTACCATATGACAAAGATTGATATTATGTCCGGCTTTCTCGGAGCCGGCAAGACGACATTGATTCAGAAGCTGTTAAAAGAAGCACTTACCGACGAGAAGGTAGTGCTGATCGAGAATGAGTTCGGAGAAATCGGGATCGACGGCGGATTTTTAAAGGATTCCGGCATCGAGATCCGCGAGATGAACAGCGGCTGCATCTGCTGCTCCCTGGTGGGCGATTTCGCGACTTCCTTAAAGGAAGTGCTGGATACCTATGCGCCGGACCGTATCATCATTGAGCCGTCGGGCGTGGGTAAGCTCTCCGATGTGGAGAACGCGGTGCTGGGCGTTGATACAGACGCGGAGGCCGCCCTGAATTCCAAGACTGTGGTGGTGGATGCCGCCAAGTGCAAGGTCTATATGAAGAATTTCGGTGAGTTTTTCTTAAACCAGGTAGAGAGCGCCGGTACCATCGTCTTAAGCCACACCGGCAGTCTGTCGGATGAGAAGGTACAGCAGGTAACCGCCATGCTGCGGGAGCACAACGCGAACGCCACCATCGTGACAACACCCTGGGATCAGATTTCGGGTCAGGATATCCTGTCCACCATGGAGAAGGACACAGACCTGCAGGCAGACCTTTTAGCGGAGCTTAGGGCAAAGCGTTTACAGCAGCTTGCCGAGGAAGGCGATGAGGAAGAGGAGTGCTGCTGCCATCACCATCATCACTACGATGAGGACGATCATGAGCACCACCATCACGAGGATGAGGAGGATGAACATGAACACCACCATCATCATGAGGATGATGAGGATGAACACGAACATCACCACCATCACGAGGATGATGAGGATGAACACGAGCATCATCATGATGATGAGGAGCATGAGCATCATCACGATCATGAGCATCACCATCACCACCATCATCACGGCGACGGCGAGTGCTGCGATGATCATGACGCGGATGAGATTTTCGTAAGCTGGGGCATGGAGACACCCGCGAAATACACAAAGGCGGAGATTGAAGCCATTCTGGAGGCGCTGGATGATCAGGAGACCTATGGTCTTGTTCTGCGTGCCAAGGGCATGGTCGCTTCCCCGGACGGTACCTGGGTTTACTTTGACTATGTGCCGGAGGAAGAGAATGTCAGAGAGGGCAAGCCTGACGTGACCGGCAAATTCTGCGTCATCGGTTCTGAACTGAAGGAAGACAATCTGGCAAAGCTTTTCGCAAGGAGATAATATGATTCCCGTATATATCATCAATGGCTTTCTGGACAGCGGCAAGACCGAATTCATCAATTACACGATTTCTCAGCCTTATTTTCAGACCAGGGACAAGACACTGCTCGTGGTCTGTGAGGAGGGCGAGGTGGAGTATGATCCGGCTCTTTTAAAGAAAACCCGTTCGGTCATGGAAGTGATCGAAGAGGAAAAAGATTTTACGACCGCCAATCTGATCGCGCTGGAGAAAAAGCACCGTCCGGGCCGCATTATCATTGAGTGGAACGGCATGTGGAATTTCAAGGACATGAAGCTGCCCTGGCACTGGCAGGTGGAGCAGCAGATCACCATGATCGACGGCAGTACCTTCCAGCTGTATTATACCAATATGCGCTCCCTGCTTGCGGAGATGATCCGCAAAACGGAGATGGTCATTATGAACCGCTGCGACGGTCTGGATGATCAGCTGCCTTCTTTCAAACGGAATCTGAAGGCGGTCAACCAGCAGATGGAAGTGGTCTTTGAAAATTCTGAGGGTGAGATGTCCAACCTCTTTGAGGAGGATCTTCCCTATGATCTGAAAGCGGACG
Organism: Lachnospiraceae bacterium; assembly: GCA_021200995.1. Taxonomy (GTDB): domain Bacteria; phylum Bacillota; class Clostridia; order Lachnospirales; family Lachnospiraceae; genus RGIG6307. The sequence continues at coordinate 36,412 of JAJQFS010000026.1, read as the reverse complement.
TCATTGAGCTGGATGATACAAATTACGGCATCTGGTTCATCGATACCATGGATCATGTGGAGCGCTATGTGGGCAAGACATTTTCCTACCTGGCCCAGGTGGGCAGGCCGGATGATTATCCGAAGGGATATTTCCTTCCGGGACGTCTGATTATGACCTGCTGTGCGGAGGACATCCAGTTCTTCGGCTTTGCCTGTCAGTATGAAGGCGCGGAGGGTCTGCAGGTGGAGGACTGGGTGAAGGTCACCGCCAGAATGGATCTGGAAGACTGGATGGATTATGATGGAAAGGGGCCGGTCATGAAGGCCGTATCCGTTGTGAAGGTGCAGGGACCGCGGGAGAAGGTCATCAGCTTCAGCTGATTGAGATAACGGCGGCCGTGAAATAAGAGACCGCAGTTTCGCAGACTGGTTCATGATCACAGGAGCTTCCGAGTGCGTCGGCTTGGTTGCTCTGAACGGCAGATGCTGACTATGAAAGAAGTTTATGATACAAGCAGCGGTACAGAGAGGGGAAGAACGCATGGCCATTCAGAGTGAAAAAGACTTATTGCAGTTAAAAAAGCGCTTTCAGGATCTGGCCCGTCGCTCCTATGAACAGAACATCTTTACATTTACACCCATGCTGGGCCTGGCTGAACAGACAGTGTTCCGGGAAGCCGAGCCCACTTTGCGTTACGCGGGATATGCTTTATATGGCGGCAGGGAGAACGCGGAGCGGGTGATGATTCGCTTCGGCAATGAGAAAGATCTTGGCTATGCGGAGGATTTTCCCATCAGTCTGGTCCATATCCGTCCGCTGCAGGCAAAATTTTCCGATGATTTTACGCACAGGGATTTTTTAGGCGCGCTGATGCATTTAGGGATTGAGCGTGACCTGTTAGGGGATATTCTGGTGGGAGAAAAGCAGGGATATCTGTTCTGCCAGACTTCTATCGTGGATTTCCTGTGCAGGGAACTGACGCAGGTGAAGCACACCACAATGATCTGTGAACCTGCCGCGTCTGTAAAAGAGTATCAGGAGACGCCGCCCGTACCGGAAACGGTTCTGGTCGCGAGCGAGCGCCTGGACGCTCTGATCGCGCAGGTATATCATATTTCCCGCAGCCAGAGTATTGAGCTCTTTCGCAAAAAACAGGTTTTTGTCTCCGGCAGGCTTTGTGAGGACAACAGCCGCGACGCGAAACCGGGGGAAGTGATCAGCGTGCGGGGCTATGGAAAGTTTATTTATGACGGCATTGACCATACCACGAAGAAAGGAAAACAGAGCGTGAATCTTCGCGTTTATAAGTGAATCTATGTTTGGATATACAGTAAACCAGTGGCTCTTCTTTTTTTATTTTTACTGCTTTTTCGGCTGGGTTTTTGAGAGTACATATGTTTCCGTGAAGACCAGACATTTTGTCAACCGCGGTTTTATGCACGGACCTTTCCTGCCACTGTATGGCACAGGGGCGATTATGATGCTGATGGTCAGCCGACCTTTCGTGGATAACCTGATTCTGACATACATCGCGGGCTGCATCGGAGCGACAGTGCTCGAGTATGTTACCGGCGCCTGGATGGAGGCGCTTTTCAAGGTTCGTTACTGGGATTATTCCGATAAAAGATTCAATGTAAAGGGCTATATCTGTCTGGATTCAACCCTGGTGTGGGGCTTTCTGACCATTCTGATGACCAGGGTGATCCATACGCCTGTGGAACGCTTTGTATTGTCTATTCCAATGGAAGTTTTATCCGCGGTGGTGGCTGGGCTGTCGGTGTATATTGGCATCGACCTGGCGCTGTCCTTTAAGGATGCCTTCGATCTGCGCGATGTGCTGGTGAAGCTAGATCAGGCCAGAGAGGAAGCTGCCGAGCTGCAGACGAAAATGTCGGAGGCCATGGATATGGCCGGGGAGCAGCTGGAAGAGAAAAAAGAAAAATATGTACAGGATCTGGCTTCTTTAAGGGAAAAGCTGCCAAAGCCCGGTCTGAACATGCAGCAGCAAAGAGAAAAGCTTTCTCAATATCTGCAGGGAGCGGGAGATCGAAGAGAAAAACGGGTTCCCGAGAGATTGTCCATGGATGTCTGGAGAGAAAATCTGTCTCAGTATGTGCCGGACGTGGACGCGCTTCGGGATTCTTTAAAAAAGCGCGGCGTGGATATAGAGCAGCTGCTTGAGAAAGTGGAGCATTCCCGTCACCAGTACGCGGAATTAAAGGAACGCATCAAAGGGATGTCCCAGCATCCGTTGAAGCACAATCCGACGCTTTCTTCCAGTCATTTCCGTGAATCCTTAAAAGAACTGCGGGAAGAACTGGAACGCAATGAGGAAGATTCAGAATAAGAATGGCCGCAACCCTGTATACATAAAAATACATCAGACATGTGCAGATACAAATGAGAAGTGGAGAGAGTGAAATGAAAGAATCAACGAATCAAAAGAAAACGGGGACAAACGAAAGCACAGGATCTGCTGAATGGGCCGGTGGCGAAAACGTTATTGTCTTTTTCCATGCCGTTTATGCTCAGCACACTGCTTCAGACGCTGTATTCCACGACAGATACCATTGTCGTAGGGCAGTATCTGGGACAGAACGGTTTGTCGGCGGTGTCAAACGGCAGCCAGCTGATGCAGATGTTATATATGGTCTGCGTGGGCTTTTCCACGGCGGGACAGATCCTGATCGCGCAGGCTTCCGGGGCCGGAGATCAGGAGAAAATTCAGCGCGTCGTGGATGTACTGCTGGTGCTGGAGCTGGCTATATCCATATTTTTTGGCGTGATCTGCATGACCTGCAGCTCCTGGATGCTTCGGGCGCTGGCAACGCCCTCTGAAGCCTTTCAGCAGGCGCAGTATTATATTGTCATCTGCGGCTTTGGCATTATTTTTACAGGTCTCTATAATATGCTGAGCGCCGTTTTAAGAGGCGTGGGCGACAGCTTTCATCCGTTTTTGTTCGTTTTGATCGCGTCTGTTGTCAATGTGGTGCTGGATATCACCTTTATCGCGGTACTTGGTCTGGATGTGGCGGGCGCCGCCCTGGCGACTGTGATTGGACAGGTGATCAGCGTGGTGTTCAGCATCTTTTATATCAACCGGCACAAAGGGGAATTTCCTTTTATGCTCCGCATCCGAAACCTGCGGATGGATAAAAATATCGCGGGTATGCTGGTGAAACTCGGCGTACCCGCGGCGATCCAGAGCGCGGCTATTCAGTTCAGCTTCCTTTTTGTCAGCCGCATGGTCAATTCCCTGGGCGTGTCTGTCAGCGCGGCATTCGGCGTGGTACAGAAGATCCGCAATGTGCCGGCGATTCTGACACAGGGACTGAGCCTCGGAGCATCCCCGATGATTGGGCAGAATCTCGGTGCGCGGCGTACAGATCGCGTAAGTCAGGTGGTGAAAAGCTCGCTGCTGTTCGCAACGGTGATCAATCTTGTCTTTGGTATCCTGTATTTCGCGTTTCCTGAACTGTGGTTCCGCGCCTTCACGCAGGATGAGGCGGTACTGGCCTATGCCTCGATCTGTATGCTTTCTCTTCTGATCGAGCTTCCGGCCCGGTGCCTGATGCCCGGCTGCAACGCGTTGGTCAGCGCGCAGGGGTTTGTGCAGTTCAGCATGGTTGTCGCCTTTGTAGACGCCTTTGTAGGCAGAGTTTTATTCTGCTGGCTTTTCGGCGTGCAATTTGGCTGGGGTGCGGCCGGCTTTTTCTTCGGATACAGCGTAGGTACCTACATGACCGCCATTCCCGTCTTTGTCTATTATATTACAGGGCTCTGGAAAAAGAGGACAAAGCTCCTGTAACGGACAGTCACTCGAACCGCCCGTTGAACTTCTCTTCACAGTAAATGCAGCGATAAACGCGCTTGTTCGCGTCTGTCAGCTTGAAAATATGCGGAAGCCCCTGCTCGATGGAAGTAATGCAGCGGGGGTTTTTGCATTTGATGACGCCGTAGATTTTCTCTGGCAGCACCAGTTCTCTTTTTTCAACGATTTCCGCGTTTTTAATCACGTTGACGGTGATTTTATCGTCCAGAATCGCCAGCACGTCCAGGTTCAGAATGTCGATGTCGCATTCTACCTTCAGAATATCCTTTTTCCCCAGCTTGTTGCTGCGGGCGTTGCGGATGATGGCGACCTGGCAGTCAAGCTTGTCCAGGTGCAGGTAACGGTAAATTTCCATGCTCCGGCCAGCCGGAATGTGGTCTAAGACGAAGCCTTCCTCAATTTTTCCTACATTTAACATCTATTTGAATCCCCTTTCTCAGACCTTGATCTCTAAGAGCGTCAGAATTAATGCCATGCGCACATAGCGCCCATACTGCACCTGATCAAAATATACCGCCCGCGGATCATCGTCCACCTCCACGGAAATCTCATTCACGCGTGGCAACGGATGCAGTACCAGCATGTCCGGGCGGGCCTTTTTCATCTTTGCTTTCGTTAAAATATAGAAGTCCTTCAGGCGGACATAATCTTCTTCATTGAAAAAGCGCTCTCTCTGTACGCGGGTCATATATAAAAGATCCAGGTCGCCGATGGCGGCTTCCAGGTCAATGACTTCCTCAAAGGGCATGCCGGCCTCCCTAAGCTCATCCCTTACATAGCTGGGAATGCGCAGCTCCTCCGGGGAGATGAAGACGAAACGGATATTGTCATAGCGCATCAGGGCATGTACCAGAGAGTGAACCGTGCGACCGAATTTTAAGTCGCCGCAGAAGCCAATGGTGAAATTATTCAGGCGGCCTTTCAGGCTGCGGATAGTCATTAAGTCCGTCAGCGTCTGTGTGGGGTGCTCATGACCGCCGTCTCCGGCGTTGATCACTGGAATTTTGGATTTAGAGGCGGCTACCATCGGCGCGCCCTCCTTGGGGTGGCGCATGGCGCAGATATCCGCGAAGCAGGAAACGGTGCGGATCGTGTCCGCGACGCTCTCACCTTTGGCGGCGGAAGAGGAGTCCGCGGAGGCAAAGCCGAGCACCTGTCCGCCTAAGGACAGCATGGCCGACTCGAAGCTTAAGCGTGTCCGGGTGGACGGCTCGTAAAAGCAGGTGGCCAGGATTTTGCCGTCGCAGGCGTGGGCGTATTTGGCCCGGTTATTCATAATGTCGCTCGCCAGGTCAAAGAGCTGGTCGAGTTCCTCCGTGGAAAAATCCAGAGGTTTCATCAGATGTCGCATATTTTTTCATTCTCCTTTAAAATTAGTCCTATACAGACAGAATATGCTTGACGGACCTGGTCATATCTTCCAGGCCGGCTGTGAATAATAATCTTTGCTGTACAAAAATAAAGGACCGTAGAAAAACTACGATCCTTATAATATCATGACAGGAATGTCAATAAATCGGAAACACCTTTTTTGCGGGGAACGGCGGGCGTCTCGGCGGCATAGCCCAATGGAATCAGTGCGGATACCTCTTTCGTCTCATCCAGTCCCAGCAGCTCGGCTGTTTTATCATAATCAAAGATTCCGAGAATCACGGTTGCCAGTCCGGCATCGTGCGCTGCATTGCAGAAGTTTCCGGCACTGATGCCGGCGTCATACATCTGCCAGGCGCCTTCCTTTTTGGTGGAATAGGAGCCGTCGCGCTCAAAGCCGCTGCGCTTCGTCACAAAATACTGTACCATCAGCACCGGCGCGTTTCTGATAATATCCCCGTTGTGCTGATACTGCGCGGTGCATTCCGCCGCGATGCGATCCTTCAGCTCTCCGGTCACTGCCGCGTAGCGTGTGATCTGTGTATTCTTCCAGCTGGGGGCAAAGCTTGTGGTCTCAATGATGTCCTCAATCATCTTCGGATCCACTTCCTGTTCCGTAAACTGACGGACGCTGCGTCTGGTTCTTAAGCATTCCCTTGCTTCCATGTGATGTCCTCCTTCTTTATTTTTATTTCACAAATTATCTTTTAGTAGTATAGCAAAATCGGTATTTGGATTCAATGGAAAAATAAAATCGGCAGGAAAAATTTTTCCTGCCGTCTAACGCTTCGGATATTCTTTTCTGACATTACTGGCTCCTGTGATATAGTCCATGGAAACGTTATAGAACCTTGCGAGGATTAAAAGAGAGTCAACTGGAATTCTTGTTTTGCCACTCTCATAATCCGAGTATGTTCGCTGACCTACGTGAAGAATGTCTGCAATCTGCTGCTGCGTGTATGAATGATCCTCCCCGATTCCCCGAATTCGTTCGTTGTATTTCATGAAATTTCCTCGGAAGCAGGAACTTCTTTGAGTGAGCTTAGTGGCACTGATCGCGAACTATATGTATGACAGAGCTTGCGAACAGGAAAAGATGATTAAAACAATCCTTCAGCAGACAGGTGACAGTGGTCTGATTTCTTATTTAGATGTTTTTATAAATGAAGAGGGATGCTCAATATATATCTCGGTGAAAGAAGAAGCCGCAGACGCCTTGACGGATGAAGTTCGGGATGCATTGAAAGAATTAGGACTTACAGAATTGGCCGATTTAACCAGCGGGGATTCTTATATAGCGGTTATACAAAACGGTTCAGTATTGACAGAAGAAAGCAGTCATGATACTTCGCCGCTGGAAGTATACACAAATGAATATAAGCTAGTAAGCGGGCCGATCAGTAAATATGGCAAATTGTTGAAACAGATGAACAATTTACCGCACTTTGACTATCAACGGGTTTGCTTTGGCCTTCAAAGGATGCTTTGGGGATATATACAGAAAATGGTCATAGCAGATCGGCTGGCGTTATATACAGCAGCGGTTTTTGATGCTCCGGCAACCATTATTTTCTAAAAGTGTTTCTGAGTTTTGGAGGCGGTGGCACATTACATTGGGCGCATGGATGAAAGAGTACATATACCTTCCTGTTTCAACTAATCACCAGTTTATGAAATGGACCAGGGATATGAAGAAAAATGGAAGTGCTAAAACGGCTTCCTTTTTAAAAACATTTGTTCCTACAGCTGCCGTCTGGCTGCTCACAGGTCTCTGGCATGGAACCGGCGTTGATTATATTGTATGGGGCTTTACTGGTGTGTTTTAGAAATGGAAGAAAAAATTTTAACTTTGCTGCAGAAAGAAATACCGGAGGTGGATTTCACGTCTTCGGATGCATTGGTCGATGATGGTATTTTGGATTCTCTGACATTGACAAATATTATTGCAATTTTATCAATGGAATTCGGGATTACGATCCCCTATGAGGAAAATTATTGAAGATAATTTCAATTCGATTGCAGGTATGGCAAAAATGGTTGAAAGCCTTATCTAAATGGAGGATGAATATGTATTAGACAGTGGTAGAGGCGGTTTTGGATCATGCAGAACGGCAACCATCTCATTTGACCATAGCGTTTAAAAAAGAACAGTTTACTTATCAGGAACTTGGCAAACGGATTAAAGGTACACTCTTAACCATTCTGTTGCAATGCGAGTTTTGCGAACAACATTACAGCTCGGGGCAATGCTTATTCTCCAAAATGGATTTACTTTTGCCAGGGAACTCGAAAATAACATTGAAAATTTTCATTGTACCGGACTGGTCAGCGTACCGGCTTCTTTAGAAATGGTATACCGACAGATGCAGGAAAAATTCCCGGAAATTATGGGAAAACTGAGATATATTGAAATTGGAGCCAGCTCCCTCAGTATTGAGATGAAGCAGAGACTTTTGCGGATTCTTCCGGAAACGAAAGTGATTAATACATGGGGTCCACGGAAACGGGCGGAGCAATTTTTCTGAACCTGAAAAAGCATCCGGATAAAGTAGCTGCGCTTGGAAAACCAGTGACAGGTGTAGATTTGAAAGTCATAGATGACCAGGGCGCAGAAGTTAAAGCCATAGATATAAATACTGCCGGCCGCATGTGCTTGCTGTGGGAACTGTAGCACAAGAAAAGGGTGTTTATTTCTATGGTCAGCAGAATCCAAATGTGTTGATACTGGTTTCTAATGACAGGAGAAATAAGGACGGAGTACAGGACAGTTCCTGCGCTGCCGAGAATATGATGCTGGCTGCACAATCCTACGAGATCGGTTCCGTGTGGATCAATGCGCTGATGACAATCTGTGATGAGCCTCAGATTCGGGAAATGCTGGATCAGTATGAGCTTCCCAAGAATCATATTGTCTGGGCGACTCTCGCTCTGGGATATCCGCAGGTACCTGGAAAACTCCTGGCAAAGAAGACGACAGTCGTTTATTGGGTGTGATATTTTCCCGAACTTTCCGGTTGATTTGATTTTGACTCTATGGTAATCTGTGTACATGAGCGGCGAATGGCGGCCATGAATGAAGTATATGGCCTCATGAATAAGCCGTAGTCGGTGTAACCCATTCATGGAAATGGAGATGATATCATGGCAGTCAAGAGACCTCCGGTAGGAATTGAAGGTTTTGAGGAGTTGCGGACAGGCGACTTCTATTTTGCGGATAAGACAGGCCTGATTAAGGAATTATTAGATAATTGGGGTAAGGTAAATCTTTTTACACGTCCGCGCCGATTTGGCAAAAGCCTGAACATGAGCATGCTGAAGGCGTTCTTTGAAATTGGCACGGATTCCGCGTTGTTTGATGGACTTGCGATTTCAAAAGAAACGAACTTATGCGAACAGTATCTGGGAAAGTTTCCGGTGATTGCGGTCACTTTTAAGGGAGTAGAAGGCGCCTCTTATGCTGTTGCGCGCAGAATGGCAGTTGACTGTGTCAATGAGGAAGCGCGCAGATTTGGTTTTCTTACGGAAAGTGAGAATTTGACCGAGACGGAAAAGGCACTTTTTGTCGGGCTTTTGTCTAAAGAGATGGATGACGGCGCCCTGATCAGCAGCCTCAGAAATCTGACGGAGCTGCTGGAAAAGCATTATGGGAGAAAAGCGATTCTTCTGATCGACGAATATGATGTGCCGCTGGCGAAAGCGAATGAATACGGTTATTATGATGAAATGATACATCTGATCAGGGGAATGTTTGGCCAGGCATTAAAGACCAACAGCAGTCTTTATTTTGCCGTGATGACAGGGTGCTTACATGTTGCTAAGGAAAGCATCTTCACCGGTTTAAACAATCTGAAAATGTATACGCTTCTTGACACGGTTGGAGATGAGCAGTTTGGCTTTACGGATGCGGAAGTGCGTCAGCTTCTGGAGTATTATGGTTTTTCTCAGTATTATGAGCTGACGAAGGAATGGTATGACGGTTACAGGATCGGCAGCGCGAATGTCTACAATCCCTGGGATGTGATAAACTGGTGCGATCAGCTGAGAACAAATCCGGATAAGACGCCGAAAAGCTACTGGGCGAATTCCAGTGGAAATTATGAGCTGCAAAGATTTATACGTCGTATGGGGAACGGTGTGACGAAAAGCCAGATCGAACAGCTGATTTCAGGAGAGTCCATTCGCCGGAAAATAGAAGAGCAGCTGACCTATCAGAATATGTATGATACCGTGGATAATATGTGGAGTCTGCTCTTTGCCACTGGTTATCTGACGCAGAGCAGGACGTCGGCCGGAAATATTGTCAGGCTGATGATTCCGAATACAGAGGTTCGCTGTATTTTCAGTGACATGATTTTAGCTCTGTTTGAAAAGGAAGTGGCAGCAGATGGAGTCCTGACGTCAGAGTTTTGTGCGGCATTGAAGGATGGTGATGCTGCTCGTGTAGAGAGTTTATTTACAAAATTCATGGAAAAGACAGTCAGCATACGGGATACCGCGGTCAGAAAGGAATTCAAGGAAAACTTTTACCATGGGATACTACTGGGCATTCTCAGCTTTAAAGACGGGTGGGCCGTTGATTCAAACAGGGAATCGGGGACGGGGTATTTTGATATTCAGATTGAAACAGAAGACGAGGATGTCGGGATCATCATTGAGGTGAAGTATGCCGAGCATGAAAAATATGATGCCGCATGTGCGGAGGCCATGCAGCAGATTGAGGATCAAAATTATACTGCCGAGCTGCAAAAGGATGGCATGCAGACGATATTGAAATATGGAATTGCGTGTTACAGGAAGCAATGCAGAGTGGTTCTGGAGAAGGAAATATGAGTTACGTTTGATAAGGCCGGGTGCTTGATGTCACCCGGTCTTATATGCAGGAGAATCGAATGGATAAAAACGTCCAGCATGTCTTCATTATCGGGTCCAAAGGCATCCCTGGAAATTATGGCGGCTTTGAGACGTTTGCCGACAAGCTGATCGAACATAGCATGGAAATTGATAATATCAGATACCATGTGGCATGCAGGGGTAATGCCGCCGGAGAACGTGAGTATCATAAAGCGCGCTGCTTTTATATCAGGGTTCCAAATATGTGGGCGGCGCAGTCAATCTATTATGATATTGCTGCGTTAGATGCATGTTGCCATTATATCAGAGAGAATAAAATCCCTCATCCGATTGTATATATCCTTGCATATAGAATTGGCGCATTTTTTTCCTATTACGCCGGAAAGATTCATCGACTTGGAGGAAAGGTATATCTCAACCCGGACGGACATGAATGGGCGCGGGGAAAATGGAACGTATGGGTTCGTATGTACTGGCGATATTCTGAACGGCAGATGGTGAGACAGGCGGATCGGGTCATCTGTGACTCAAAGGTGATTGAAAATTATATTTGTCAAAAATATCAGAAGTATAGTGTTGGCACCGAGTATATCTCCTATGGCGCTGAACCTTTCAGAAAAGGAAAGGAAGAACAGTGGGAGAGATGGTCTCAAAAATGGGGTATTCAGGAGAATGAGTATTATCTCATCGTGGGCAGATTTGTACCGGAGAATAATTTTTATTTTATGCTGAAGGAATTTCACGCGTCCGATACCGCGAAGAAACTGATCATGATCACGAATCCGGATAACAAAAAGCTGATGAAAAGTCTTATGAGAATTCCGGGTATCCGGGAGGATGAGCGAATAAAATTCGCAGGCACAGTCTATGATGAAGAATTATTGATGCAGATCAGAAGGAATGCCTTTGCATACATTCATGGACATGAGGTCGGGGGAACGAACCCGGGTTTGCTGGAAGCTATGGCCTGTACAAATTTAAATCTGTTACTTTGTGTCGATTTTAACGAGGAAGCGGCAAAAGACTGCGCCCTGTATTGGCATAAAGAAGAGGGCAGTTTGCGTGCCTTAATGGAGCAGGTTGAAAAAATGGGAGGGGTTCAGATAAATGCGCTGGGACAAAAGGCCAGAAAGCGCATTGCAGAATTTTATAACTGGTCTGATGTCGCGGAAAAATACAGAACATTGTTTTTAAAAGCATTCACAGACAGTGTTCAATAGAGCTTTTTGTATAAAACCTGAGAAAATCATGGATTCACGAAAAAGTGACGGGTGGAGCGTAATTGTATATATGAAAATTTTGCACTATTCGCTTGGGTTTCCGCCTTACAGAACAGGTGGAATGACTAAATTTTGCATGGATGTTATGACGGAACAGGTGAGAAAAGGCAATGAAGTCGCTCTTTTGTGGCCGGGGCAGATGAAAAGTTTCCGTAAAACGCTCATGATAAAAAGGAAAAACTCTGTTTATGGCATTGCCAGCTATGAGATTATCAACCCACTGCCGGTACCATATGATGAAGGAATTGCCGATATAAATGCGTTCACCTTACCCGTAGACCCCAAATCATATTTTGTGTTTCTGGAAGAATTTTGTCCTGACGTAATCCATATACATACCTTTATGGGACTGCATGTTGAATTCCTGAGAGCAGCGCATGAGCTTGGAATACGGATGGTGTTTACATCGCATGATTTTTTTGCGCTGTGCCCGAAGGTAACATTATTCAGAAAAAATCAGATCTGTGATGAAGCGTTAAACTGTACGTACTGCAAAGAGTGCAATGCAACCGCTTTGTCTTTGCGAAAACTTTCCCTGTTACAGAGTCCTCTTTACAGAGAAATCAAGGATAACCGTTTTATGAAGATTCTGAGAAAGCGGCACAGAGATCATTTTCTGAATTCAGATTCTGAACATAAAATTTGCAGTGAGGGAGATTATGTCTCTTCAGTGGAAGAGTATATGAGGCTTCGTTTATATTATAGAGAGATGCTTTCTCTGGCTGACGTCGTTCATTACAACAGCTCTTTAACCAGAAACGTTTATGAGAGATTTTTTGTTCCTGCAAAGAGTGTATTGTTTCCTGTCACGCATGAGAATATAGAGGACCACAGAAGAGAAAAAAAGTTTTCTGATTATAAGCGTCTTTCTTATCTGGGGCCGCAGGGATGCGGCAAGGGCTTTTATCTTCTGAAAGACGCGCTGGATGAGGTTTGGCAGAAAAACAAAAACTTTGAATTGAATATATTTTTTCATGTCGCAGCGCCGGCGCCTTATATGAGATCACATGACGGCTACAGCTATGATCAATTAGGGAAAATCATGGAGAATACGGATGTGCTGGTGGTTTCGAGCGTCTTAATTGATACCTTTGGATATCCTGTGCCGGAAGCTTTAAGTTATGGTGTACCGGTGATTGTCTCCGGTACCGTTGGCGCGAAGGATATCATACCGAAAGACTGCGGTATCGTGGTAGATGATATGAATTCCCGAAAGCTTGCAGAAGCGATTATCAGTTTGCCAGCAGACAGATTAAGTCAGATGAACAGAGCGATTCTGGAGAAATATCAGGTTCTGACCATAGAGGTCATGAACGATCAGCTGATGCGGCAATGCTATAACGGAGATACCGGCCGACAGGAACAGGCAGAGGAAAAATGAAATAATGAACGGCGTGGATATTATTATTCCCATATATAACGCGTTTGAGGATTTACAGATTTGCATAAACAGCCTGCAGAAAACCACTGATCTGGAGAAAAACAGAGTGATTTTAATTAACGACTGCAGTACGGATCAGAGAGTAACGCCTTACCTTGGTCAGTTTGCGGATCTGGGTTTTACCGTGATACAAAATGAGGAAAACAGGGGATTCCCCAGGAGTGTAAACCTTGGGATTCAACAGTCGTGCGATCGGGATGTGGTATTGTTGAATACAGACACAATACTGACAAAAAACTGGCTGGAAAAACTGATCAGGTGTGCTTACAGTGACCCTGCAATCGCGACGGTAACACCTTTATCCAATAACGCGACTCTGTGCTCGGTGCCTGTTTTTTGTGAGGAAAACAGGATCCCGGAGGGGTTTACTCTGGATGAATTTGCTGATCTTGTGGGTCGAAGCAGCTTAAGACGATACCCACGGATTACAGTGACAGTTGGTTTTTGCATGTATGTGAAGCGTGAAGTGCTTCAACTGATCGGCAATTTTGATTCAGAGACTTTTGAACGGGGATACGGAGAAGAAAATGACTTCTGCTGTCGGGCCGAACAGGCGGGATATTATCATGTCATGTGCGATGATACTTATGTCTATCACAAGGGATCCCGGTCCTTTGCCTTAAAGGACAAACAAAAATATATGGAGGTTCACGAGGCCATTCTGAATCAGCGTTATCCTCTGCAAATGCAAAGAAACAGGGAGTACGTACGGGATAATCCCAACAGCTTCGCCCAGGATACGCTCAAAATTCATATTCCCTTCCATAATGGGAGAAAGAATATTCTGTACCTGGCACAATCCGATTTTATGGAGGATGCAGAGGATCATGTGGGCGGCGTTCAGCTTCATGTGAAGGATCTGACCATGGGGCTGAAGGATCGTTACAATATTTTTGTTGTGGCCAGAGACCGGAATGATATCCGCTGTACCGGTTATACGGAGGATGAGACAGTCAAACTGAAGTTTTATGCAGGGGACAGGCCTGATTTTCCGGTATTTCACAGCCGGAAGCTGCGGGAAATTTATGATACCATTTTAACCGCCTTTTCTATTGATATGGTACATGTGCATCATGTTCTTGGCATGTCCCTGGAGATTTATGAGGCCGCAAGGACGCTGGGAATACCGGTAATTACAACCATTCATGACTATTATATGGTATGTCCGTCGGGGGTATTATTGGACGATCAGGGAAATGCCTGTGATAAAAGAGCAAAATCTGGTGAACATTGCGGAGAATGTCTGAGCAATAAATTTCAATATGCATCTACGGTAAACTATCAGAATATCTGGCGGAAGAGAAATCTGGAAGCGCTCAGAATTTCTGACAGGATTGTTGTTCCTTCCGCACATACAGGAAGGGTGATATCGGATGTTTATCCCGAGATCAGGGGAAAAGTGCAGGTGATCGGTCATGGTACAGATTTGAAAAAATCTGAAAACAGACAAAAGACCGGCAGTGGGAAAACATTTCACATCGCTTTTGTTGGCGGGATGAATGAAGAGAAGGGAAGCCAGATTATCTGTAATCTTCTCAAAAAATCTGACGCAGACATCGAGTGGTATGTATTTGGTGGAATCGGTGACCGGGAGCTTCTGTACCTGGAAAAAAAGAATCTGCATAAAACAGGGGTTTATTCCCGTGAGCGGCTTCCGGAACTGCTTAAGCAAAACAAAATTGATCTGATCTGCATTTTATCCGTTTGTCCGGAGACATATTGCTATACATTATCAGAGGCGGTTGCCTGTAGTGTACCTGTACTTGTTTCAGATATAGGAGCGCTTGGCGAGAGAGTCAGGGAAATGGAATGCGGATGGGTGATTGAAGACGTTCACAATGTGGAATCTGTGCTTCAAAAGATCAATGAGCTGAAAGAATGACCGGAGGAATACCGGCGATGTGCGGAGCGCGTGCAGAAGCTGAAAATCCGCACAACGAAGGAAATGACGGAATGTTATGACGTTCTTTACAGGGAGCATTTTATGGACAGAAAATCGCCTGCAGGGGCATATGATGCGGAGGCGGTTTATCGCGCCTATGTGCTGGCAAATGGAAACGGAATTGCGGGAACAGATGTTTCAGAGGACATTCTGGAACGGTTAAATAAAGCTGAGAGGGAACTGAGCATTCTGTATCATTCGGGGTCGTATAAATTGCTGAATAAGCTGAAATCGCTGCCTGTTCCCGGGAAAACGCACATGAAGGCAATTTTCTATAAGTTTTACAAAAAAGGCAGGTAGAATGTTTCATGAAACTGATCAGGGAATTGTGGAATTATCGGGAGATGATAGTAAGCCTTGTCCAAAGAGATCTGAAAAGCAGATACAAAGGTTCAGTATTGGGCTTTTTGTGGATGCTTTTAAATCCTTTGCTTCAGTTGTGTGTATACACAATTGTTTTTTCGACCATTTTGAGAACGGGAATTGAGAAATTTTATCTCTTCCTGTTTGTGGCGCTGGTTCCCTGGATTTTTTTCAGCACCTGTCTCAGCGGAGGCACGACTGTCATTCTCGGGCAGCAGGATATGGTGAAAAAAATTTATTTTCCAAGAGAGGTTCTGCCGATCGCGTATACAACCAGCCAGTTTGTTAATATGCTATTGAGTTTTATCGTCATATTTGTTGTCGTTTTTTTCAGTGGAATCACGATTGAACTGACAGCGCTGTTATATTTGCCGGTGATTATGCTGATTGAATATGTGCTGTCCCTTGGAATTACGCTTCTTGTATCCGGCCTGACCGTATATCTGAGAGATATGCAGCAAATTCTGAGTATTTTGTCGATGGCATGGATGTATATGACGCCGGTGGTATATTCTGTGGAGATGATTCCGAAAGAATATGTCAGGTTTTTTTACCTGAATCCTATGACACCCGTCATCATAGCTTACAGAGATATTCTTTATTACGGCAGGGCGCCAAAGATGGGCACGTTGGCGAATGCCGTCATACTTGGAATCGCGATTCTCATCATTGGAGAAATCACCTTTTCAAGATTACAGCGGGGCTTCGCAGAGGAGTTATAAGTATGCGGCAGGATAATGCGATTGAGGTCAGGAACGTAGAAAAGAAATTTAAAATTTATCCGGATAAAGGGAAGCTTCTGAAAGAGAAAGTGCTGTTTCGTTCCAGAAACAGATACGAGGAAAGGCGGGTTCTGAAAGGAATCAGCTTTGACGTCAAAAGGGGAGAAACGGTTGGACTGATCGGACAAAACGGGTGCGGAAAAAGCACAACGCTTAAGCTGCTGACCAGGATCATGTACCCGGACAGCGGAAGCATTGAAGCCAGGGGACGGATATCCAGCCTCCTGGAACTGGGCGCAGGTTTTCATCCTGATATGACGGGACGTGAGAATATTTATATCAATGCATCTATTTTTGGCCTTGGAAGGAAGGAGATTGACAGACGCCTGCATGAAATGATCAGGTTCTCGGAGTTGGAGGAGCATATAGATAATCCGGTGAGAACATATTCCTCCGGAATGTATATGAGACTGGCTTTCTCTGTAGCGATCAATGTGGACGCGGATATTCTGCTGATTGATGAGATTCTGGCGGTGGGAGATGTGAATTTTCAGGCCAAGTGCTTTCAGAAACTGATGGAAATCAAAAAACAGGGCACAACGATTGTGATCGTGTCCCACTCTCTTGCTCAGATCGAGCAGATCTGTGAGAGAAGTATCTGGCTTCAGGACGGTTTGATCCGGATGGATGGCCCGGCTAAGCAGGTGGATGAGGAATATCTGAGATACATGGATATCTTAAGACAGGAAAGAGAGAAAGCTGAAAAAGGAATGCTTCAGACTGAGGTTGGAGAAAGGCAATGAAAAGACTGGTAATATATGCGTATGACAATGAGAGCGGAGCGGTCGGAAAGGCGACGGCATATCTGCTTGGGCAGTTGAACGATGT
Source organism: Lachnospiraceae bacterium (assembly GCA_021200995.1). GTDB lineage: Bacteria > Bacillota > Clostridia > Lachnospirales > Lachnospiraceae > RGIG6307. The sequence continues at coordinate 19,740 of JAJQFS010000026.1, read as the reverse complement.
ATCGGACAGACTGGTCGTGGTATGCAACGCGTTTCTGACGCCTCAGGGGCGCAGAACAATCAAGGGGATTACAAAGGATGTTTATTGCCTGAATTACAGAAATGAGATTCCTGTTCTGTACGCGGATGCGCTGATGGAATATCTGGGCATGGATTGTGTGCTGGAATTTGATGAGGCGACTCTGATGGACGACAGTTTCTTTGGTCCTTTCTGGCCTCTTGAGGAGATCTATGACCGGATGGAAGAAGAAAGGTGTGATTACTGGAGATTAACTACTGACGTCATGCTGCAGCATTTTTCCGTACTTCGAAAGAGTTTTGTCGACAGGGAAAGCTATGTGTCGTATCTGAATCGGCTTCTGAGCAATTACCGCAGGAATTTTCAGAAAATCAGCATCGCCAGAAAGCCCGTGCCGGAGGACATTCCCCAGGAAAACATTTATGACGGAATGAGGGAGGGTCTGTATATTGAATATACAAAAGAGATGGAGAAATGGAGCGTTCCTGACAGGCACTTGTATCTGATGAAAGAGAGAAAGTATCCGTTTCTCAATAAAGACTTCTTTGACGAACTCTATTGGGACGTAGTGAGAGATAAGCATCCATATGATTTCAAAAAGACGGTTCTGGAGCTGGCGGAGCAAAGGCAGTCTGTCTTTGCCCTGATTGATGAGGAAAGAGAGCTTCAGACCAGATTTCAGAAAACATATGATAAAAGCGCAGATGTACTGTATGGAAGCCTTTTCGTGAATTTTGGAAGCGGGTATACGGAGGCCAATCGATTTCAGGGTTATACTTTCGTGAACGATAATGGGGATTTTCAGATTCGATTTCTGCTCAATGTGCAGAGACCTGTCTGCGGATTTCGATATGATCCGTTGGAGAAAACGCCAAATCTTGCGATGAAAATTACAGGTTGTCGATGTGATGGAAATGAAGTAACCTGGGTCAGCAATAATGGAACAGATTGGGCCGGAGATTATCAGATTTTTTCGACAGATGACCCTTTTTATGAGTACAGGTACGAAGCGGATGATGTTAGTGAAATCGTGATTACAGGGAATATGCTTTTCCTGAGTAATGCTTTTATAGATGTTCTGCATGCGCACCAGGCGACTCCTTATCTTGCAACCTTTTTCTGGGATGACGGAAACGGCTACAGCGAAAGGTGTAAGCTTGCCAGGGGAGTATGCATCAACGAAGACGGGGAATTTGTGCTGAATATCGGTTGTGAATTAAAGGATATTAAAGGGTTCCGGTATGATCCCATTGAAGATTTTAAATGCTGTGTGAGACTCGATGAATTCAGGATTAATGATAAATCCGTGGGAGTAAAAAGGACGAATGGTAAAAAAACAGGGCGGCGCGAGTGGACGTTTGATACCTTTGACCCGAGCATGATCATGGATATCTATGGCGGGGATATCTATTCGATCCATGTGCAGGGCAGGATCATCTTAAAATAGAACGGACGGAGAACGTGAAGATGCTTGAGGAAAATGAAGAATTCAGAAGATGTGTGATCTACGCGTTCTGGGATCAGGATGGATATGTGGACGGCTATGTATATCAGGTGCTGGAGGCGCTTGAGAAAGTCTCGGAGCGCATCGTCTTTGTGTCGAACGGAGAGCTGCAGGAGGAGTCGAAAGGCAGGCTGGTCCAAAGAGGGCTGACGGTTCTGGAGCGTGAGAATCAGGGATTGGATATCTGGGCTTACAGGACGGGAATGATGTATCTGGGCTGGGAAGGTCTGGGCGCCTATGATGAAGTACTGTTAATGAATAATTCGGTCATGGGCCCGGTTCGTCCTTTGGAGGAAGTGTTTGCTTCCATGGGCAGGAAGGATGTGGATTTTTGGGGAATGTCCCGCCATCAGGAGATTCGCGATCAGGCGTTCCATACGGCGAATGATTACGGTTATCTGCCGGAGCACATACAGTCCTGGTTTACCGTCTTTCGCAGAAGGATTCTGTGCTCCTATGAGTTTCAGTTTTACTGGGAGCATCTTCCCATGATAGAAACCTACGATGACGCGGTGCTCAGACATGAGGTGATCTTCACGAAGTATTTTGCGGACATGGGATTTTCCTGGGATGTTTATCTTCATACGGAAGACATCGATGATCTGGTTGATAATCCCACTATATATTATCCTGGAATGCTGATAGAAAAGTATGGATGTCCGTTTTTTAAGAGAAAAGTATTTTATGACCGGTACAATGACATTATCCAGAATACAGTGGGGCAGGGAGCACTGGAGTTGTATGAATATCTGGATGAAAACCGTCTCTATGACATGAACCTGATCTGGGATCATCTCCTGCGAACGTGTAACCTTTATGATTTATTCCGATGCATGCATCTGAATTACACGTTAGCTACCCGAATGTCTCACAGGGAGGAAATGCGGGAGATTCTGAAAAAGAAGAAAACTACGCCGATCATACATATTTACTATATGGATCTGCTGGATGACACATATCACTATGTGTCACAAATGCCGGATGTCTGCGATATCTACATCACAACAAATTCGGAGAAAACCCAAAGAGCCATTAAAGAGAAATTTAAAGATCTGAAATGTCGTCATATGGAAATCCGGCTGATTGAAAACAGGGGACGCGACGTTTCAGCACTGCTCGTGGGGGTAAAGGATATTGTCGCCAATTATGAGTATCTATGTTTTGCTCATGATAAAAAAAGTGTGCAGCGGTGGGACTCCATGGGAGAGAGCTTCAGTTATAAATGTTTCGAAAACACCCTGTACAGTGAGGATTATATATACAATATCATTGAAACCTTTGAAAATCATCCAAGGCTGGGCATTCTGTGTCCGCCGGAGCCAAACCATGCGGATTATTCTCATACCATCGGGTATGCGTGGGGACCCAATGATAACTATAAAATCACAAAAAGTCTGGCGAAAGAAATGAATATTACAGTCCCGATTGCCAGAAGTAAGGATGCCATTGCGCCTTATGGATCTTTTTTCTGGTTCCGATACGATGCGTTAAAGGCTTTTTACGATCGTGGGTGGGAGTATGACGATTTTCCTGAGGAACCCTTGCCGGAAGACGGAACCATTTCTCACGCCATTGAAAGGCTCAGACCATTTGTGGCTCAGCAGGCCGGATATTATACGGCGTTTGTGATGTCTGATCAGTTTTCCAGGATAGAATATACAAACCTGAGAACCTATGTGGAGGATTTTAACAGGGTATTTTTTGACAGGAATATCCATGAACCACACTATGTTCTGGTGAATGAAATAGAGCGGAGACTGTCATAGCACAGGGAGGCTGCAGCTACATATGTTTCAGAGATATTCTTCGGAGCATGGTCACGGTCTTTTATGCTTGCAAAATTGGCATTTTGTGTTATTGTGATTAAGGCGATAAAACACATGATACGCAGGTTGTGTATTTTGTAAAGCAATCCATGGGATCATAACCACTTATCGCCCTGATCATTTTATGGATTGAGGTATACTGCTTTGAACTACAGACAGACCATGGAATATATAGCCTCCCTGTCGCGGTACGGCTCCGTGCTGGGGCTTGAGAATATGGAGCGCTTGTGCGCGGCGCTGGGGCAGCCGCAGGAGCATTTGCGCGTGATTCATGTTGCGGGCACGAATGGGAAGGGTTCCACGGTTGCGTATATTTCCTCCATCCTGCAGGCGGCGGGGTATAAGGTGGGAACATACACATCCCCGGCGGTCAATGAGTATCGGGAGCGGTTTCGCGTCAACCGCCGCATGATTTCGCAGAAAAGCCTTTGTGAATATGTGGAACGTCTGAAAGTAATTTGTGAAGAACTTGCTGCGCAGGGTTTTCCACATCCGACGGTGTTTGAGATGGAGACGGCGCTTGCGTTTTTGTATTTTCAGGAAAAAAACTGCGACTATGCGGTTGTAGAAGTAGGATTGGGCGGCGCTGAGGACGCGACGAACATCGTGCGGCATCCGATAGCCTGCGTCTGGGCCTCCATCAGCATGGATCATATGGCGATTCTGGGAAATACGCTGGGGCAGATCGCAGCGGTGAAAGCAGGGATTGCGAAACCGGGCGCGGTGTATGTGACGGCGAGGCAGGAGCCAGAGGCGCTGGCGGAACTGCAGAAGGTTATACAGGGAGTTAGCGGACCGACAGTTGAAAAGACAGGTAATGTTCCGGACACAAATGTAGCCGTGGAAAAGGCATGCCGACAGCGGACGATGCGAAGCGGGGAGAAAGCAGGGAACGGACTGGTAATCGCGGACGATACGCAGGCGAAAATGATCAGCTGTAATCTGACCACAACTATGTTCAGATACAGGGAATTCCCGAAACTGAAAATTCATCTCCCTGGCAGACATCAGGTCGCCAACGCAGTCCTGGCGGTGGAATGTATCCGTCAGCTTCGGGAACAAGGGAAAGCGGATGTTTCAGATGAAGCCGTCTGTAAAGGGCTTGAGGAAACCCGCTGGCCCGGCAGGATGGAAGTCATCGGCCGAAATCCTTTATTTGTCCTGGACGGCGCGCACAATGAGGACGCGGCACGAAAACTGGCCCGGAATATCGAAATCTATTTTACAAATAAGCGAATCATCTATATAATGGGAGTGCTGAAGGACAAGGAATACGAGAAGATGCTGCAAATCACGGCCGGTTATACCGATCATATTCTGACTGTTACACCGCCGGACAATCCCAGAGCGTTACCAGCGTTGGAGTTAGCACAGTCCGCGCGGGAGGTTCACTCCAGGGTGACGAACACCGCGAGCCTGGAGGAAGCGGTGGAGTTATCGCATCTGCTGGCTGCAAAGGAGGATGTGATTCTCTGTTTCGGCTCGCTGTCCTGGCTGGGCAGGATGAGGCGGGTATATGAGGAATTTCGAAAACGCCGGTGATGGAAAAGGAATCGAGGGGAGTTTTTTATGGATCAGGAAAAAATACAGCAGGCAGTGACCTTATTATTAGAAGGAATCGGTGAGGATCCGACCCGCGAAGGCTTAAAAGAAACGCCCACCCGCGTAGCCAGAATGTATGAGGAGCTCTGCGGCGGCCTCACCCAGGACGCGGCGGAGCATTTACATAAGACCTTTGAGACCAAAAGCGGAGAGCTCGTCCTGGAGAAAAATATTACCTTTTATTCCCTGTGCGAGCATCATTTATTACCATTTTACGGGAAGGCGCACATCGCGTATGTGCCTGACGGCAAAGTCGTGGGTTTGTCAAAATTAGCCCGTACAGTGGAGGTTTACGCCCGCAGGCCGCAGCTGCAGGAACAGATGACGGCGCAGATCGCGGACGCTGTGATGGAGCATTTACAGCCGAAGGGCGTGATGGTTTGCCTGGAGGCGGAGCATATGTGTATGACCATGCGCGGCGTGCAAAAGCCGGGCACCCAGACTGTGACGACCGCTTTCCGCGGCGTATTCGAGACGGATGAGAGCCTGAAGCAGGCAGTGTATTTTCAGCTTTCCAGGGGGTAGGAATGGATCGCATCAATCAGATTTTTCATCATCCGAAATTTCAGGAATATGTCTTTGAGAATGGCCGCTGTGAGTGGAAGCGGGAGTTTTGCAGGCATAATCTCTCTCATTTCATGGATGTGGCCAGAATCGCATATATATTAAATGAAGAGGATGGCTATGGCTTTACGAAAGACATCCTCTATGGAACGGCTCTTCTGCACGATATCGGGAGGCATGTGCAGTACCGGGAGCACAGGCCGCACGCCGAGGTGAGCGCGGAGCTGGCGCCTGAGATTTTGCGTGACTGCGGTTACAGTGAAGAGGAGAGTGCCATGATCGTCAGCGCCATAGCCACGCACAGCGATAAAAGCCTCGTTGGAGAGCGAACCTTAAACGGACTGCTCGCCAGGGCGGATCAGATGTCGAGAGCCTGCTGGGGTTGTATGGCAAGTGAGAAGTGTGACTGGAGCGAGGAGCGGAAGAACGCGCGAATCGAGTGGTAGGCTTGAGATAGCTGAGTGGCTGAAGGAATCTGGGAGGGCAGGAAAACGGAATGACAGATCAGATGATAATAGGCGGCAGAGAATTTCTGTTTGGAACGCATACATATATCATGGGAATCTTAAATGTGACGCCGGACTCCTTCTCCGATGGCGGTTCCTACAATACGCTGGACGCCGCCTTAAAGCAGGCGGAAAAACTTCAGAATACCGGCTGCGATATTCTGGATATCGGCGGCGAGTCCACCAGACCAGGCCATGCTGAGATCTCTGACGAAGAAGAAATCGAGCGGGTTGCGCCGGTGATTGAGGCGGCGAAAAAGCGCTTTGACCTGCCTGTCTCATTGGATACTTATAAACATACTGTGGCCCGCGCGGGGCTTGAGGCCGGGGCGGATCTGATCAACGATATCTGGGGGCTGCGCTATGACGAGGGGCAGATGGCGCGCCTGATCGCGGAATATGACATCCCCTGCTGCCTAATGCACAACCGGCATCATACGAATTATGAGAATCTGATTCCAGATATCATAGCGGATTTGCAGATCACATTGGAAATTGCGCGAAAAGCGGGAATTGCGGAGGACAAAATCATTCTGGATCCCGGCGTCGGCTTCGGCAAGACTTACGAACAAAATCTGGAAGTGCTCGCGCACTTAAGGGATTTATGTGATTCTGAACGAGGCGGGCTTGACTATCCCTGGCTTTTAGGTGCCAGCAGGAAGTCGGTGATCGGACTGACTCTGGATCTTCCCGCAGGCGAAAGGGAAGAGGGAACAATCGTCACGACCGTCATGGCAGTCGAGGCCGGCTGGCAGTTTGTGAGAGTACATGACGCGGAGAAAAACGCGCGGGCGATCCGCATGACGGAGGCAGTTTTAAAATATGGATCAGATTGAAATCAAAGACCTGGAGGTCTACGCCTATCACGGTGTTTTCCCGGAGGAAAAAGAAAAAGGCCAGCCTTTTTATGTGACGGCTATTCTGCATACGGATCTGCGTCCGGCAGGGACCGCGGATGATCTGACGCTTTCCACACATTACGGGGAGGCAGCTCTGACCTTAAAATCCGCCATGGAATCGCAAAGCCTTGACCTGATCGAGGCGGCCGCCGAGCACTGCGCCAGGGAGATTTTGCTGAAATACCCGTTGATTCACAGCGTGGATTTAAAGGTCAGTAAGCCGCATGCGCCCATTCCGGTACCGTTTGGCGATGTTTCTGTCACCATTCACCGGGGCTGGCGGCAGGTCTTTCTTGGCCTTGGTTCCAATATGGGAGATTCTGAACAGATTTTGCGGGGCGGTGTACAGGCACTTACTGCGGATCCGATGATCCGTGTGCGCAAAGTCTCCGACTGGATTGTGACAAAACCTTACGGCGGTGTAGAGCAGGATGACTTTTTAAACGGCGCGGCAGAGATTGAGACGCTTTACACGCCGGAGGAATTATTGCGAAAACTCCATGGGATTGAGGCGGATTACGGGCGTGAGCGGAAAATCCACTGGGGTCCCCGCACACTGGACATGGATATTCTTTTATTTGAAAATGTCATCATGGATACGGAAAACCTGACAATTCCGCACAGAGACATGTGTAATCGTGACTTCGTCCTTCGTCCTATGGCGCAGATCGCGCCATACCAGCGCCATCCTGGGAACGGACACACGATGGAGGAGTTGCTTCAACGACTTCTAATAAAACAATAAATTTCAACAATCCTCTTTTCAATTGTCAAAAATTATGGTAGACTGTATTCAATTGCTACTATTCGAAGACGTCTTGAGCGAAGTAAACAGGGGCGCCAAGTTCTACTTGAAAGCCACTGTTTACTTCGTTCAAGCAGACTGAGAATCAGTCGCTTCCTCCACATAAGCACACTCGACTGACGTCTCGCTGAACGCGACATTCGCCTCATGAGTGTGTAAGCACCCTCACGCGTCTCATTGTATCGCGCAAAAAGGTGAGCAGCGTTTTTTGCTGCGGTGCAAGACGTCCGGGGGACGTCTGTTCTGCACCGACCGAAGTGAAACGTAGACCGGCTGCATAGCAGACGCTTTTGCGCATGTGGAGGAAACGTCTTCGAATATAATGAAGGGAGACTATTCATGAAGCGCATTATGCTGAAATTGAGCGGTGAAGCCCTGGCCGGCGAGAAGCGGACGGGGTTTGACGAGGAAACTGTGAGAAAAGTTGCACTGCAGGTGAAGGAGCTGGTGGATGATGGCTTTGAAGTAGGCGTTGTCACCGGCGGCGGTAATTTCTGGAGAGGCCGCACCTCGGAGAATATCGACCGGACCAAGGCGGACCAGATCGGGATGCTGGCCACTGTGATGAACTGCATTTATGTTTCTGAGATTTTTCGGTCTGTCGGTATGAAAACCGCGGTTCTCACCCCGTTTGAGTGCGGTTCCTTTACCAAGCTCTTCTCCAAGGATCGTGCGAATAAATATTTCAGCAAAGGCATGGTCGTCTTTTTCGCGGGCGGCACTGGTCACCCGTATTTTTCCACGGATACCGGCGTGGTGTTAAGAGCCGTGGAAGTGGAAGCGGATGTGATTTTACTGGCCAAATCCATTGACGGCGTCTATGACGCGGACCCGGCGAAGGATCCAAACGCCAGGAAATATGACGAAGTTTCCATCGACGAAGTCATCGCGAAGAACCTGCAGGTGGTGGACATGACAGCCTCTATCCTGGCCAGGGACAATCACATGCCCATGTGGGTATTTGGCTTAAATGAGGAAAATTCCATTGTCAATACGGTAAAGGGCGATTTTCATGGAACCAAAGTCACCGCTTGATAAAAGGAAACAGAAATAGGTGAAAATAAACGGCGGGGTACAGCCCCTGCCGGAAAACATGGCGCGAATGCAGCCTGACATCATAATATCCGGACTTATGATCACATAAGCCGCAGATCAGGAGGAAAACATGGACACAACATTAAAATCCTATGAAGACAAGATGCAGAAATCGGTGGATTACCTGGTGGGTGATTTTTCAGCGATCAGAGCCGGCAGGGCCAACCCGAATGTGCTGAACAAAATCCGGGTGGATTATTACGGAGTTCCCACCCCCATTCAGCAGGTGGGCAATGTGACTGTTCCTGAACCGCGCATTCTGCAGATCGCGCCCTGGGACAAATCCCTGATCAAGGCGATCAAAAAAGCCATCATGACCTCTGATCTGGGCATCAATCCAATGGATGACGGCTCCGTGATCCGCCTGATTTTCCCGGAGGTGACGGAGGAACGTCGTAAAGAGCTTTCCAAATCCATCCGCAAAAAGGGCGAGGATCAGAAGGTAGCGGTCAGAAATACCCGCCGCGACGGCAATGACGCCATCAAAAAAGCACTGAAGGCCAGTGAAATTTCCGAGGATGAGCAGAAGAATCTGGAAGAGAAGCTGCAGAAGATGACAGACAAATATACGAAGGAAATTGACAAACTGACCGAGGAGAAGGTTAAGGAGATCATGACCGTATAGAGCGTACTTAAGAGGACACCTGACTACGGTGTCCTCTCGTACTTTAAAAGTTACTATTGTGAGGATTTATTATGCCGGATATTCAATCTGTACCGCAGCACATCGCCATCATCCTGGACGGAAACGGCCGCTGGGCGAAAGCGAAGGGCCTTCCCCGCAACACCGGTCACGTACAGGGAGCCAAAAACGTGGAGACCATCTGTGAAACCGCTTATAAAATGGGCGTTCAATACCTGACGGTTTACGCGTTTTCCACCGAGAACTGGTCGCGCCCGCAGGATGAAGTAGACGCACTGATGAAGCTGTTGCGCAATTACATGAAGACCTGCATCAAAACAGCGCAAAAAAATAAAATGTGTGTCAGAATCATCGGCGACAAGACCCGTCTGGACCAGGATATCCAGGACAGCATCGCGGCGCTTGAGGAGGCTTCCAAAGACAACACCGGCCTGCATTTCACCATTGCGATCAACTATGGCGGCAGAGATGAAATCCGCCGGGCCGTGCAGAAGATTTCCGCGAAGGTGGCAGCAGGAGAACTTGCTGTGGAGGAGATTTCGGAGAAAACGGTCGCGGAGCATCTGGATACGGGAGATTATCCCGATCCGGATCTGATGATCCGTACCTGCGGGGAACTGCGTATTTCCAATTTTCTGCTCTGGCAGCTGGCCTATTCGGAGCTTTATGTCACAGAGGTTCCGTGGCCGGATTTTGACAAGGCGGAACTGGAAAAGGCGATTGATTCATACAATCACAGAGTCAGGAGATTCGGGGGATTGAAGGAGGAGTAAGGCATGTTCTGGATCAGACTGGCAAGCAGCGTTGTGATCGTCATTGTGATGGCCATCTCCCTGAAGCTGGGTGGCGTGGTCTTAAACGCGCTGCTTTGCTTTGTTTCCATAGTGGGATTACTGGAGCTGCTCAGAGCGGTAGGTATCCATCAGAAAGAGGACAGAGTGCTTGAAGCGGTTACTGTAGCCGGAACAGCTGTCATGTATCTGATTTTGGCGGTTCAGTCCTTTGACACGAATGCGGCGGATGATGTGACGCCCGTTTACGGCGTTGTTGTCTTTACGATTATTCTGCTGATGGCGGTATATGTGATTCGCTTTCCGTATTATCACGCGGCGCAGATTATTCCGGCAGTTTTTTCCTTTGTCTATGTGCCGGTCATGATTTCATTTATCAGTCTGACCAGCGCCATTCCAACCATCGGGCACAAGGCCGTGTGGCTGATTTTCGTCAGTGCCTGGGGCAGCGATACCTGCGCTTACTGCGTGGGACTTCTCACCGGCAAAACCATCGGCAACCATCAGGCTTTCCCAAAGCTTTCCCCCAAAAAGTCCATCGAGGGCTGTATCGGCGGGATCGTGGGCGCGGCCCTTCTGGGCGCTCTCTTCGGTATGCTTTTATTTGGTGAGGAGTATGCTCCTGCTGTGGCATTTGTCTGCGGCGTCGGCAGCGTGATCTCTCAGTGCGGAGACCTGGCCGCTTCCGCCATCAAGCGGGACTATCATATCAAAGATTATGGGAAGCTGATACCCGGACACGGCGGGATTCTGGATCGTTTTGACAGCGTGATTTTCACGGCGCCCTGTGTGTATTTTCTGATGTACCTGATTCCGACCTTCGTACTTTAATGAGCGGCGAATTGGATCGTGAGCTTTGCTCACGATATAAGAGTTACTATTTGTACATATTGAAGGAGCAGTTCAAATGAAAAAAATAGGCATTCTCGGCTCCACCGGTTCCATTGGAACGCAGACACTCGATATCGTCCGCGCAAATCCGGAACTGAAGGTGGAGACGCTGGCCGCTGGCCGCAATGTGGATCTGATGGAACAGCAGGCCAGAGAGTTTTCTCCCAAACTCATAGCCATGTGGGATGAGACGGCATATACAGAATTAAAGACACGTCTGGCGGATACGGACATTCAGGTGCGCTGCGGCATGGATGGCCTTCTGGAGGCGGCAACATATCCTGCCATCGATACGGTGGTCGCGGCCATTGTCGGCATGATTGGCATCCGGCCGACCATCGCAGCCATGAAAGCGGGCAAGGATATTGCCCTGGCTAATAAAGAAACGCTGGTGACAGCGGGACATATCATCATGCCGCTGGCAGAAGAGACGGGCGCGTCCATTCTGCCTGTGGACAGTGAGCACAGCGCCATTTTCCAGTCCCTGCAGGGCAATCAGCATAACGCGATTCATAAAATCCTGCTGACGGCCTCCGGCGGTCCGTTCCGCGGCAGGACCATAAAGGAACTGAAGTCTGTGCGGGTGGAGGACGCCTTAAAACACCCCAACTGGACCATGGGCCGCAAAATCACGATTGACTCCGCCACCCTTGTCAATAAGGGACTGGAGGTCATGGAGGCAAAGTGGCTTTTTGGTGTAGACTATGATCAGATTCAGGTGGTGGTGCATCCGCAGAGCGTGATTCACAGTATGGTGGAATATGAGGACGGCGCCATCATGGCGCAGTTAGGCACACCGGATATGAGACTGCCCATTCAGTATGCGCTTTTTTATCCGGACAGAAAGCCGCTTGCGGGCGAGCACCTGGATTTCTACAGATTAAAACAGATGACATTTGAGGCCCCGGATACGGACACCTTCAGAGCGTTAAAACTGGCGGTCAGCGCAGGGAAAACGGGCGGCACGATGCCCACAGTTTTCAACGCGGCAAATGAACTGGCGGTGGCGCTGTTTTTGGAGAAAAAGATTTCGTTTCTGCAGATTACCGATATCATAGAAGACTGCATGCTGCGGCACAGTCCGGCCGCCGATCCTGACCTGGATGAAATTCTGGCGGTCGAGCAGGAGACTTACGCGCATATCAGAGAAAAATTTTCATAACAGGAAGGACGGTTTCAGTTTGTCAATACTTATTTTTATCATTATCCTGGGGGTTTTGCTGATTTCTCATGAGGGAGGGCATCTGCTGGTCGCCAAAATGAACGGGATTCACGTGGCGGAATTTATGATCGGGATGGGACCGCAGATCGCGCATTTTGAGAAGGGCGGCACCGTCTATTCGCTGCGGGTGCTTCCCATCGGCGGTGCCTGTGTCTTTGATGATGATCTGGAACAGGAAAATATGGTGAAGGGTACGTCTGCACAGGATGGTGATTCGCTGAATACGGACAGCCTGCCGCAGGCTGAGATTCAGGAGAAGGTCACGACGGACCGCGCAGATGGAAAGGAATCCCATCATTTTAACGACGCGTCTCTGGGAGCCAGGTTTGCTACTGTTGTGGCAGGACCGCTGGCCAATATTATTCTGGCATTTGTTTTCAGTGTTTTCATCGTGAATTTCTCCATGACCGACCTGCCTGTGGTCGTCAGTGTGATGGAAGGCTATCCTGCCGCGGAGGCGGGAATGGAAGCGGGGGACACCATCATCTCCATCAATGGGGAAAGAGTCTATCTGTACAGGGAGGTGCAGGTCATCTCCCAGCTCAATAACGGCAAGGAATATACCATCGTGGTAGAGCGGGACGGCGAGCGCCTGACCTTTACTTTTTCTCCCTTGTATGAAGAGGAGGAGGGCCGTTACTACATGGGAATCACCGGCGGGGAATACGTCCAGTTTACAGGCCTGAAAGCGCTGGAATATGCGGTATACGAGGTGCGCTACGCGGCTACTTCTGTTTATAAGAGCCTGCTGCAGATCATTCAGGGACAGGTACAGAGTGAGGACGTGGCCGGCGTCGTGGGGATGGCCAACCTGGTCAGTGAGACCTATGATGAGGCAAAGACCTACGGCTGGCTGACCACCCTTCTGACCATGATGAATCTGGCTGCGCTTTTAAGCGTCAATCTGGGGATTATTAACCTGCTCCCCATTCCGGCCCTGGACGGCGGGCGGATCCTGCTGATGGCCGTGGAGCTTGTACGTGGGAAGCCCATTTCGCCGGAGAAAGAGGGCGTCGTCAATACCATAGGTTTTGTACTGCTGATGGTGTTGATGGTATTTTTATTCTTTAATGATATTAAGAACATATTCTTCTGACAGAGAGCAAAGGGAGCACTTGAAAAAGCACGGCTCAAAGTTCATCGCAAATTTTCGCCTTAGCTTTTTTCAAGCGCTTTTTTGCGGGAACTATTCTCTGTGATAATATGAAATGCCTGAAGGAAAACACAATAATGAGAGAACGTACAAAAGTAGTGAAAATCGGAGACAGGGTCATTGGCGGCGGCAATCCGATCCTGATTCAATCCATGACCAATACCCCCACGGAGAATGTTAAGGCAACCGTCGCGCAGATCCTGCGCCTGGAGCAGGCGGGCTGTGAGATCATCCGCTGCACCGTTCCGACAAAGGAGGCTGCCGAGGCTCTCTCCGAGATCAAAAAACAGATTCACATTCCGCTGGTCGCCGACATTCATTTTGACTATCGCATGGCAATCACCGCCATGGAAAACGGCGCGGACAAAATCCGCATCAATCCAGGCAATATCGGCTCCGTTGACCGTGTCAGAGCGGTCGTGGATGAGGCAAAAAGCCACAATATTCCGATTCGCGTCGGTGTTAACAGCGGTTCCCTGGAAAAAGAACTGGTGGAGAAATATCACGGCGTCACCGCACAGGGGATCGCGGAGAGCGCGTTGGATAAGGTGAAAATCATTGAGGATCTGGGGTATGATAACCTGGTCATCAGTATCAAATCCTCGGACGTCATGATGTGCGTGGAAGCGCATGAAATGCTGGCGAAGCAGACAGATCATCCGCTGCATGTCGGCATCACGGAGGCTGGAACCGTCTGGAGCGGCAATATCAAATCTGCCATTGGCCTGGGTCTGATTCTGAACAGAGGAATCGGGGATACCATCCGGGTATCTCTGACCGGCGATCCGGTGGAGGAGGTGAAGTCCGCCAGACTGATTCTGCGTACCCTGGGGCTGAGGGAAGGAGGCATTGAGGTGGTATCCTGCCCGACCTGCGGAAGGACGAAGATTGATCTGATCAGCCTGGCGAATCAGGTGGAGACCATGGTGTCGGCATATCCGCTCAATATTAAGGTGGCTGTGATGGGCTGCGTGGTCAATGGCCCCGGCGAGGCAAAGGAAGCGGATATCGGCATCGCGGGCGGCATTTCAGAAGGTCTTCTGATCAAAAAGGGGCAGGTCGTGCGGCGCGTGCCGGAGGCGGAGCTTTTGGATACGCTGCGGTACGAGCTGGATCATTGGGAAACTGCGGAGGAAAACAGAACAGTGGAGTAAGCGACCCGTGGAACCAGGGAGTGAACAGTTCATGGAAGAGAAGAAATTTCTGGAAGTATTTCCCTATCTGAAGCTGGAAGGCCGGCTGTATGACCTGATGTCGCAGGTAACCGTGACACGGGTCGCCAGTGTAAAGGACCGGCATTTTCTGCGTGTCTATATCAGAAGCTCTTTTCTGATTCCCAAGCGGGATATTTTTGAGGTGGAAAAGATTTTAAATGAGATGCTGCGTGCCTACCGGGATGCCTGGCAGATCAAAATCTATGAACGCTTCGAACTGAGCAGCCAGTATGACGCAAAGACTGTCATGGAGCTTTACAGGGATTCGATTTTAGAAGAGTTGAAAGCATACAGCCACGTATTATACGTGGCTTTTAAAGATGCGCAGATTTCCTATCCGGCCAATGACCGGATTCACATACAACTGGACGAAAACTGTATTGTACATATGCAGGAGAAGGAGCTTCGGGCCATTCTGGACAAAATCTTTCAGGAAAGATGCGGTCTTAATGTTTCTTTTTCATACAGCTATATAGAAAAAAAGAAAGAAGACACAGAATCCGAAGAGGATATTCTGACCAGCAGAAGGATAGAACAGATCAGCAGCGGGCGGCTTGCAGCAGGTGCTGAGGAAAGTGCACAGAGCGGTGCGGGAAACAGTACAGGCAACAGTGTTCCAGGCCGAATAACGTCCAAGGCAAATTCCGTGGAAATGAAAAAGACTGGAACATCTGCTCAACAGAGCGCTTCATTCGGAACCAAGCAGAACGGGGACGGAAACGGGAGATCCTTTGGAGGTCAGAATTCGTTTTCGCGGAATGGGCAGGACAGATCCGCAGCGTTTGGTGAGAGAAATTCCCGACCGCAGTACCGCAGAGGCTTAAAGAGCGGCGACAATCCGGATTTGATCTACGGCAAGGATTTTGACGGCCCCATTGTGAAAATGGAAGATATTCTGGGAGAGATGGGAGAGGTGATCATCCATGGAAAAGTGATTGCCTTAGAGCAGCGTGAAATTCGCAATGAGCGCGTGATTATTTCCTTCGTCCTGACAGATTTCACGGACAGCATCACCGCCAAGCTCTTTATCCGCAAGGACCAGGTTGAGGAATTAACAGCCAACCTGAAAAAAGGCGCCTTTCTGAAGCTGAAAGGCATCACGGTGCTGGACAGCTTTGATAAGGAACTGACCATTGGTTCCGTGTCCGGCATCAAAAAAGCCTCCGATTTCACAACCAAAAGGGAAGATTTAAGCCCGGAAAAAAGAGTGGAGCTGCATTGCCATACCAAGATGAGCGATATGGACGGCGTTTCCGAGGTCAGCGATATCATTAAACGCGCATATGCCTGGGGACATAAGGCCATCGCCATCACGGACCATGGTGTGGTGCAGTCCTTCCCCACCGCGAACCATGTCTGGGAGGATCTGTGGAAGGAGGAGAAGGCCCGTTGTAAAGAGGCCGGCATCGAGCCGGATAAAGAGCATTTCTTCAAAGTGATTTACGGCTGCGAAGCGTATCTGGTGGATGATACCAATGATATCGCCATGGGGCCGGACTTAAGCGGAACGCTCAGGGACCGCTATGTCGTTTTTGATATTGAGACGACCGGCTTTTCTCCTGTTCAGAATCGAATCATTGAGATCGGCGCGGTGAAGGTGGAGAACGGGGAGATTACGGACCGCTTCTCCGAGTTTGTGAATCCGAAGACCCCCATCCCGTTTGAAATCACAAACCTGACCAGTATTACGGATGATATGGTCAGCGGCGCGGAGGATATCTCCGTGATTTTGCCCCGTTTTCTTCAGTTCTGCGAGGGCTGTAAGCTGGTGGCGCACAACGCGCAGTTTGATACAAGCTTTATCAGGGAGAACTGCAAAAGGGAGGGATACCCGTTTCACTTTACATATCTGGACACGCTGACCATGTCCAGAGTTCTTCTGCCTGGTCAGAGCAAGCACACGCTGGACGCGGTCGCCAAGACCCTGAAGGTGGTGCTGCAGCACCATCACAGAGCAGTGGATGACGCGGAGTGTACAGCGCTCATTTTCCTGAAAATGAGCGCCATGTGCGAGGAAAGAGATGTTACAAACCTGACACAGGTGAACGCCATGGGGCATGCCAGTGCGGAGGCAATCGCGAAACTGCCCTCTTATCATATTATTTTACTGGCACAGAATGATATCGGGCGCGTGAATCTGTACACCATGATCAGTGAATCTCACCTGAAATATTTTAACCGCGTACCCAAAATCCCCAGAAGCCTGATGAATGAGCTGCGGGAGGGAATTCTCATCGGCAGCGCCTGTGAAGCCGGCGAGCTTTATCGTGCCCTGCTGGATGAAAAGAGCGATGAGGACATCGCAAACATTGTCGCGTTTTATGATTATCTGGAAATTCAGCCGTTGGGTAATAATGCCTTTATGATTGAATCGGACAGAGTCCGCTCTGTGCATTCTATGGAGGATATCCGGAATTTGAACCGGCGCATCGTGGAGCTGGGCGAGCAGTTTCATAAGCCGGTTGTAGCAACCTGTGACGTACATTTTCTGGATCCGGAGGATGAGGTCTACAGACGGATTATCATGGCTGGAAAGGGCTTCGCGGATGCCGACAGCCAGGCTCCTTTGTATCTGCGCACGACAGAGGAAATGCTAAAGGAGTTCGACTATCTGCCGCCGGAGAAGGCGCGTGAGGTTGTTATTACGAATCCCAATCTGATTGCCGATCAGATCGAGCATATTTCGCCTGTGCGGCCGGACAAATGTCCACCTGTCATTCCGGATTCAGATAAGACGCTGACAGAGATCTGCTACAATAAGGCGCATGAAATGTATGGGCAGGATCTGCCGGATATCGTGAAAAGCCGCCTGGAAAAGGAACTGAATTCCATCATCAAGAACGGGTTTGCGGTAATGTATATCATTGCGCAGAAGCTGGTGTGGAAGTCCAATGAGGACGGTTATCTCGTCGGCAGCCGCGGCTCTGTAGGGTCTTCCTTTGTCGCGACCATGGCCGGAATTACGGAGGTAAATCCACTGCAGCCCCATTATTATTGCAAAAACTGTCATTACTCCGAGTTTGACGGCCCTGAGATTCAGCAGGCCTTAAGCGAAGGCAGCAGCGGCTGCGACATGCCGGATAAAGTTTGCCCGGTCTGCGGCGCGCCGCTAAAGAAGGATGGCTTTGATATTCCGTTCGAGACGTTTTTGGGATTTAAAGGAGATAAAGAACCGGATATTGACCTGAATTTTTCCGGAGAATATCAGTCGAAGGCACACAAATATACAGAGGTCATTTTCGGCGCGGGACAGACCTTTAAGGCCGGAACGGTGGGTACAGTGGCGGATAAAACCGCTTATGGCTATGTACGGCATTATTTTGAGGATAAAGGGATCACGAAGCGGTCCTGCGAGATCGAGAGGATCAGCATGGGCTGCACCGGTGTGCGCCGCACCACCGGCCAGCATCCCGGCGGCATTATCGTGCTTCCTCTGGGGGAAAATATTAACTCCTTTACTCCGGTACAGCATCCCGCCAATGATATGACCACCGATATCATCACCACGCATTTTGATTATCACTCTATTGACCATAACCTGTTAAAGCTCGACATCCTGGGACACGATGATCCGACCATGATTCGTATGCTTCAGGATCTGACCGGCGTGGATCCCACTACGGTTCCGCTGGATGATAAACAGGTGATGTCATTGTTTCAGAATACCTCCGCGCTGGGAATTACGCCGGAGGATATCGACGGCACGGACCTGGGCTCTTTGGGAATCCCGGAGTTTGGCACAGAGTTTGTATTTCAGATGCTCAGGGACACCAAACCGCAGCGGTTCTCCGACCTGATCCGGATTTCCGGCCTGGGACATGGCACGGATGTGTGGCTGGGAAACGCGCAGACCCTGATTTTAGAGGGAAAAGCGACAATCGGTACCGCCATCTGTACACGAGACGATATTATGACTTACCTGATTCGTATGGGTGTGGAGAGCTCCATGGCGTTCACCATCATGGAGAGTGTCCGTAAGGGTAAGGGGCTGAAGCCGGAAATGGAAGAAGCCATGCTGGAGCATGATGTCCCCGACTGGTATATCTGGTCCTGCAAAAAAATCAAATACATGTTTCCAAAGGCGCACGCCGCGGCCTATGTCATGATGGCCTGGAGAATTGGCTATTTTAAGATCAATTATCCGCTGGCGTATTACGCGGCCTATTTCAGTATCCGCGCATCCGGCTTTTCCTATGAGCTGATGTGCCAGGGGAAGGAAACGCTTCGCAGAAATATGGCGGAGCTGAAAGCCAGAAAGGACAAGTGGACCAAGACAGATGAAGATACCTTCAGGGATATGAAGAGTGTCCTGGAAATGTATGCCCGCGGATTTGAATTTTTGCCGATTGACATTTTTCGGGTGCATGCCCGCAACTTTCAGATTATAGACGGAAAGATCATGCCGGCGCTGTGCAGTATCGCGGGTCTTGGCGAAGGCGTGGCGGAATCCATTACCGCCGCAGCGTCAAAAGGAGAGTTCCTAAGTAAGGAGGACTTCCGCGAACGGGCTAAGGTTTCCCAGACGATTACAGATAAACTCTGCGAGCTTGGAATTCTGAAAAACCTGCCTGAGAGCAATCAGATCAGCCTGTTTGACCTGCTGTAAAAGAATTGCCAATCGTCAGGCTGTGATTGGCCTGAAAAACGGTCAGATTTGCTCCTTTCCCCACAGGGCGCCCTTCGGGTTCGTATTCGTATTTATGACTTTTTGTGCCTTGTATCATATTGTCTGAATGTGGTAAAATCAATGAAAAACTTTGGGAAAAACTGGTAAAAATTTCCGGTTGACAAAATTTAACACTTTTAGTATATTAATAAGGCACTCCGCAAGAGTGCCTTTTATAACCTGTCAGATTTTCTTCTGAAATAAAAAAGTCAAAAAAGTAAAAATTCTTGTTGACAAAGAAATGAAAGTATGATAGATTATACGAGTTGCCGCAAAGAGGCAGCAGACAGGACCTTGACAAATAAACAGCAATGCAACCCTGAAGATTCCAAGAAAAAGGG
>JAJQFS010000057.1 GCA_021200995.1 Lachnospiraceae bacterium | reverse complement strand
ATAGATGGTGGGTGATGGATAGCTAAAATGTTGATTTAATCAGCGTTTCCCTAAAGAAACAGATCGGCTGGTACCTGGCGGCGTTTATTGTCATTACCTGCATTGTGAATTCCATCAACTGCATCTGGGTAGCCGTGGCGGGTATCTTCGTGCCGGCTTTTATTTACAATATCGGCACCACGATTTTAAACGGCGGCGTTTCCATGGTGATTTTCTTCTTTGTGAATAAGATCATTTTTCCGGAAGGGGAGGGAAAAAAGGTGTAAAGAGAAGCATTCTTTTCAGGACAGATCTGTTGATTTGCGGCTTAAATCATGTATAATAGCAATGTAATCAGAAATTGACGGGACACTGCCCGCAGTCTTTGGAAGGAATGGTGATACGATGGGCGTTTATTTAAATCCGGGCAATAAAGGGTTTGAAACGATAGTGAACGGCGTTTATGTGGATAAAACCGGATTGATTGAATATATAAACGGGACGCTTGACACACCGCGAAAGCTGACCTGTTTCAGCCGCCCAAGACGTTTTGGCAAGTCATTTGCGGCTAAAATGCTCTGCGCGTATTATGACAGAAGCTGTGATTCTCGGAAATTGTTTGAGGGATTGGAAATATCAAAAAAGGAATCTTTTGCGGCGAATCTGAATCGCTATGATGTCATTTATCTGGACATCACATGGTTTATTCCCCGGGCGAAAAGCAGGGGAACGAATGTCCTGTCGGATATACAGACTGTGGTCATTCGTGAATTGAGAGAGGCATTTCCGGAATGTGTGAGTGAACAGGAAGTATATCTGCCGGATGCCATGCTAAGCGTCAGTCATAAACTGAAAAGGAAATTTTTTGTCATTATAGATGAGTGGGACGCCTTGTTTCGCGAATCTAAGGATGACAAAGAGCTGCAAAGGGAGTATGTTCAGCTGTTGAGGGGGCTGTTCAAGGGCGGAACCGTTACAGATGAGATGATTGTCGGCGCATATATGACCGGTATTTTGCCCATTAAGAAATATGGAACGCAGTCGGCACTGACAGATTTTAAAGAATTTACCATGGCGCGTCCAGCAAAACTGGCGGAATATGTTGGCTTTACCGAACCGGAAGCCAGGGCGCTGTGTGCGGAATACGACATGGATTTTGAAAATATGAGAACCTGGTATGACGGGTATTCTTTCAGCAGAATTCAGCATGTATACAGCCCGAATTCCGTGATGAACGCACTGCAGGATGAGGAGTTTCAGAATTACTGGACGGAATCAGAAACGTATGAATCACTGACAGATTATATTACACAGGATTTCGGAGGATTAAAAGAGGCGATTGTACAAATGCTGGGAGGCCAGCGAATTGCTGTGGATATTTCAACTTTTCAGAACGATTTTGTATCCTTTAAAAGCAAGGACGACGTGATTACGCTGCTGATTCATCTGGGCTACATGGCATATGACGATGCCAATAAGGAAGTGTATATTCCCAACCTTGAAGTTGCGGACGCGTTTCGCGCGGCGGTGAAGGGGAGTGACTGGACAGAGGTAAACCGGTCGCTGATGCTGTTGGATCAACTGTTGAAGGCGACAGTAAACGGGGAGGCGGCTGTAGTTGCGAATAATGGGTAGATGGAAGCTGTGCTGTTTGGGCACAGCTTCTATTGCAATATCGGTTATTACCGCAGTATTGTGCCCTGCAGCAGGGCTTCTGCTGTAATATCCGACGGCATCATTCCATCTCCGCATTCGTCCGGTTGATGATATCGCGTATTTTTTTCAATGTAATCACAACTCCGGCCAGCTCGCCCATGCCGATTTCCTGCACGATGGCTTCATAGCATTTCGTGATCCGCTTTTTTTCGTCAGCCATCAGTTCGATGGTTTTACTGGTAAAAACCACATAGGTTTTTCCGAGGGCTGCGTCCGTCTTCCAGAGTATGTAGCCTTTATCCTGCAGGCGTTCGACGGCTTTGGAGAGCTCTGTGACATTCAGGTGCATGGCATCGGCCAGGTCAGAGAGATAAACCTGGTCGGAGTCCGGTGTTTTATCCAGACACATCTGGATGTAATACAGGAAAAGGTAGTCTCCGCGTTCAATGCCCTGAAACAGCCTGTCCATGTTGAAATCATTCAGGAAAAAGGCTTCTGCCCCGGAGGACTTTGCATCATCTGTCCGGACTGGCTCTGGTGAGTTATCGGCTGGCGGAAGCGTTTGTCTGTCTGTTTCTTTTTCGCTCATCGTTTAATCCTCCCGTTTGTCTCTGTCAGTATAAGTCTTATCCACAACCAGGCTCTGGTAGGCCGGTCGGATGATTTTATTGGCGCTGACCAGCTCCTCGATACGGTGGGCGCTCCAGCCCGCGATGCGCGCAACGGCGAAGAGCGGCGTGTACAGCTCCCGCGGAATGCCCAGCATCTGGTAAACAAAACCGCTGTAAAAGTCCACGTTCGGGCTGACACCCTTGTAGATTTTACGCTTTTCGGCGATCAGTTTCGGAGCTGTTTTTTCTATATTATTATAGAGGGTCATTTCCTTTTCCATGCCCTTCTCAGCGGCGAGGCTCTCCACGAAGTCTTTGAAAATGACCTCTCTGGGGTCGGAGAGGGAATAGACCGCGTGGCCCATGCCGTAAATCAGACCCTTGTGGTCGAAGGCTTCACCTGCCAGGATTTTGGCCAGGTAGGCGTAGATTTCCTCCTCGTCCTCGTAGTCGTGCACATGGGCTTTGATATCATCCATCATCTGCATAACCATCAGGTTGGCGCCGCCGTGGCGCGGGCCCTTTAAGGAGCAGAGCGCCGCCGCGATGGCCGAGTAGGTGTCTGAACCGGAGGAGGTGACAACGCGCGTGGTAAAGGAGGAGTTATTGCCGCCGCCGTGCTCAGCGTGGAGTAAAAGCGCGACATCCAGAACGCGGGCTTCCAGCGGCGTATAGCTCATATCGGGCCGCAAAAGCCGCAGGAAATTCTCCGCGGTAGAGAGAGACGGGTCCGGCCGGTGGATGTACATGCTGCCATCATTTTCGTAATGGTTGTAAGCATGGTAGCCGTAGACCGCCAGCATCGGGAAAATACTGATCAGCTGGACACACTGACGCAGTACATTGTCGATATCGAGGCTGGCAGCGTTGTCATCGTAGGAGGCCAGCGTCAGAACGCTACGCGTCATGGAGTTCATGATGTCGTGGCCGGGGGCCTTCATGATGACGTCGCGGGTGAAGTTGGACGGCATCGTTCGTTTTTCACCGAGATTCTGGCAGAAGCGTTTTAGCTCCGCCTCGGAGGGCAGTTCGCCAAAAATCAGCAGATAGGCGGCCTCTTCGTAGGCGAACTTTTGATTCGCGCTGCCGCGGATCAGATCCTTGACGTCATAGCCGCGGTAGCACAGCTCCCCGTCGCAGGGCGTCTTCACCCCGTCAACATTGGCGAACGCCTTAATCTCTGAAATGTTGGTCAGGCCCGCCAGCACGCCCTTGCCGTTTAAATCGCGCAGGCCGGCTTTGACGTCCAGCTCCTGGTAGAGGCCCCGGCTGATGGAGTCGTTTTCGATACATAAATTCTGCTTTTCAGTGTAATAGCTGTCGTTTGCGTTAAAATCGCTCATAGAATACCCCGGCTTTCTGTTTGGCGTCGTGGTTTGGGAGAACCGCTGTTTTCTGAATGGCGCTTCGCCTGAAGCGCAAAGCTGGCATTTTCCTGGTGACAATGCCTGTAAAAGGGCAAAAATAAAAGCCGCTTTCTGATGTTGCCAAAGCGGCCGTCTGTAAAATTGTATGCCTTTGAGATAAGGAAATAATTGGAAGGAACGCAACAACTGTCTTAATTCTACGCCGCGAAAATGAAAAGTCAAGACATGCCCGAAAATTTAATGGGATGTTACGGAATTATCAGAAAGTTTATGAAAATATAAGAAAAACGAGTATTTCAAATTGGATACAAAGGAGACATCGGTTCGCGGAAAACACAGTAATGAAGAATCAACAAAGGAAGCCGCCGTCATCAAAATCCGGGATGAAGCTTTCCTCGGCGGTTTTACCCTCCTGGATGTAGGCGTTCTCGATGCCTAAGCTGAGGGCGTAGTTCACCAGGGAGTTGTACTCGTAGGTGGTGACGCGGCGATTCAGCTCCGGATAATCGGTGAGCTGCGCAGGCTGGGGCGTGTATTGGTTCATGATGGAAATGATGATGTCTTCGCCGTAGGTCGTATGAAGATATTCCAGAATGGCTTTTCCGTCCTTTAAGCAGCCTGGCAGCAGAAGATAGCGGACCAGGACGCCGTGGGTGAGGAGCGAATCTGTGACACGCGTGTCAGCTTTCGGGCCGTAATTGTTGGCGGCCGATGAATCGTCGGAGTTGCTCAGGTCTGAGGAGGTCTTTGCAAAAACCGGCCGTCCCACCTGGCGGAACATCTCCGCAAGCGCTGCCTTCGCCACCTGCGGATAGTTGGCAGCGTGGGAATAGCGGGCGGCAAGCTCTGGAGAGAAATATTTAAAATCCGGCATATAGATATCCACGAGGCCGTCCAGAAGTCGTAGAGTTTCGGGCAGGTCATAGCCGCTGCTGTTGTAAACGATAGGGAGGGTGAGGCCATTCGCTTTCGCAATCAGAAGCGCCTCGCGGATTTGCGGGACACAGTGGCTCGGCGTGACGAGGTTGATATTGTGCGCGCCGGCCGCCTGCAGGCGCAGGAATACCTGTGCCAGTTCATCTGTGGAGAGCTTCCGGCCTTTTACAGCGCCTAGCGCGATAGCATGGTTCTGGCAATAGACGCATCTCAGATTACATCCTGTGAAAAAGACTGTGCCGGAACCGTTTGTCCCGGACAGGCAGGGCTCCTCCCACATATGTAAGGATGCCCGTGCGGCGTAAATCTCCGTGGGCATGCCGCAGAAGCCGACATTTCCGACAGATCTGTCAGCTTTACAGTTTCTGGGGCAGAGAGTACACAGGCTGGACATGGGGCTCCTTTCAAAAAAACGCATCGACTGGGGGAGAAACTCCTGCACGTTACCATCCGCACAACTCCGCCAGGCACCCTTACGTCACAAGGAAATTCTGCTTAGTGCTGCTTCGTTCCCGACCTGACACGGTTCGCAGGTTCGCTTTGCGTAAGACCCAAACTTCATCACTGCACGAAATGGCCGGCTACAGGAGCCTCCGCCTCAATCGATGCGCTCATTTATCTTATACAATTTTTTTTGCTTTGTCAATAACCGTTTCAGGATGATATGGGTGCATGGTATGGTGTGGATTAATGAGTGGTTCGCCCATTCTCTATTTCTTCTCACAAATCTGCAGAGTGTACCCAAGTGGAGCCAGAAGTTTAAACAGAGTATCAATTTGCGGCGTGGATTTCAGGCTTTCGATTCTGGCAATTGCGGGTTGCTTCACTCCGCTGAGTTCTGCCAGCTGCCGTTGCGAAAGCCCCTTTGCCTCCCGTGCTTCTACCATCTTTTTGATTAAATCAGCTTCAAATTCGAGTTTCTCTCTTTCTTCGGATGTGACGCGTTCTTCATCCGCCATATATTCTGCGAATGTATTAATTTTTTTCATAAGCGGCCTTTCCGGATTAAAAAATCCTTTAAATTCTTTTTTGCTTTTTCCAGTTCTCTTGTTGGCATTTTCTGAGATTTTTCATGTAGTGGTGCAGTAATACAATTAATTCTGGCTGTTTTGCTGGTTGCGCTTTCTTTTTTCAGATGATCCAGATAATCGATAATTTCTGAATTGCCATTCTTGTCTGTGTAGAAAAGAATTTCATACATAGTTGTGTGCTTCCTTTCAAAAGATAACATATTAGTTATCAAATGTCAATGCTTTGAGCAAAGAATCGTGCTGTGACTGGACAAATGAAATCTTTAATAGCAGTATAGCATAGACGGTTTTCGGATTCGGACGATATATCGTCCTTTTTTTCTGGAAAAGGTGAAGAAATTATGCATATAAAATTTTTATAAATTGTTCATACACCAGCCTGAAAATCTGACACAATCTGTGAAATGTGGACATTTCAACCTACAAACAATTGCATTATAATCGGAAATGTTGAAATGGAACATGAGCGGCGCTCCCAGTGCGTGCCTTATGTGAGTAAGAAAGGAATCTGTCATTACGAACAGGGATCTGACGGTCGGGAAACCGGAAACCGTGCTGTGGAAATTCTGCCTTCCTTTATTCGGGAGCATTATTTTCCAGCAGTTATATAATATCGCGGACAGCTTTGTCGCGGGAAAGTTCGTGGGAGAGGACGCTCTGGCGGCGGTGGGCAACAGCTATGAAATCACGCTGATTTTCATCGCGTTCGCTTTTGGCTGCAATATGGGCTGCTCCGTGATGGTGGCGCAGCTGTTTGACGCGAAAAAATTCCGTGATTTAAAGACCGCGGTCTATACCACGCTGATTGCCAGCGGCGTTCTGTGTGCGGTATTGATGATACTGGGGCTTGGTTTTTGCGGGAGCCTGTTAAGTCTGATCAATACGCCGGACAATGTGATGGCGGATTCCATGCTGTATCTGCGCATATATTGCCTGGGCCTGCCCTTTGTCTTCTATTATAATGTAGCCACCGGCATTTTTTCCGCGCTGGGAGATTCGAAAACGCCGTTTGTCTTTCTCGCGGCTTCTTCGACCAGCAATATCGCCATGGATATTTTATTTGTAACGGCATTTCAGATGGGCGTCGCGGGCGTGGCCTGGGCGACCTTTCTCTGTCAGGGAGTCAGCTGCGTGCTGGCGCTTTTATTTGTGTTCCGACGGCTGAAAACGATTGCGGTGGAGGGATCTGTTCCCGTATTTTCCTGGAATCTTTTCCGTAAAATCGCGGTGATCGCGGTATCCAGCATTCTGCAGCAGAGCTTTATTTCGGTGGGAAATATCGTTATCCAGAGCATTATCAATTCCTTCGGCTCCAGTGTGATGGCGGGTTATTCGGCGGCTATCAAGCTCAATAACCCGGTGGTTACTTCCCTCACGACGCTTGGAAACGGTGTCTCAAACTACACGGCGCAGAACATAGGGGCGGGCAAGCTGCCCCGTATCCGCGAGGGCTTCCGCGCGGGGTTAAAGCTCGTCTGGCTTTTGTGTCTTCCGCTCTTTTTACTCTATTTCTTCGCGGGCAGGTGGCTTTTGCTGCTCTTTTTACAGGACCAGAGCGGGACCGCCATGGAAGTCGGCGTGGAGATTCTGCATATTCTCTCGCCGTTTTACTTTGTCGTCGCCTCAAAGCTGGTGGCGGACGGGATCCTGCGCGGCTCTGGCATGATGGGAAAATTTATGGTCGCTACCTTTACAGACCTGATTCTGCGGGTGGTGTTGGCTTCTATTCTGTCGTCAACCGCGCTTGGTACGACAGGGATCTGGCTGGCGTGGCCGGTAGGCTGGACAGTGGCAACGGCATTGTCTATCTGCTTTTACCGCACTGGTCTGTGGTTTGGTACAGATTGACCAAAAAAATCTGATTTCCGGTTGCGGAATTGTGACTTTTATAGTATGATAATTCAGGTATCAATTTACGGGGTACAGCGCCCCGGGGTAAGGAGGATTTTATTTATGAAAAGATTTTTGGCAATGGTTCTGGCCGGCGTCATGGCGGTTTCATTGATCGCCTGCGGCTCCTCTTCCAGCTCGACCTCTACATCGAGTGAAGCTCAGACGACTACGGAAGAAGCCAGCACGGAGACGGAGTAGGAAGAGACTTCTGAGGCTGCGGAGGCGGTTGATTATTCCGATTACACCATCCGCATTTATTCCAACTCCAACTCGACCGAGCGCACCACCTGGCTCATCGCGGAGGCGGAGGAAGCCGGCTTTAGCATCTCCATCGATGACAACTCTGTCATTTCCGGTGACACGGCGGCGATTCAGGCAGCCAATGAGAACAAGGACGGCGACCTGATCTTCGGCTTAAATGAGACCAGATGGGGACAGATCATCGACGGTGCGTATGAGAACTTATCCCTGATCGACTGGACGCCGGAGTGGGCGGACAGCGTAGGCGAGTACGCGTATGACGGACAGGCCTATGGACTGGTGATTCAGAACGTTCTGATGCTGTACCGCACGGACGAATACGGCACCAACGGCGAGACGCTTTCCTTTGAGCACTGGGCGGACATCGTAGACTGCGGTTACTCCTGGTATCGTCAGAATAAAGTCGGCGGCACCGCCAACACCAATATCAACAGCGCGATCCTGTACGCGTTTACCGATCCCGATTCTGAGGCGGGCGGCATCTCCATCGAAGGCTGGAAGACACTGTGGGCTTACTGCGCGAACGGTGTATATTCCTCCGCGGACGATTATAAGTATGGTTTTGACCCGCTGAATAACGGCGACGTGGCGGTTTCTACTTATTATTCCAGCTCCCTGTACGGCAAGATCGACGCGGCGGCTGAGACCTCTGAGCATCCGCTGACAGACTGCTGGGCGTTAGTGGACATTGCGGACGGCACCTATTATATCGCTGAGTACATCGGCATCCTGGACAGAGACGGACGTACCGATGAGGAGACCGAGGCCGTGAAGGCGTTCGCGGAATGGTTCGGTTCCGCGGAAGTACAGGCGGCCTGGGCGGAAGAGTTCGACTCCTTCCCCTGCAACACCGAAGCGGCAGCCCTGGTTTACGGGGATGACATTCCGGAAATCTACACCATCGAGAATTTCGCGCTTAAGACTGTGGAAGGTACGGATATGACCTACGCGGCATACGTAGCGGAGCACTCCAGTGAGTGGACCAACATCCAGACCAACCTTGGTTTCTTCTGGGCGGACGCGGACTCTGCGGTAGCTGAGCCCGACTGGGAGAACTTAGACTGGGCGACGCTGACACAGTCGGCCGAGTAAGAGACAGACCGAAGGCGGGCCTTTTAAGGGCCCGCCTTCTTTCGTATTGCATTGTACCGTAAAGTGTAGGAGAAAACGATGATCAGGTTAAGGAAACACTGAAAAATAGCACTTTCAGCTCAACTAACCATCCATGTGGATG
>JAJQFS010000073.1 GCA_021200995.1 Lachnospiraceae bacterium | reverse complement strand
CCATTCCATGGATCTGGCGGTGCCATACTCGATCGGTCCCCGCAGGATGTCTGCCATCTGGATTGCCGTGGATCTTTGAAATACCTGCACAGACTCTGCCTGTTCATAGATCTCATTTCCATCCGAATCCAGAATGGAGAGCAGGCAGTCCGGCTTTGTATACGCGCCGAAGTTCGGGAATGCACTATAGGCGCCGGCCATTTCCAGCGTATTGGTACCATAGGTCATGCCGCCGAGCGCCGCAGACAGGTCCGTGTCATCAGCCGTGAAATGATTGAGTCCCAGCTGACGGGCGTAGGGCAACCCTACCGCGGGTGTAATTTTATTATATAAATATACCGCGCAGCCGTTGTAGGAGTAGGCCACGGCTGTCGCCAGGGAGTAAGCCGTACCGGTCATGCTGTCCACACCATTGGTGCCCGCGTTGTAATAATCGTAGGCGGTCTGGACGGCAATATTATATAAAGCGGAACTGGCCGTGTAACCGTTGTCCACCGCCGGTCCGTAGACCAGAATCGGCTTGATGGCGGAGCCGGGCTGACGGGTGGACTGAAAAGCACGGTTGATGCCGTAATTGTTTTCCAGATCGTACTGCGTACGCCCGCCGCTGATGGCAATCACCTTGTTGGAAGCATTGTCCACAATCGTGGCGGAGCCTTGCAGGTTATAGACGCCCTCCGAGGTCAGCGCCGTGTCAAAGGAAAGCAGGCTGTCAATCTGCGTCTGCAGGATTTTCTGCGTGTCTGGCTGGATGCTGGTGTAAATACTGTAGCCGCCGGTATAAAGCTGATCCTTTGCCTCGGAATAGGCCTCATTATAGGATGCCCAGTAAGAAGTATATTCCTCATCCGTATTGAACTCATTACAGAACTCAAACCCGTTTAATTCCATCAGATACTCTGTCGCGCAGTAAATGGCGTAGCTGATGGTATCGTCATAATCAGAATCAATGGTATTGTACTGCAGATTGATGGTAGAGCGCATCGCCTCGTGATATTCGCTCTCGCTGATATACTCCTGCTCCAGCATCGCCTGCAGGATCAGCTTCATTCTGGCGACCGCGTTCTCTGGGTAGGCCCATGGATTGTAATACTCCGGCAGATTGGGGATGCTGCACAGATAGGCAATCTCGCCGATGGAAAGCTCGTCAGGGGTCTTTCCCAGATAATACCAGGCCGCGTCCGTAATGCCGTAAATGCCGTTGGCAAAGCAGCACTGGTTGACATACCATTCCATGATCTGCTCCTTGCTGTACTGCTGCGTGACATAATAGGCCATGATGATTTCCTTGACCTTGCGGACAATGGTTTTCTCCGAGCTTAAAAAGGTCAGCTTGACTAACTGCTGGGTGATGGTGGAACCGCCCTGGGTAAACTCGCCCGTGCTCAGATAGGACCAGGCGGCCCTGATGATGGCCTTCACCTCAAAGCCGGGGTTTGTCCAGAAGGTCTTATCCTCGATAGCCACGAAGGCGTTGATCACATTCTCCGGAATGTCCTCATACGCCACGTAATTCTGCGAGGAATCGGCGGACAGCTTCGTCATCAGATCGCCGTTCGCGTCATAAATATAACTGGTCTGATTGATGCGGAAATCGTCCTCTGTGGATTCCTCTATCGTAGTCTTCGCTTCCTCATATAAGGCGCCAAGGGAGGTTCCGAGGACGCTCTCGGAGTATTTATATAAAATAACCGTGCCAATGATGCCGCAGATGATCAGAAGGGCAAGGCAAATGATGAGAAGATGCAGGAAGATGGATAATAATTTGCTGAGGATAGATTTAAATGTGCGCATAGAAGAACCTTTCGTAAATAGCCTGCAAAACTGAGACAGACCTGAGAACACCTGCATATATTGATATCGTTCGGAGACAGACCTGGGAACGTCGATTACTTTTGGCTGCTTTTTAATTTGTCATCTCTATCTGTGCTTTCACAAACGACAAATCGATTATACCCTGCGAAACGGCAATTTTCAACATATTGTTCGTACTGCTCAATAATAAACACCACTTCAGTCTCCATCCTTCCTTCATGATTTTCGCGCCTTATAATTTGAATTTGCATCGCAAACGCTGTATAATGTGGGTGCAACAAAATACCAAAGGCGCTGAAGGAAGGGATTCAAAACCATGGGATTTGAAAAGAAAGATCCGTCCAAAAATGAATTTATGCTGACAGGCCCTCTGAAATACAAGGGATACGACTGGTGGTGGCATTCTTTCACTGCTGTCAATGAAGCGACAGGAGAGGAAAAGGCATTCTTTATTGAATGATTGACAAGCAGATCGCTTTCAATGTCAGCTACGGTACAAGCAGACTCCTGCGTTTTCTCAAGGCATTTGAAATGTACTGGCACGCCGCCGAAGGGATGAAAAGCTCCTACAGCGGGACCATCACCTTAAATGGGACCGTTTACCGCGTACTGCCGGAGAGAAGTTTTGGCTACGCTACGCAGATAAAAATCTGGACGGATATGGGGGACAGGACGCGATCATTCTGGACGACCTTCGTCCGAGCTGTATGGGGCTGAGTGATTTGCTGAAAATGTTGGACAACCACACGGCGAGTTCTGTAAAGAGCCGCTATCAAAATAAGGTTCTGGAATGTATGCTGATCGTTATAACGTCGGTGCTGCCGATCGATGAGTTTTTCAAGAACGTGTTTTCGGAACAGAAAGAGCCGATTTTACAGTTGAAGCGGCGCTGTGGATTCTACTATGAGTTTTATGAGCAGTTTTATGCGATTCAGGTATTCGATGAGTCGACAGGCGACTATGGGAAGAAATACAAATATAGCAATCCAATCTATAACAAGTTCCCAAAAGTCAAGCTGACAGAGCAGGAAGTGCTGAACCGTATCGGCGATATGACGGTCACAGGTTCAGAATACATGGGAAAGGACGACGGTTTTATGACCGTGGATGATGAGGATCTGCCCTTTAACTAAGGGAGTCTCCGAAACAGAAAGAGGAGCGGTTGCAAAATGAGCGGGCAATCGCTTCTTTTTCCTGAATAACAGAAAAACAGATTCCAAAAACCTGTCACCTGTGGTACAATACTTTGGAAAGGATTTTCCCAAAACGAAAGATGAGGAGTCGGAGTATGAAATGGTTTGGCAGACTGATTGAAATCCTGCTGCTTTTGGGAGCTTTGGCAGTTGTCGCTTTTATGGCGGTACTCTTGTTGAAACCGGAGTTGCTGCCGGAAGGACTGATTCAGGAAAATGAAGTGATCGAGACGGCGGACGAGGGGGAGCTTGCGCCGAAAGCGGAGCTTACAGTAGATTATTCGTTCCCCGATGAGATGTTTTATTCTCTGCCGGAAGTTGAAGAAGGAGTTTACGTCGGCCTGTGCGGGGGCGAGGATGACACGATGGCGTTCGCCATTTTTAAGGATACAGGCGGCGACTGCTATTACCCGTTGTATTATTGTGATTTTTGGGACGAGGGGATCGATGGCGGGATGTTCTGCGATGCAAATGGGATCGTC
This sequence comes from Lachnospiraceae bacterium, assembly GCA_021200995.1. Taxonomy (GTDB): domain Bacteria; phylum Bacillota; class Clostridia; order Lachnospirales; family Lachnospiraceae; genus RGIG6307. The sequence continues at coordinate 5,527 of JAJQFS010000073.1, read as the reverse complement.
GGGACATTTTCGTCGGATGAGATTTCTGTTGCGAATAATGGCGAGGTACTGATCCTGCGGGAATCCGCTTATCAAAATGTAGAAGCAGGCAGTTATTACCTGCTTCTGAAAATGAAGCAAGGCAGTAGTTATAGTTATATGTCTTATTATACAGAAATCTATAATACGGCGGATTTCACGCCGGACACGCCGCTGCTTATTGAGCAGGGGAATAATTACCTCACAAATTTCTTTTATCAGGATACGCCGGAGGACATCGTTCTGTACCTTGCAAATCTGGGAGAAAATACGATCGTCGGGGTACAGTGGAAACTTTCGATGGACTATATGCCTACGGAGCAGACCCTGTCGAGCGAGATGTATGAGATTTCAGAGAATGGATCTGCCGTCACGTTGAAAGCGGAAGGATTGGCGCAGAAGACGGCTGAGCGGGAATATTATTATATTCTGGTCCGGAAGGACGGGAGTACGATCAATCTGAATATGGATGAATATTGTTCGATTACCTGTCTTAGCAGCCATGATGTGGCGCTGCCCTCATTGAGTGCACCGGACAGCCTGTCCATTTCTTCGGGGGAGGATCTGGTGATCACCTGTGAGATGGGAGACGGTGCGACTTTTGATTCTTCCAATTACTGGTTTGAGGAAGAAGGAGATCCTTATTATGGAGAGCTTCCCATTACAGAACTTGATATGAAGGCAGGAGAGGCTATTATCCCGCATGAGACACTGGAATATTTTTATGAAACATATGGATGTTTCGGCATGAACGTCACCATCGGAATGTATGTAAGTATGACTGAGAGCTGGTATGTCTATCCACGCATATATGTGGAACTGACAGAGTAAGAAGCGGTGTAAGAGGAGCTGTTGCAAAATAGGCGAGAAATCATCTATGGAGTAACGGCTCTTTTCTTTTTGGGTTGTGCGTGTTATAATTCACAATGTTGCAGGCTAAAAGGCGACAATTTAAAATGTATGTCCTGGTGTATGTCTTAGCAGATATAGGTGCAGACAACAGCAAATATTTCAGGTCAACCATCAAAGAATCAAATGTGTCATACAGGTGTATGCTCTTTTTTAGGTTCTCCGGAATATAAGTATCTCCTACAATGATCAGAATTTCAGAGAAATAGCCCACTTCCGTTTAATACTCAAAAAACATCTCTAAATCAGTCCTTGATATATTGGAAACATTTATGAGTACAGCATAAGAGCGAACCGCCAATATATCCGTAAAACACTCAACATCAGCGATTTCCGCCTGCTTGTTTGGCAGAACAGTTTCTGCGCGGCTTACCTCATCTTCCGAAAAGCCATACATCATAATCAGATCTGTATGTGTCACGGTCCCAACCTCCGCATATATAATACCAGACTGACGCGACAACAGTATGGTGAAGCACTTGATTTAACCAAAAATTCTTCCATGAACAAATATCTCCCAATAATTTTGCTCGATAGATACTTATAGAGTGCTGCCTTGCATCTGCCGCCTGATCCATTCCATCAGCACGTTTACTACATACTCCTGCTGCTCCGCCGTCAGTTCACTGCCCTTTGGAATTCTGTGCCACTTCTCCAGGCACCCTCTGCAGCAGGTGGCGGTCGCATGCTGGGCGATGAACACCGGATGTCCCTTCATCGGCGTCTGTTTCCCGTCATTTAAGGGCTCAGCCGGGGCAAGGCGCTTGCTCACGAAGTCCCGTGCATGGGAACGGATCGTGTCCATCCCTTTTTCCTTCACATAGGCTATGTCATTTGCTTTCAGAGTAAAGCTGCTGCGGAATTTTGACTGCGCAAGGCGGTCGAAAAGGTTACTGCTGTTATATTGCATGGGCGGTTCCGCGACCATCAGGGTCTCAATATTTTGATTGGGGAAATATGTGACCTTGTTTCTTCCACTATCCCGCAGCCTTTCCGCCAGCTTCGTGTTCCTCGACGTCGTGGTCTCATTCCTGACCGCATAGGAAATCGCCTTCTTCTCCCCGATCAGCACCAGAACCTTCTTCGCGCGCGTGACGCCAGTATACAGAAGATTACGCTGCAGCATGACATAGTGGCTCATCGTAAAAGGCATGACCACAATCGGATATTCGGAGCCCTGCGCTTTATGGATTGTCGTGGCATAGGCCAGCACCAGCTCATCAAGCTCAGTCACATCGTAGGTCACTTCACGACCATCGCACCCGGAGGGCGTTCCGTCGGAATAGTCTACAATCAGTTCCCCATCCTCCGTATCCACGCGGACAATGATCCCAATATCTCCGTTAAAGACTTCCTTGTCATAATCATTTTTGATCTGCATGACCTTATCATGCAGCCGGTACTGTGTGCCGCCGCGCTTCAGGAAAATATTGGTCGGGTTCATGGCCTCCTGCAGAAGCTGATTTAAATTCGCCGCCCCGCAGACACCTCGCTGCATGGGCGTCAGCACCTGGATATCACGGAAAGCGTCCGCATGATAATAGCGCGGCAGGTTCTGCGTGCAGTATTTCACCACCAGATCCGCTGCTGCCTCATTGGTTTCCTGCGACGCAAAGAAAAAGTCAGAGTCCCGGCCGCCGCGCAGGTCCGGCATATCCCCGTGATTGATCCGGTGCGCGTTCATAATAATCCGGCTGCCCTGAGCCTGCCTGAAAATCCTCGTCAGACGCACGACAGGTACCACGCCTGACGCGATGATATCTTTCAACACATTACCGGCTCCCACACTGGGCAGCTGATCGGTATCTCCCACCAGTATCAATGTCATGGAATCCGGCAGTGCTTTCAGCAGGTTATACATCAGCATAATGTCGATCATGGAGCACTCATCCAGGATCAGAACGTCGGCCTGCAGCGGATTTTCTTCGTTCTTCTGATAGCCATCCGCCGGCTGGTATTCCAGCAGACGGTGTATGGTCTTCGCCTCCACGCCGGTTGCTTCCGACATTCGTTTGGCTGCGCGGCCGGTGGGCGCCGCCAGCAATATCTTACACCCTGCCATCCGATAAGCAGAAATAATGCCAAGCGTCGTCGTGGTCTTGCCGGTACCCGGTCCACCAGTCAAAGCCATGACTTTTGAAGAGACTGCCTGACGGATTGCCAGAAGCTGCACCTCGTCATAGGTGATTTTGGAGTTTTTCTCCACACGCGCCATGACCTGATCCACATCGAGACGGGTATTGCGTTCCGATGACAGCAGTTTCAGCAAACGCTTCGCGCAGCCGGTTTCTGAAAAATAAAAAGGAGGAAGGTAAATGGCTTCATCTTGGCCCAGGCCACCCTCCACCCCAGGGTGCCTTCTCGCTCTATCGAGCTCACCTTGTCGCCCTGACGGGCTCACCTTGTCCTTAATCACATCCGACACCCGCAGCATTTCATCCAGCGTGATCTCCAGCTCCGGCGCCTCCACCTCCAGCAGCTTCACTGCCGTATCAATCAACTGATCCCGGACAGCATAGCAGTGACCGCTCTCGGACAACTTATTCAATGTATAAAGAATACCGCTGCGCAGGCGGATAAAGCGATCTTTCTCAATGCCCAGCTTTTCCGCGATCTGGTCAGCCGTCTTAAACCCAATCCCCCAGATATCATCCGCCAGGCGATATGGATTTTCCTCTACGATCTTGATACTGTCATTTCCGTATGTCTTATAAATCCGCACGGCGTGTGCGGTGCTGACATCATGGCTCTGCAGGAAAAGCATGATATTCTTGATCTCTTTCTGTTCCTGCCAGCCTTTTTTGATACGCTCCACGCGCTTTTGGCCGATGCCTTCCACCTGAATCAGGTTGTCCGGGTCGGTCTCAATCACTTCCAGTGTATCCTTACCAAATTTCTGCACAATACGCTTTGCAAATTTCGGGCCGACTCCCTTAATCAGGCCGCTTCCCAGGTATTTTTCAATGCCATACGTTGTCGCGGGAAGCGTCTCCTCCCACTTTTCCGCAGAAAACTGTCGGCCGTATTTACCGTCAATCCGCCACTGCCCCTGCATGGTCAGGACGGACCCGACATGGACATCCGGCATATTGCCGACCACCGTCACCAGATCCTGAAAGCCCTTGGCGCGACATTTGATCACAGAGAAGCCGTTCTCCGCATTCTGATATGTAATTCGCTCCACGACACAGCGGAGATGATCCATGGAAACTGCCTCCTGTCAGTCTTTCGTACTAGTTTGTAATTTTATTACAACCAATTTACCGATAAATTTATCGTTGCTTTGTTGACTATCTCCCCTGTTTCATGCTATATATTGCCTGCAGGAGGTGAACATCATGGCTAATATTATTGCTGCAATTCAAAACACAGTACCGATCTCCCTCTTCAATCGCGGTCAGGCCGGAAAAATATTTGAGGAAGTTCGACATGTCAGCGCGACAGTCGTTATGAAGAACAATACCGCTGAGTGTGTCCTGCTCTCACCGGAAGAATATGTCAGACTCATAGATGAGGTGAACGATGCTAGGCTTCTCACGATTGCCTCTGAACGAATGGCAGGCTTCAATCCCGACACACTTGTGTCCCAGGATGAAGTTGACCGTGAATTCGGATTTACGGCTGAAGAGCTGAACGACATCGATGTGGACATCGAATGAGCTGGACAGTCCAATATCTGCCGGAAGCAGTGAAGGATTTGCGGGCACTTGACGGCAGTCCCCGGAAACTTGTCCGTAAGGCCATCGATAAAGTGAGTCAGAACCCTCTGCCCGTTTCTGAAGGCGGCCTTGGCAAACCGCTGGGCAACAAAGGTGACAACAATCTCACAGGGCTTCTGAAAATCAAACTGCGCTCCGCGGGTATCCGCATCGTATACAAGATCGTTCGGCAGGACAACGACATGATCGTCATCGTAATTGGCGCACGGGAAGATGACGAAGTATAACATCTTGCGCGAAGCGCACCCTGCGCTCCAGCGCGTGAATTCAAGGGATGCCTGAAAGGTATACGATATTACAAAACAACGCGCTTCAAAACATAATCTGTAGTATGTTCCCTGCCCGGATTAAACCGGGCGGGGATTTTATTTATATATGTTACACCAGGTTAAAACCGAATCACTTTGGGTTCATCCGTAAAAGAAGAGATGGTTGCCGTCACATCCTTCAGATAAAACACCTCTGTGTTCCCATCGTCCGCCTGATACGATTTCTGCAAAGACGGATACGCGTCCAGCATACTCTGCCGCGCACAGGTCCTGTCATCCTCCACGGCCGTCGCTGCCACACGGATCCATTTGCCCTCCCCAAACGCGCAGATTTCAATCTTCGGATTCTGATGCATCTGCTTTGACACATCCTTTACCTTGCCCGTCTGGATATACAGCTTTCCCTCAAACTGATGGATTGTCCCGAATGGACGCACCCGCGGCTGATCTCCTTCCACTGTGGCCAGATAATATGTGCCGCACTTTTTCAAAAATTCCAATACTTCCTGCATGTTGCGCCTCCTGATTTATATCAACTGAATTTTTATGAACATCAACAAAATTTCAACCGTAACTTCAATTCAAACACCGATTCATCCGCTTGAACGCTAA
>JAJQFS010000036.1:42947-45534 GCA_021200995.1 Lachnospiraceae bacterium | reverse complement strand
GAGGAAATTTTGCAGAGCTTACGTTCTAAAATGGTTACATCGAAAATGATTCTTTCAAAATTCTTTATTGACAAACCCCGACACTCTATGTATAATCAGTTTGTTGTCGTTGAGGCCTGAGTGCCCTCTTTGGCATATGTGCCCGTAGCTCAGCTGGACAGAGCAACGGCCTTCTAAGCCGTGGGTCGGGGGTTCGAATCCCTTCGGGCACGTTCTGCTTTTCAGCAGAGAAGTGATATGGTGGGTGTGGCACAGTTGGTTAGCGCGCCAGATTGTGGTTCTGGAGGTCAAGGGTTCGAATCCCTTTACCCACCTGCTTACTCCACATCAGATCGCAGAGGTTTGGTGTGGAGCTTTTTTTATCATATATCCTGATTTTGGGCCGTCGCCAAGCGGTAAGGCACAGGACTTTGACTCCTGCATTCGTGGGTTCGAACCCCGCCGGCCCAGCTTTGCGGGCACTTTTGAATCGCTTTGTGCCCGGTTTTCGCGGGTATGGCGGAATTGGCAGACGCGCCAGATTTAGGTTCTGGTGGGAGACCGTGCAGGTTCAAGTCCTGTTACCCGCATTATGATTTTGCATGGGAATCCTTTATTTTCAGGGATTCCCGTCTCTTTATTTTAAGGAGTGCTATGGAATACGTTTTCTGGTCAATTTTACTGCTCTCAGGCTTTGCGATGCTTCTGGTGGGGGCAGACTGGTTTGTGAAGGGCGCAAGTTCGATTGCGCGTCGGCTTGGTGTGCCGCAGATGGTGATCGGTGTCACTGTGATGGCCTTTTTTGGCAGCGCGCCGGAAGCCTTTGTCAGCATTGGAGCCGCGCTTGCTGGAGAAACTGACATTGCTGTCGGCAATATCATGGGCACCAATATTTTAAATATCTGTCTGACGCTGGGACTGTGCGCGCTTCTGACGCGGCTTGAGGTGTCTGATCTGACGGTGCGCATGGAGATGCCGTTTCTGATAGCGGTTGCTGCTTTTCTGGCACTTCTGGGATGCTTTCAGGGATATCTGGGTCCCCTGGACGGGGTTATTTTATGCGGCCTGATGGTTCTTTATTTCATTTATCTGGTCAAAACCGCATACAGAGGAAGAACTGTTTCGGAGAGCACTTTGCTTTCTGACACATCTGTCATCAAAGGAAAGGCCGTGCCGGCGTTCGCCGCGGGTCTTTTTCTGCTTGTGATGGGGAGCAGCCTGACAATCGAGGCCGTCGGCTCTCTGGCAAGGGCTTTCGATATCGGAGAGCGGACAGTCGCCCTGACGGTTGTGGCCTTCGGCACCTCTTTTCCTACGCTGGTTACCAGTCTGAGCGCTGTCCGACAGCACAAAACAGATCTTCTGGTGGGCAATCTGGTGGGCACCAATCTCTTTAACCTTCTTTTCGTGCTGGGCGTCTGCTCCCTGATTGATTACATTCCCTATTCCGGCAGTTATCTGACAGACGGACTGGCGGTTCTTTTCACGTTCGCGGTGCTGTGGCTTTGTTCGTTTCGCAAAAAGGAGCTGGGACGGGTCGGCGGCGTTTTTCTTTTCCTGTGCCTGATTTTATATTATCTGTTCCTGGTCTGGAGACATCTGTTCGTGGAATAAACATTTGCGGCAATCATTTCCGATTCTTTTGTAGAAATCAGACGCAGTTTATGTTACACTGAATCAGATAAGGACAACCCTGTCGTTCAAGGAGAATCTCATGGATAAAATCGCGGTATTGATTCCCTGCTTTAATGAAGAAAAGACAATCGAAAAAGTAGTGACGGACGCATATGCCGCGCTGCCGGAAGCCACAGTCTATGTCTATGACAATAATTCCACCGACCGGAGTGCAGAGTTAGCGCAACAGGCCGGCGCCGTGATACGTCATGAGTACAAACAGGGCAAGGGCAACGTCATTCGCCGCATGTTCCGCGAGATTGATGCCCAGTGCTATCTGATGGTCGACGGCGACGACACCTATCCGCTAAAGCATGCCCCTGAAATGGTCTCGCTGGTATTGGACAGACACGCGGATATGGTGGTGGGAGACCGCCTGTCCTCCACTTATTTTGAGGAAAATAAGCGCCCCTTCCACAATTTCGGCAACAGTCTGGTGCGGGGCACGATCAATATGCTTTTTCAGTCCGACATCAGGGATATTATGACGGGCTACCGGGCCTTCAGCTATGGCTTCGTGAAAACATTTCCCGTGATCTCTCAGGGATTTGAGATTGAGACGGAGATGACAATCCATGCGGTGAATTATCACCTTCAGGTGGAGAATGTCGTGGTCGATTACAGGGACAGGCCCGAGGGCTCCGAGTCCAAACTGAACACCTTTTCCGATGGCTTTAAGGTTCTGTCGAAGATTTTCCAGTTATTTAAAAATTACAAACCCATTCTCTTTTTTGGCGCTTTCGGGGTGTTGCTGGCAGCGGTCGGCATGATTCTGTTTGTGCCGGTCCTGGCGGAATACTTTCGGACAGGGCTGGTGCCCAGGTTTCCCACGCTGATCGTCAGCTGCTTTTTCGTACTGGCGGCGGTGCAGTCGTGTTTGGGCGGGGGGGGTTTGGGGGGATGCTGGAGGGTGGGGGGGGGGAATTTTGTATTT
>JAJQFS010000036.1:0-42937 GCA_021200995.1 Lachnospiraceae bacterium | reverse complement strand
GTCGTTTTTCTCCGGCATTATTTTGTCGGAATCATGCAGTGTGGAGCGCAGAAATTTTGAATATAAATATATGGAAGTCTGCGGACGGATGAACCGGGAAATGGCGGAGTCAGACAGAAAAGAGGAAAGCCGCGCAAATGGCTGTTCCGCGGAGGAAAAATCATGACCATCACCAGAATCCGGAAACTGATTTTTTCTGTCCTGTTCGGCCTGATTGCGGCGTTTTGTCTGGTGGCCGGCTGGTATCTGGATACGCTGGATTACCTGGATTTGCTGTCGCTGACGTTTTATAAACAGCTTTTACTGGCTGCGGTTGTTTGTACCGTGGTGATTTACGGGCTCTGGGAGTTGATGAGCAGCGGCGGATTACGTATCCGGCGAGACACAACTGAACAGACGCCGGACGAAGGGGCTGGATCGCGTGCTGAGAATACGCAGGAGCCTTCGGGACATGTCGGAGCGAAGCATAATATTCCGCAGCTGCCTTATGCCTTGAACGTGGGAATCATGCTGCTTTGCTGGCTGCCCGCTCTGCTTTCCATTTTTCCGGGCGCCTTTTCCTATGACGCCACCAATGAGTGGCGGATGGTGGCCGAGGGCGCGGTGACGAGCTTTCACCCTGTCCTGCATGTTTTGCTGGTGGGGTATCTGCTGGAGGGCTTTTACGCGCTGACCGGCAGCTATAATGTGGGCATCGCGGTGTATTCCGTCCTGCAGATGGTGATTCTGGCGAATCTGTTCGCGTACAGCATTTCCCTGTTAAGACAGATCGGCATCAGGCGCGGCTGGCAGATTTTTTCCCTGATTTTTTTCAGTCTTTCGCCGGTGATTCAGCTTTTTTCCATCTGCACCACGAAGGACGTTTTGTTTTTCGGCGCGATGCTGATTTTTATCGAATATCTGGTACTTCTGTACAGAGGGAACGCGGATTTCTGGCGCAAAAAAAGCCGGCTGATCGGCTTTGGAGCGTCTATCTTTTTTACCATGGTGCTGCGTAATAATGGATTTTATATCGTCCTGGCAATGGGGCTGATGCTGCTTCTGACAGCATGGAAATTCAAACTTAAGAAACGCTGCCCAGGCATTTTCTTCGCCGTCGGGGGCGCGGTGCTCGTTTATCTTCTGTATGTGGGGCCGTTTTATTCGCTGATGAATGTGGGAGGCGGGAGTCTCGCGGAGATGCTTTCCGTGCCGATGCAGCAGATGGCCAGGGTCTACACTTATGAGCGGGATTCCGTATCGGAGGAAGACCTGGAGCTTTTGTATGAAATTATTCCATGGGAATATTTAAGCGTCTATGAGGCTACTAACGCGGACAATGTGAAGTGGGGCTTTGAAGAAGAAGCGTTTTTAGAAAAACCGTTTGTTTACCTGAAATTATGGCTTCGCATCGGGCTGAAACATCCCCTGACCTATGTCAATTCCTTCCTGATTCAGACGGTGGATTACTGGTATCCCTTCGCGGTGGTGGATGGCTATCGTTTTGACGAGGACTGGGGCGACTGGAACGGTTACAGCAGTTATTTTGCCTATCGTGTGGACGAACCGGGGGAGGAGATCATACTCTGGCCCGCCGCACATGAATATTATATGAAGATTTCCACCGATCTGACGGTGCAGCAGCATAAATGGACGGCGCTGTTTTTAAGTCCGGGCCTGTATTTTATGGCCTTTATGTTCATTTTCTTTTATTTATGGTGCTGTAAAAAATACAGCCTGATGGTGCCGCTTTTCGTGGTGTGGCTGAACTTTTTCACTGTCCTGCTCGGCCCGGTGGCGCTGGTGCGCTACGTTCTGATTGTGTTTTACGGCTTCCCGTTGTTTCTGGGGCTGGCCGGAGTGGATTGTAACAAAACAGAAATCACAGGATAGGAAGCATACATTATAAAATTATGAGAGGTGATAATATGCGCAGAAGCGGTATCCTGATGCCCATTTCCAGTCTGCCGGGGCCTTACGGCATCGGCACATTTTCCAAAGAGGCCTACCGGTTTGTGGACTTTTTAAAGTCCACCGGACAGACCGTCTGGCAGATTTTGCCCCTGGGGCCGACCGGCTACGGGGACAGCCCTTACCAGTCCTTTTCCACCTTTGCCGGCAATCCGTATTTTATTGATCTGGAGGCCCTGATCAATGAAAAGGTGCTGACGAAAGAGGAGTGCGAGGCGCTTGACTGGGGAGGCAGCAGTGAATATGTGGACTATGAGCACTTGTATATATCCCGTTTTATTGCTTTGAGAAAGGCATTTGAACGGGCAAAAAAGAAGCTGTCGCGGGATGAGGACTTCCTGGCTTTCATTGACCGCAATTATGACTGGGTGGTGGATTACGCTCTCTACATGGCGATCAAGGATTCCTACGGCGGGAAGTGCTGGATTGAGTGGGAGGAGGACATTCGTCTCCGCAAACCGGAGGCGATCGAGGCCTGCAGAGAAAGATACACGGACGATATTTTATTCTATGAATATCTGCAGTATCAGGTTGACAGACAGTGGAGCAGGCTGAAGGCTTACGCCAATGCAAAGGGCATCCGCATCGTGGGAGATCTGCCGATTTATGTGGCCTTTGACAGCATGGATACCTGGGCGAATCCGGAGCTTTTCTGGCTGGATAAGGATCGGAATCCGGTTGCTGTTGCGGGCTGTCCGCCGGACATGTTCAGCGAGACCGGCCAGCTGTGGGGCAATCCACTCTATGACTGGGAGTATCATAAAAAGACGGAGTACGCCTGGTGGATCAGCCGTTTAAAACACTGCTTTGAGATTTACGATATCGTCAGAATCGACCATTTCCGCGGCTTTGATGAGTATTATTCCATTCCCTATGGGGCTGAGACAGCGGTGAACGGAAAGTGGCTGCCGGGTCCGGGCGCGGCTTTGTTTGCGCGGATGGAGGAGGTTCTGGGAAAGCAGGAAGTGGTGGCCGAGGATCTGGGCGTGCTGACGGACAGCGTGATTGCCCTGGTGAAGACGACAGGCTATCCGGGCATGAAGCCTTTGCAGTTTGCCTTCGGCAGCGGCCCCGATAACCAGTACCTGCCGCACAATTATGACAGAAACTGTGTGGTTTACACCGGCACGCATGACAATCAGACCACCAGAGGATGGTATCACGATCTGGATCCAAAGTCGAAAAAACATGTGCGGGAATACGCGGAGATTCATTCTGAGAAGGAGGCTTCCTGGAGGCTGATCAGATTGGCGATGCTGAGTGTGGCTGACACGGCTGTCATTCCCATGCAGGACTACCTGAATCTGGGCGATGAGGCCAGAATCAATACGCCCTCCACGCTGGGCGACAACTGGAAGTGGCGCATGCGGGAGGGCGCTGCGGATAAAACGCTGGCGAATAAGATAAGGAAGCTGACGAGGTTCGCGAACAGAGGGTAAATTGCGGCGGAATGTTACTATTCACGGCTCTCCACCGACATGCGCAAAAGCGTCCGCTTTGCATCCGGCGCAGCAAAGAACGCTGCTCATCTTTTTGCTTATGTGGGTGGAGTTCCTGCTTCACAGGCTTCATCGAAAAATATAATTAACATCTTACGTGTAAACACGACGATTTTAATTATATTTTCCGATGGCCGTGAATAGTAACTTTAGAATTTCATCATACTCATGACGGAATTGTGATAATTGCTGTTGTAGGTGACGTCTTCGAGGAACCAGTCCGGCGGGACGAAGCTTTCGGCGGCCGCCTTGCTGCCGAACTCCACCTCCGCCATGATCAGTGGCTCGAAGGGCGGCTCAAAAATGTCCAGCTCGATTAAGAGGTGATAATTCTCCGGCGGTGCGGGACAGTCCGCGTTGAAAACCGGATGTTCCAGCGGGATTTTATAGCGCATTTTGGAGATAATATTGCCGTCACATTTGGGAAGCATATGTTCGTAGCTCTCGCGGGTCAGGGGAAGGTTGTGTTCCTCTCTGGCTAACATGCCCTGTCCCTTGTAGGTCAGATAATAGTGATCGTCCTCCTTGCGGATGCGGACCACCGGATTGGTGGACAGATAACCCTGCTGGATATGGACTTTCGGGTAAGAGCGCAGGTTATCCGGCAGTTTTTTGATGGTGAATTTTCGTTCGATTTCCATGGGTGTCTCCTTTATCTCTAAAGCATCATATCATTTTATACAATAAAAGGGAAGTTCTTTCAGAGAAATTTAATGAAATTTACCAAATCTTGTGAATGAATACAGGAAATTACAGCAAACAGGAAAAGGAGAAGTGCAATGAAAAAAGCAGCGATTTTTTTTGCGGAAGGGTATGAGGAAATCGAGGCCCTGACCGTGGTGGACATGTGCCGCAGAGCCGGTATTGACATCAGGATGGTGTCCGTGACAGGTGCGGAGCATGTGACCAGCTCTCACGGCGTGTGCGTGAAGATGGACGCGCAGATCAGCGATCTGGATTTTGAGAGTCTGGACATGCTGATTCTGCCGGGCGGTATGCCGGGAACGAAAAACCTGGAACAGGTGCCTGCTTTAACCGCGCAGCTGAAGGCTTTCGCGGACAGCGGCAAGTATGTCTGCGCCATCTGCGCGGCGCCGAGCGTCCTGGGCCATCTGGGCATCCTGAACGGGAAAAAGGCTGTCTGCTATCCTGGTTTTGAGCAGGATCTGAGCGGCGCGCAGGTTCTGAAAAAATCCTGTGTTGTGGACGGCAATGTGATCACCGCCAGAGGGATGGGCTGCGCGATTGAGTTCTCTAAAGCGATCATTACCGCGCTGGCGGACGCTGAGACAGCGCAGAAAACGGCGGACAGCGTGATTTACAGGGTGTCTGAGGATGATCAGTGACAGGGAATGCCGCATGAACTGTCGGGCAGCGACAATTTCTCCAAAAGTATGACATAACGGAAAAAAGTATGACATAACATCTAAAAAAAGTTTATTAAAAAACTTTCGCGAAGAATCGGCCTCCTTATGCCTATATAGGGTAAGGAGGTCAATTTTTATGCAGTTTTTTCCAAGAGAAATCAACACAGAGGCCAGAATGATGGTCAGAGAGGAGCCCTTTCCTTATTTTCAGGGATACCATGTGCCGGAGCCGCTCATCAAAGACGACGAGATTTCCGACATCAAGGTGCTCTCCTACAACAGAATCCGCGTGAAAAGGCTGGGCAGGCGCGAGGACAGCGAGCTGACATTTGCTTCCGCCCAGGAGCTGAAGCAGTTCACGGAATTTGTGGCGGCCAAAAACCAGGTCAGCATTTCCCACACCAACGCCATGCAGAGCTTTACGGACAAGGGCAGCAGCAAGGATTTCATCCTGCGCTTCAATATCAGCCAGTCCATCATCAATTCCGTGGACACACCCTATCTGCACATCCGCAAAATCCCGAAGAAGAAACACAGTCTGGAGGATTTGATGGAGCTGGGCATGCTGACGCCAAAGCACGCGGAGTACCTGCGTAAACAGATCCAGAAGGGCTATATTCTCATCGCCGGCAAGGGAGCCAGCGGAAAGACGACGCTTTTAAACGCACTGCTTGATGAAATCCCCAGGGACAAATCTGTGCTGGTGGTGCAGGAGAATGAGGAGTTATTTTCCAGGGTGCATCCGGACATGATGTTCCAGCATGTGCTGGAGCAGCGGGGCGAGAGTAAGGTTCACTACGGCTTAAAAGAGCTGAGCATCAACGCGCTTTTGCTGGATCTGGACTACATTGTGATCGGGGAGATCAAGGGCGGCGAGGCGCTGTATTTCCTGAACGCGGCCTTTACCGGACACCTGGGCCTGGCGACGGTGCACGGACAGAGCGGCGAGGCGGCGCTTTATAAGCTGGCGGATTATGTAAAATACGAGTCGGATTACAGCCAGGACGAGATTAAAAAAATGCTGGGATGTATCTCCACCGTATGTTACATGCGGGAGTTTAAGCTCTGGACCATCACGGAGGTGAAGCTGGATGAGAAACGCAACCTGGTTACCCGCAATGTTTATGAAAGGGAGCACAGTCATGATCTGGATTCTTGACAGTCTGCTGTTTCTCTGTCTCCTGACAGCGTGCTGGTGTTTTGTCAGCTGGATGGATACCAGGGGCATCAGGGAGATCAGGATGTATTCGGAAGAGTTTCTCGCCGCTGAGGAGAACGCGGTCAGATGCAGAGTCCTGCCGGATACGGCAAGCCGAAAGTGGGCGGACAGGGTGGAACTCTCTCTGTACTACAGCGGGCTTCGGGGCAGATTTCCCTTCATGAGCGTGAAATTCTGGGTGCTGCTGCAATGCTTTGCGGCGCTGTGGGTGTGGATTTTGCTGGACACTTTTACAGGGCTTTTGGCCGCGTTTGCGGGCGCTTTCGCGGTGCCGGTGCTATTCGCTGCTGTTTTAAGCATTCTGCGAAACGCGCGTTTTACAAAAACGCAGGAGCATTTGCTGGAGATCATCAATCTGGCGGAAGGGTTTTCAGCCACGGAGGAGGACCCGGTGAGCATTCTTCTGCTGTGCGGCGCCTATATCGGCGGGCCCATCGGGCAGACACTGAAGGGCGCTGAGAGCCTGCGCGCGCGTGGGCCGGGCAGCAGGAGGGTGCTGGAGGAGATGAAGCTGATGCTGGAGCATCCGAAGTGGCAGGAATTTATCCACAACCTGAATGTGTGCAGTATGTATAACTGCGACTTTGTGTATGTCTTACAGAACTCCCGCAAGAGCACCCAGCGCTATCTGACCTTTGTGAAGGAAAAGCAGAGCGTCAAAAGGACGGCCAGGATGGAAATGGTGTTGATTATCGTGCTCAGCGCCATGATGCTGCAGGCCATGACAGGACTGATGGACATGTCGCTAGTATGGCTTTTGTGGGGAAGTCTGCCCGGAAAAGTATGCAGCGTTTACATGGTGGGCATTCTGTTATTTTTTGTTTTCAGTCTTAGCGGCAGCGGGCGGAGAGGAGCGATATGAGCACAGAGCAAAACCGGATGGAAGCCGGACTGGATCATTTTGTAAGGGCCTATGGCGGCGACATCATGCGGGAACTCTGGATTTATAAGGATGGTATGCATCTGCTGCATGTCAGCCTCTGGCTGGGGCTTTTGCTTTTTGGAATCGGGATGATTTCTCACTGGATATGGGGGTTTGCGGGTTTATTGACAGGCTTTCTGGGTCCGTCGTTGGTCCTCATCTGGTCCAACAGCCGGGACAATGCTGCCATTGTGCAGGATCTGAAATGGATTTATGAAGCCATTTCCGTGCAGCTCAAGTCCGGCCTGTATATTCTGCAGGCCCTCATGGAGAGTGAGTCTTTTATCAAAAATAAACGAATGAAAAAATCTTTCCACCGGCTGTGTGAACAGCTGCTGCATGGAGAGAGTATAAAGACCTCCCTGGAAACCTTTGAACAGAGTTTCCACAATCCCTACATCAGCAGTTTTTGTGTGATTTTGCGGCAGATGCAGGATTCCGGCTACGCGGTCAAGCTGCTGGAAGATATCAGCCTGCAGTTGGAGGAAATGGAACGGACAAATCTGATAAAGGAGAAGGAGAACCTGGAAATGAAGCTGCAGGTCTTTCAGATGCTGCTGTTTGCGGGGATTCTGGTGCTGGTGCTGTGCGGCTGCGTGGTGGCCGTGGCGAGGAGTATTTCTTTTTAGCAACTGAACTGATATTATGAACGAGCAAGGAGAATGAAAATGAGACAAATCGTAGAGAAATTAAAAGTGTGGCTGAAGACGGCCGATGCGGGAGACAAGGCCATTGTTGTGGAGGTGGGGCTTGCGGTGATCGCCGTGGTGCTTCTGGTCGTGTTCCGCTCGGCCATGACGACTCTGATCGAGGATGTGGTCAGCTCCATGAGCACGCAGATTAAAAACATCCTGACCACAGGAGTAGGCGCGAATGGGTAACAGGTCAAAAAAGGATGAGGGCTTTCTGTACAGACTTCTGCCTGTGCTTTTAAGCCTTGGCGTGGTGGCCCTGCTGGTGGTGCTGGCTGCCGGTTTTTTACAGGCGATACGGGAACGGGATTTCGTTGACCAGCTTGCCAGAGAATATCTGCTGATCATGGAGACGGAGGGATATTTGTCCGCGGGCAGACAGGAGGAGCTGACCGCTTCACTGACGCAGGCGGGGCTTGGCGGGATCAGCCTGGATGGGACGACAGTCACGGAGGTCAGCTATGGAGACCGTATTACGCTCAGTATTTCCGGAACGCTGCCCCAGACGATACTGGGGCGGAGCAACTTAAGCTGGGATCTTCCAGTGTCCATCCACCTGTCGTCCACGGCCAAGCAGTGAGGAGTGAGGATGAAAAAGAAGGATCAGGGGCTGATGCATTATGTTTTTGCCATGATACTCCTTTCCTGGACTGTACTTGCCCTTTTGGTCATGGCGCAGCTTCAGCGTATGGAAAGGCTGAAACTGTATCTGGAGGACTGCATGACGCAGGCGGGACTGTCGGCGCTTCTCATTGAACCGTACACCTACGGCAGGAGCGGGGAGCTGATTTTCGGACAGGCGCAGGACGTGGAAGCGATTTATCTGGAGTACTTTGAGGACGCGCTGGGCTCAGCGCAAAATCAGGAAAAGCTCGGAATCGCAGGGGAGATTGTATTGACTGAGCTGATGATATATGAAAAAACCACATCCGGTATCCTGCTGTATGAACGACAGGAGGATGGCGGCTGGCAGAGTGTTTTATACAGCGCGGGGGAATCTGTCTGCGCGCCGGATGGAACGGAGATTGTTTCCAGCTCTGTTTACGCGAAAATCGTGGTTCCGGTTCAGGTGTGGAGCGGGGTCACGGTGGAGATTGAGCGGCAGCACTGTGTGGATGTCGTTTCATGAAAGGAATTCAAAATGAAAGATAAAAGAAAGATATGGGTCGGCGTCATCAGCGCCATTCTGGCGGTGCTGGTGTTTGTCGCGGTTCTGTGTGTGCAGCTGGCAGGGCAGGAAGAAATCACTTATGTGACAGTCGTGACGGCGAAAACCTCCGTCGCGGGGAATACTGTCCTGACGGACTCCAATCTGGACACGCTTCTGGAATTGAGACAGATACCGGAGGAGTATGTGCCGCAGGCGGCGATTACTTCTTTTGACGGTCTGGAGGGAATGGTGATCGCGCAGATGAGTGCCGGCAGTATTCTGACGGAAGCGATGCTCAGTTCGATGGAGGATCTGTATGCGGATTACAGGGAGCTTTTCTGGGTCAGCGTTTCGACTGATCAGCTTTCACAGGCGGTGGCGGGGACACTCAGGGCCGGAGACTGTATCGACCTGTACTGCGTCGTGAGCGACGGCGAAGGCAGCGTCTGTACTCTCCTGCAGAAAAATGTGAGGGTGGAAAGTGCCCTGACGAAAAGCGGGGAGGAAATCGAAAATGCGGACGAGGTCTCCCTGGCGCAGCTTTTTGTGATCCCGCTGGAGCGCGCCGAGGTCGCGGCGTTTTATGAGGCGCTCTCAGTTCGATGGAGGATCTGTATGCGGATTACAGGGAGCTTTTCTGGGTCAGCGTTTCGACTGATCAGCTTTCACAGGCGGTGGCGGGGACACTCAGGGCCGGAGACTGTATCGACCTGTACTGCGTCGTGAGCGACGGCGAAGGCAGCGTCTGTACTCTCCTGCAGAAAAATGTGAGGGTGGAAAGTGCCCTGACGAAAAGCGGGGAGGAAATCGAAAATGCGGACGAGGTCTCCCTGGCGCAGCTTTTTGTGATCCCGCTGGAGCGCGCCGAGGTCGCGGCGTTTTATGAGGCGCTCTCACATGGCAGTCTTTTGATTGCCAAAAGCAATGTGTAGGGCGGGGAGGCATCTGGCGGCTGTTTTCTTTCTGTTCTGGCTTTTGTATGGTGGGAGTCTGACGGTTCTGGCGGGCTCTCTGTCCGCGTATACCAAATATGCCGGAGTCAGTTTAAGTCCTGACGGGATGGCTTTTACCACTGACGCGGGAGTAAAAACCTATGAGAGTTATCCGGCAGGGTACACTGTTTACACGGGAGAGACGGCGGCTGCAGACCCGAAAACAGGAGAACATTATTATACTGATGCAAATGTCAGCGAGGTGCGCATCTCAAAGTGGGTGGTATCCTGGGCGGATTCACAGTGTATCCACGCGATTTCTGATATTGGATATTATCATGCAATTCAATATGCCTACATCACCTGCGGCAGGCGTTACGCGCAGGGCTGGGTCGCGTACTGCGCGGACTGCGGGAAGCGGCTGACGGACATGGCCATCTACATGAACAGTACTACGGCCAGGGGCATTCGTACGCTTCCGGGCAGCGCGGAGTATTATTACCTGTGTCCATGGTGTCATGGCCTGGAACAGGGATCGGGGTATTCTCATTCCTGCAAAAGGGTTTCCGCCAACCGGTATACGGTTCGTTACGCGGCAAACGCGCCGTCGGGTGCATCTGTCAAGGGAACCATGGCCAATACCGGACATATGTACGGGAACGCCTCTCTGTTTGAGGGAAACAGTGCCGCTGCGGCGGGGTACGGGAGCACGAGCCTTCGCAGAAATGCCTATGTCTGTGAGGGGTATGTTTTCACGGGCTGGAACACAAAGGCGAATGGCAGCGGAACAGCATATGGTGACGGTGCGGCTGTGCTGAATCTGACTTCGGTCAATGGTGGGACAGTAACACTGTACGCCCAGTGGGAAAAAGAGAAAAGCGCCGAACCGGAATATGAGCCGGACACAGTTCCGGAGGATGAGACAGACCCTGAAGTGCAGGATGAAACAGACCCTGAGCCGGAGAGTGAAACAGACCCCGCACCGGAGAGCGGAACAGACCCTGTTCCGGAAGAAGGAATGAATCCGGATCCGGAACCGCAGAATGATGAGGAAGAAACGTTAACCCTGACTGCCTGGATTACACACAGCAGGGCCGGATACAGCGGGGATTTTAAGTCCGGCGAGGGTGGTGTGCTGTATTTTCGCGCGGAAGGATACGCGGAAAGGGTTGAAGTGATTTTTCCATCAGGGTTCACCGCGGTTTTTCCGGAACTGAACAAAAGTTATGTATATGAAGAACCGGCGCAGACGCAGGAGGGCAGTATTTCCTTTTCTGTTCCGCTGTATATGACGCCCGGTGCGTATCAGATCACGGTGAAGGCGTACAGGGAAGAGGAGGAAGCGCAGGTTTTTCCTGTACTGGTGGTTTCTGAGGAGAGTGTGCTGGATGAGCTTCGCACCCGTATTCGAAATAATCAGTGAGCTTCTGTTTATGCTGTATCTGGTCTGGGCGGCGTATCAGGATCGTAAAGAGCGGCTGGTTTTGCGCGGCACACATCTGCTGGGAATTGCGGCGGTGGTGCTTTATTGTGTACCTGTTGTCATCAGGCTGGTTGCAGCTGGATGCGGACATACAGATGAAGTGATGGACGGATATCTGTATGCCGTTTTTAGGCCGACGGCTCGAAGCGGCCATGATTTGTGCCGCGTTTGGATTGCCCGGATGGCGGCGCTGCTATTGTGTTTTCTGTGCGAGGGAGTCTACAGGCGCTTTTCACTTTATGGCCTTGCGGACAGTCTGGTATTCCTGAACTGTTCTTTGTATTACTGGGTGCGGACCGACGCATTTCTGATGTTTTTTCTCTTCTGGTGGCTGAAGGCGTTCTCAGGGATTTTGTTTCTGGCAGTGCAGATTGCGCGCCGTCGTCGACTGAAATGGAGGCTGGACGAACCCGCGGCGTACATTCCCTGTATCCTCTTTGCTTTTGCCTTGACAAATATAGGATTAAAGGGATACAATGTGTGATACTGGGGTCTGAAGGCCATGAAGACGACTGTTTACAGTCGTCTTCATGGGATTAAGACTCATACGATATCACACTTATGTATTTATATAATCACACCGGGGGATTAAGACATATGAGCAAGGAACTGGCAAAGACCTACGACCCGAAGGGCATTGAGGACAGATTATACCAGAAATGGCTGGATAAAAAATATTTTCACGCCGAGGTGGACCGCAGCAAAAAGCCGTTTACCATCGTCATGCCGCCGCCGAATATTACCGGGCAGCTGCATATGGGACACGCGCTGGACAACACCATGCAGGATATTCTGATCCGCTTCAAGAGAATGCAGGGGTACAACGCGCTCTGGCAGCCGGGCACGGACCACGCCTCCATCGCGACCGAGGTCAAGATCATCGAGAAGATGAAGGAAGAGGGCATTACCAAGGAAGACATCGGCAGAGAGAAATTTTTAGAGCGCGCCTGGGCCTGGAAAAAGGAATATGGCGGCAGAATCACCAGCCAGCTAAAGAAGCTGGGTTCCTCCTGCGACTGGGACAGAGAGCGGTTCACCATGGATGAGGGCTGCTCAAAGGCCGTCACCGAAGTCTTCTGCAAAATGCACGAGAAAGGCTGGATTTACAAGGGCAGCCGTATCATTAACTGGTGCCCTGTCTGCAATACCTCCATCTCTGACGCGGAGGTGGAGTATCAGGAGCAGGCCGGCCATCTGTGGCACATCAAATATCCACTGATCGACGAGAACGGACAGCCCAGTCAGACAGAGTTTCTGACCTTTGCCACCACCCGTCCGGAAACGATGCTGGGCGATACGGCGGTCGCCATCAACCCGCAGGATGAGCGCTACGCGTACCTGCGCGGCCGTTCTGTGCTGCTTCCCATTGTGAACAGGGTGATTCCTGTGGTGGAAGACGACTATGTGGATATGGAGTTCGGCACCGGCGTGGTGAAGATTACGCCTGCGCACGATCCGAACGACTTTGAGGTCGGCAAGCGTCACAATCTGTCTGAGATCAATATCATGAACGACGACGCCACCATCAATGAGAACGGCGGCAAATACGCGGGGCTTGACCGTTACGAGGCCCGCAGACAGATCGTGGAAGAGCTGGACAGCATGGGCCTTTTGGTAAAGGTTGAGGATTACACCCATAATGTCGGCACTCATGACAGATGCAAGACCACCGTTGAGCCGCTGATCAAAAAGCAGTGGTTCGTGAAAATGGACGAGCTGATCAAACCGGCGGTCGAGGGCGTGAAAAACGGTGATATCCGGCTTGTCCCGGAGCGCATGAATAAGATTTATTATAACTGGACTGATAATATCCGAGACTGGTGCATCAGCCGCCAGCTGTGGTGGGGACACCGGATTCCCGCGTATTACTGTGACAACTGCGGCGAATATATTGTCGCGGACAAGGCGCCGGAGTGCGCCTGCCCGCACTGCGGCTGCACTTCCTTTACGCAAGATCCCGACACACTGGACACCTGGTTTTCTTCCGCGCTGTGGCCTTTCTCCACGCTGGGCTGGCCTGAGAAGACGGAGGAGCTGGATTATTTTTATCCCACGGATGTTCTGGTCACCGGTTATGACATTATTTTCTTCTGGGTCATCCGTATGATCTTCTCCGGCTATGAGCAGATGAAGGAACGGCCATTTAAGACCGTGCTTTTCCATGGCCTGATCCGTGACAGCCAGGGGCGCAAGATGAGCAAATCCCTGGGCAACGGCATCGATCCGCTGGAGATCATTGACCAGTACGGCGCAGACGCGCTGCGCCTGACGCTGATCACCGGCAACGCGCCCGGCAACGACATGCGCTTCTCCTACAAGCGTGTGGAAAACAGCCGCAATTTCGCCAATAAAGTGTGGAACGCTTCCCGCTTCATCATGATGAACATGGAAGGCAAGGAAGTGACAAAACCGGCGGACAGCGATCTGGAGCCTGCCGATAAATGGATTCTCTCCAAATTAAATGACCTGGTGAGAGAAGTTACGGATAATATGGAGAACTACGAGCTCGGTATCGCCGTGCAGAAGGTCTATGATTTCATCTGGGACGAGTTCTGCGACTGGTATATCGAGATGGTAAAGCCCCGTCTGTACGCGACCGAGGATCATGCAAGCCAGAACGCGGCGCTTTATACGTTAAAGACGGTACTGATTGACGCCTTAAAGCTTTTGCATCCCTACATGCCCTTTGTAACGGAGGAGATTTTCTGCACGCTGCAGTCTGAGGAGGAATCCATCATGATTTCCAGCTGGCCAGTGTATCAGGAGAGCAGGAATTTCCCAAAGGAGGAGACCGCTACTGAGATGATCAAGGAAGCGGTGCACTCTATCCACGCGGCCCGCACGGAAATGAACGTGGCGCCTTCCCGCAAGGCTCTGGTTTATGTGGTGAGCGAGAAGGAGGAAGCGCGTACTGTTTTTGAGGAGGGAAAGCTTTTCTTTGCCTCCCTGGCATACGCGTCAGAAGTGCATGTGCAGTCTGACAAAACGGGCATTCCGGAGGATGCGGTTTCCGTGGTGCTGGCGGACGCTGTGATTTATATTCCGTTCGCGGAGCTTGTGGATGTGGCGCAGGAGATCGAGCGCCTTCAGAAAGAGGAAAAGCGTCTGGAGGGCGAGCTGAAGAGAGTGGCGGGCATGCTGAATAATGAAAAGTTCGTGTCAAAAGCGCCCGCGTCGAAGATTCAGGAAGAAAGGGACAAGCAGGCCAAATACGCCCAGATGATGGAGCAGGTGAAGGAAAGACTTGCACAATTGTCCCGCTAAGGCTGTATCATGACGGATATCTTGCAGAAATATCAGGATACGGTGGAGCGATTCGACCGTATCCCGAGTTTTACAAAAAAACACAGCATGGAGGAAACCCGCGCTTTTTTAAAGAAGATGGGGAATCCGGAGAAGGATCTGCGCATCGTGCATGTGGCGGGCACCAACGGCAAAGGCTCCGTCTGTGCGTACCTGGCCGGTATTTTACAGCGGGCCGGTTACCATGTGGGACTGTTTACCTCGCCTCATCTTGTGGATATGCGGGAGCGCTTTCAGATCGACGGAAAACCCATAGGCATGGAGACGTTCCTGGACGCGGTGGAGGATGTGGAATCCTTACTGACAGATCCGGACACTTATTATCCCACCTATTTTGAGATGCTTTTCTTTGTGGGAATGCGTGTGTTTTCTGAGGCAAAGGTGGACATCCTGATTCTGGAGACCGGTGTGGGAGGGCGGCTTGACGCCACCAACGCGGTATCGCGCAAGGATCTGACGCTGATTACGAAGATTGGCCTTGACCATACGAAGTATCTGGGGGACACCCTGGAACAGATCGCGGGGGAGAAGGCAGGCATTTTCATGTCCGGCGTTCCGGTGATTGTGGAAGGCGGCAATGAAGAGGTCGCGGATGTTTTCTTAAAAAAAGCGGCGCAAACGGGCAGTCCCTGCCGTGTGCTGTCGAAAAAGGACTATGGAGATCTTTTAATTCACAAAAAATCCATTGATTTTTCCTTTTATTCCCATTATTATGGAACTGTCCGGGCAAGCCTCGACACAACGGCGTTGTATCAGATGGACAATACCGCTCTGGCGCTGGCCGCGGTAGAGTCGCTTTCAGAACAGGGCATCGTGTCTTCGGCACGTGTGACGAAGGATGTTATCCTGGACGGTCTGTATCAGACGCACTGGGCCGGACGTATGGAGGAGCTGGCTCCGGATTTTTATGTGGACGGCGCGCACAATGCAGACGGGATGCAGGCCTTTTTGAAAAGTGTGGCCGCGGACGGCTGCGAAGGAATGCGGCGCCTGATTTTTTCGGCGTCGGCGGACAAGGACTACAGGCAGATGCTAAGGCTTATAGCGGACAGCGGTCTGTTTGGACAGATTTTTCTGTCACCGATGAAAAGCTACAGAAGCTTAAGCGGGGAGGCTCTTCAGGAGGCTGCTTCCCGGATCGGAGAAACGGTTGCGACGGAGGTCTTAAGCGATCTGAACGCGGCATGGAAACGGATTATGGATCTGAGACACGAAGGCGACAGAACTTATCTTGCAGGCTCTCTGTATTTTGTAGGGGAGGCTAAGGAACTGTTTTCGAACGCAGATGGACGCGTTGATTGCCAGGACGTAAATACCGGCGAAAGTCGATGAAGTTTTTATTGTAAAAAGGGGAAAATGATGATTGACTATAATGAAGAGATTAAGAAGTTCTACCCCAGCACTGAGATCGGTGAGGTGGAGGAGCTGATTTATCAGCAGGATATGACAGACGCGGTGGATGTGCTGCTGGAGACGCTGAAAAACGGAAAGGTGTAAAACAGGGGTATCTGCATGAAATGTTATCGCTGCGGCGCTGAATTGACGACGCACAATTTCTGTACCTCCTGCAAAAGTGATGTAAGACAGTATAAACAAATCATGTACGCGTCCAATCGCATGTACAATTCCGGGCTGGAAAAGGCCGGGCTGCGTGATCTGACAGGAGCGGTGCGGGATCTGCATCAGTGTCTGAAATTAAATAAAGAACATGTGGACGCCCATAATCTGCTGGGGCTTGTTTATTTTGAGATGGGAGAGGTGGCGCAGGCACTCTGCGAGTGGACCCTTTCCACCAACCTACAGCAGGAAAACAATGTGGCGGATCAGTATATCAACGAACTGCAGAAGTCGCAGAGTGATCTGAGCAACCTCGATCAGGCGATTCGCAAGTATAATCTGGCGCTGGCTTACTGCGAGGAGGGGAATGACGATCTGGCGATGATCCAGTTAAAACGGGTGCAGTCGCTCAATCCCAAATTTCTGAAGGCAAACCTGCTGCTGGCTTTGATTTACATGCACCACAATGAGTACGACAAAGCGTCTGCTCTGTTAAAAAAGGTGCTGAAAGCGGATCGCGGCAATATCACCGCGCAGCGGTACCTGAATGAGATTTCTGAAATTCTGCGCAAAGGAAATGAGAAAAAGCGCAGAAAAGAGGAAACCGTTCGCTACGAGCGGGACAATGAGGTGATCATTCAGCCCGCCAATGTGACGGAGCCGAAGACCGGAAGCGGTCTGATTACGGGTCTGGTGATTGGTCTGGTTTTAGGGGCTGCCATTCTGTTTTTCCTGGTGATGCCCTCCAGGCTGCAGAGCGCCAGAGCGGAGTATGAGGAGACGCTGCGTGCAAACAGTGAGACCATGGACGCGCAGAATGTGACGATCGCGGAACTGGAGAGCTCGCTGGAGACGCTGCAGGGGCAGTATGATACATTGAGCGAGCAGTACGCGGAGTATTTTGGCGCTTCTGATTCAGAAAGCGTGGCCGATTCTCTGATTATGGCTGTATCGGCATACCTGACTAACCCGACCGATTATGACACGCTTCACGGTTATTTCTCTGTATGCCTTGCGCAGGATGAGGCGCTTTCAGAGAGCGAGTCCAGCGTTTCCACGCTGTATCAGCAGTTAAAGGCGCTGGTGGGTTCGGACGCCAGAGATTATTTTTATAATCTGGGTTACAGCACCTGTGAGTCCGGAGACTATGAATCAGCTTACGCTTCTCTCAGCGCGGCCGTGCTGTATGATGATACCTATTCAGACGCCTGGTATTATCTGGGTCTTTGCTGCTCACAACTGGAGTATACGGATGAGGCGCGGGAAGCGTTTGAGAAAGTAATCGAGCTGGTGCCGGGCACCAACACCGCGACGCTTGCGCAGGGTTATCTGGACGCGCTGGAGTAAGCGGCGCTGATGTACAAATGAATATTTTAAAATACACAGGAGGATTCCCGAAAGGGGTTCTCCTGATTTTTATTTTATGTATGGAAGGCTTGGAGAACACGCAGGGGGAGGGTATCTATGGAAGAGCAGGAAAAATGTTTATGGGTCAGGCTGCCGAAAGAAGTGGATCATTATCATGTGTCCGCGCTGGGCAGAGAGGTGGATGAAAAGTTATTGCGTAAGCCTGTGGAGTGTCTGGTTTTTGATTTCGGGGAGACGGAGTTCATGGACAGCTCCGGTGTGGGGCTTGTGATGGGACGTGTGCGCACGCTTCAGACATTCGGCGGCAAAATTTATCTGACACATGAGAGCATGAGAATCCGGAGGATGTTTTCAGAAAGCGGCGTCTATCATTTTGCCGCGCCGCTTACGGATACGGAAAAGGAGGAGGGGTGAAATGACGGAAATCATGACAATGACAGAAGAAAGAGACGTGAACGGGATGGAAAAAGCAAAAGAAGCGATTTGCATGGCAGAAACGGCAAAAGCGGAAGAGACGGATCACATGACAGAAGAGACAAACGTTGAACCGAAAACTGATATGACTGAAGAAGAAGGAGCTCTCATCAACGAGATGCGGCTGTGTTTTTTATCCCGCGGGGAAAACGAGAGCCTGGCCAGAATCGCGGTGGCGGGATTTATCGCATGTCTGGATCCTACGCTGGACGTGCTGGACGATATCCGGACGGCGGTGTCGGAGGCGGTGACCAACGCGATTATTCACGGATATCAGGGGACAACGGATGGAATCGTATATCTGTCCGCTTTTCTGTATGAGGATGGGGTCAACAGCCGCTTGCTGCGGGTGGATGTGGAGGATACCGGGACAGGAATAGAAGATGTAAAAAAAGCCATGGAACCGTTGTATTCTACGTCGCTGGACGGCGAGCGGGCGGGGATGGGCTTCGCGTTTATGGCAGCGTTTACTGATCGCCTTGAAGTGGAGTCGAAGCCGCGGTTGGGAACCTGCGTATCCATGTGGAAAAGGCTGATCCTCCCGGAGGCTTCCCATGACACAGAATAAAGAAAAGCGGGTTGAGGAAAACCTGGGACTGGTGCGATTTGTCTGCAGAAAATTCTCAAACAGGGGATTGGACATGGAGGATATTTTTCAGGCTGGCTGTCTGGGGCTTTGTAAAGCGGCGGAGGGGTTTCAGGAAGAGCTGGGATTTCAGTTCTCTACTTATGCGGTTCCTTTGATTCTGGGGGAAATTCAGCGCTTTATCCGCAGTGATGCCCAGATCCATATGAGCCGCGCGGCGAGGGAAAAGCAGAACCGGCTTCAGGAGGCGGCGAAGGAGCTTTCTCAAAAGCTAGGCAGGGAGGCAAGCCTGACTGAAGCGGCAGGAGCGGCGGGGTTAAAACCGGAGGAAGCTCTTCTGTTAATGGAAAGCGCCAGACCGGCACAGAGCCTGGAGGAAGTATTGTTTGAGGAAGGAACAGAAAAAGTGACACAGCTGTCAGACGGACGGGATGAGAGCGGCAGCCTTTTAAACAGGCTGCTGTGCGGGCAGCTGCTGGGGCTGCTTTCCTCCACGGAGCGGCTGCTGATGATTCTGCGCTATTTTCAGGGCAAAAACCAGACTGAGGCGGGGGAGCGGCTTGGACTGACCCAGGTGCAGGTCAGCCGCCTGGAGAAGAAGGTGCTAAAACGATTGCGCGAGGCGTGCAGATAGAGGTTTTGTGTAGGGGATAGAACCTGCAGGACGGCCGAAATAACAAAGAGGTATTCTGCAAAGGAAAGAAATACTGTGAATAGTAACTAAAAAATCACGGGATTTTGATTGAATTGTGAAAAAAATAACCAAACGAATTCATGAATACGGGTTGCTTTTCAATGGAATAGAAGGTAAAATACATTTTGAAAGTGTTGTCGTTTCGAACCAATTTACCGTGTGAAACGATTGATGGCAGATGGAAGTCTGCTTTTACAGCACCGGGATGAAGAGTATGGAGAGGTAGACAAATGAACAGATTGGAAATGCCCTCGCCTGCGAAGGCGAGAACTGTGATGGAGCAGCTGTACAAGGATCTGGAGCGCCGGGTGGCCTCCAATCTTGTGGGCATCTGCCCCATTGACATGTCCAGAGCTTTTCTGGAGCTGTGCCACGCGCAGTCCTGCGGGAAATGCACGCCCTGCAGGGTTGGCCTGGGCAATTTGAAGGACATGCTGCAGAAGGTGCTCGACGGACAGGCGGACATGGATATGATCGACCAGATCAGGGACACCGCCGCCGCGATTATGGAGACCGCGGACTGCGCCATCGGATACGAGGCCGCGGAGGTCGTCTACAACGGCGTGGAGACCTTCCGCGATGATTATGAGGAGCATATCCGTAACGGCCGCTGCACCTGCGAGTACGGACAGCCGGTTCCCTGCGTGGCATACTGCCCGGCGGGCGTGGACATTCCCGGTTACATAGCCCTGGTGCATGAGGAGCGTTACGCGGACGCGATCCGCCTGATCCGCAAAGACAACCCGTTCCCCACCACCTGCGGTTTTATCTGCGAGCATCCCTGCGAGACCAAGTGCCGCCGCAGAATCGTGGATGACGCGGTCAATATCCGCGGGCTGAAGCGTATGGCGGCCGACTACGCGGGCGAGGTAGATCCGCCGGCCTGCGCGCCTTCTACCGGCAAGCGCATCGCCATCATCGGCGGCGGACCCTGCGGCCTGAGCACTGCTTATTATCTGCAGCTGATGGGACATCAGACGACTGTTTATGAGATGCTGCCGAAGTTAGGCGGCATGCTGCGCTACGGCATTCCCAACTATCGCCCGCCCAAGGACAGGCTGGATCAGGATATCGCGGCCATTTTAAAGACCGGTGTGGAGGTTGTATACAATACATGTATCGGCGAAGATATTACGATGGATGATCTGAGGAAGCAGTACGACGCGGTTCTCATTACCATCGGCGCCAGCACGGATAAAAAGCTGGAAGTCGAGGGTGAGGATGCCGAGGGCGTCATTTCCGCGGTGAAGCTTCTGCGCGGCGTGGGTCTGGGCACTCCCGTGGACCTGACCGGTCAGGAGGTTGTAGTGGTAGGCGGCGGCAACGTTTCCATGGACGCGGTGCGTACTGCAGTCCGTCTGGGAGCCAGAAAGGTTTCCATCGTCTACCGCCGCAGAGTGGCGGATATGACCGCTCTGCCCGCGGAGATTGAGGGCGCGATGGCGGAGGGTGTGGAGATGCGCACCCTGATGGCTCCTGTGAAAATCGCTGTCAATGAGGAAGGCAGGGCATACGGCCTCTGGGCCAGACCGCAGATGATCAGCACGATCAAGGGCGGCAGGGCCAGCGTGAAACCTACCGGTGAGGAGGACGTTCTCATTCCCTGCCAGACGGTGATCGTGGCAATCGGTCAGGATATCGAGTATCAGCATTTTGAGGCTGCGGGAGCGCCTGTTTCGAGGGGACGCTTTCAGGCGGACAAGACAGCGGCTGTGAAGGGCATGCCGGGCGTCTTTACCGCGGGCGACTGCGCATCCGGTCCGGCGACTGTGATTAAGGCGGTGGGCGCTGCCAAGGTGGCGGCCGCGAGCATAGATACATATTTAGGTTACCACCATCCTATTTCCTGTGATGTGGAGATCCCGATTCCGAATATTGACGACCGCACCCCCTGCGGCAGAGTGAACATCAACGAGAGAGAAGCCTGTGAGCGGGCCTGCGATTTCGACGGGGTGGAGATCCCGATGACGAAAAAAGAGTGTTCACAGGAGGCGGGCCGCTGCCTGCGCTGTGACCACTTCGGCTATGGAGCATTCAAAGGAGGGCGGACGAACGTATGGTAAACCTGACAATCGACAAAATACAGGTGTCTGTTCCAGAGGGAACCACCATTTTAGAAGCAGCGAAGCAGGCGGGGATACGGATTCCCACTCTGTGTTATTTAAAGGATTTGAATGAGCTCGGCTCCTGCCGCGTCTGTGTGGTGGAGATCGAGGGCAAGGAAAAGCTGGTGGCCTCCTGCAACAACGTAGTGGAGGAGGGCATGGTGATTTCCACCAACAGCCCCAAGGTCATCAGAAACCGCAAAAAGAACGTGCAGATGCTCTTAAGCCAGCACGAGACCAACTGTGCCTTCTGCATCCGCAATGAAAACTGCTCCCTGCAGAGCACCGCGAAGGAGTTAAATGTCCTGGACGTGCCATTTGAGAAGCACATCGAGAAATCGGACTGGAACCGCAAATTCCCGCTGATCCGGGACAACAGCAAGTGCATCAAATGCATGCGCTGCGTGGAGATCTGCGACAAGGTGCAGGGCATCCGCATCTGGGATACCAACGGGACATCAGACAGAATGAGCGTGGTCGTGCGCGGCAGCCGCAAAATCGAGGGTACCGAGTGCACCCTTTGCGGTCAGTGCATTACGCACTGCCCGGTCGGCGCGCTGCGCGAGCGGGACGATACGGACCGCGTCCGGGATGCCATTGGCGATAAACGCAAAATCACCGTGGTGCAGGTGGCGCCGGCGGTGCGCGCGGCCTGGGGCGAGGAGCTGGGGCTTTCCAGAGAGGAAGCGACCATCGGCAAGATCACGGACGCCCTTCGCCGGATTGGCTTTGATTACGTATTTGATACCGTATTTACCGCGGATCTGACGATCATGGAGGAGGGGACGGAGTTTATCGACCGCTTCTCTAAAGGAGACACGGCGCAGATGCCGATGTTCACCTCCTGCTGTCCGGGCTGGGTTCGTTTCATCAAATCCCAGTATCCGGAGCTGACAGACAGGCTTTCCAGCGCGAAGTCCCCGCAGCAGATGTTCGGCGCGGTGATGAAGACCTTCTTTGCGCAGCAGATCGGGGTGGCTCCGGAAGATATGGTGACCGTTTCCATTATGCCCTGTACGGCTAAAAAGGGCGAGGTCAATATGGAGCTCTTCTATGAGGAATATCAGGGACATGATGTGGATATTTCCCTGACCACAAGAGAGCTGAACCGCATGATCCGCACGGCGCATATCGATCCGAAGAGTTTGAAGGACGTGGACTGCGACCAGCTGATGCAGGACGGCACCGGCGCGGGTGTGATTTTCGGCACCACCGGCGGCGTCATGGAGGCGGCGCTTCGCAGCGCGTATTATCTGCTGGTAGGGGAGAACCCGGATATCAGTATTTTCCGTGAGACGAGACCCGCGGTGTATCAGCAAGGCTGGACTGAGGCGGTATATCATATCAAGGGACCGGAGATCAAGACGGCGGTGACCAGCGGTCTGGGCAATACCAGGAAGCTCATTGAAGCGCTCAAGCGCGGCGACGTGCACTATGATTTCGTGGAAATCATGGCCTGCCCGGGCGGCTGCGCGGGCGGCGGCGGACAGTCAATCCATGACGGAGAGGAGCTGGCAGTGGAGCGCGGCGGGACGTTACGGAGCCTTGATAAAAACGCGCCCACCCGATTCTCTCATGAGAACCAGGATGTGCAGAAGCTGTATGAGTCTTTCTTCGGCGAGCCGAATGGACACAAGGCGCATCAGCTCTTACATACTGATCATCACGCGTGGGAGATGCCGCAGAAGTATTGAGACAGTAATGTACGAAATACAGTACATCCGGACATAAAGTTCATATGGCAATCCAAACAAGGATATAGTAAAATGATTTCGGCGGACAAGCAGAAAGGCCGGTTATTTCGAGGACGCTGTGCTGGCTTCTGCCGAAATCATTTTGTGTGTATGATGGAGGAGATTATGAAAAAGAAACGATTGGCAGTGATGTGCTGCATTGCACTGATGTGCGGCTTATTTACCGGCTGCGGCAGCAGCACGCAGACTGCAACGCAGGAGACCGTAGAGACAGAATCTGAGACAGAGACTTCTGAGGAAGAAGGGACTGCGGAGGAGACAGCGGATGAAACCGCGCAGACAGAAGCTGACGCGGAAACAGGGGAAACTTCACAGGAGGCTGCCGAGGCAGAAGAGATAGATGACACTCTGATCCGCATTGGTTCTCTGTCCGGCCCGACCACGATCGGCCTGGTACAGTTGATGGAAGATTCTGAAAACGGGGAAACGACCGGCAATTATGAGTTTACCATCGCAACAGCAGCGGATGAGATTACGACAGCGCTGGTCAAGGGAGAGCTGGATATCATCCTGATCCCGGCCAACGCGGCCAGCACCCTGTACAATAAAACCGAGGGAGGCGTTACGGTGCTGGATATTAACACTTTGAGCGTGCTTTACCTGGTGACTGGGGATGAGAGTATCAACAGTATTGAGGACCTGAGCGGCAGAACCGTATATCTGCCAAGCAAGGGCACTACGCCGGATTACGCGCTGCAGTATCTGCTGGCGGGTTATGGTGTGACCGACTGTACGCTGGAATATAAGTCAGAGTCTTCCGAGGTGGCGGCGATTCTGGCCGAGGATCCGACTGCGATCGGTTTATTACCACAGCCTTTCGTAACCGTGGCCTGTAATCAGAATGAATCCCTGGTGGTGGCTGTAGATATCAATGAAGCATGGAATGCACTGCAGGAAGAGCAGGGGGCAGACAATGCCCTGGTGACCGGCGTAACCATTGTGCGCACGGAGTTTTTAGAGGAACATGAAGCGGCTGTGTTAAATTTCATGGCGGAGCGTAAGGCGAGCGCCGAAGAGGCACTGAGCGATGTGGCACACACCGCAGAACTGGTTGCGGAGGCCGGGATTGTAGGCAGCGCCGCGATTGCGGAGAAAGCCATTCCCGAGTGCAATATTGTGTACATTGACGGGGAGGAGATGCAGGAGAAGCTCTCCGGATATCTGGAGGTGCTGTATTCCCAAAGCCCGGATATGGTAGGCGGTGCGCTGCCGGGGGAGGATTTTTATTTTATCTCTTCTGCTGAATGATTTCAGCATTGTAAAGTCAGTGCCCGGTGAGCGACGAATTTTGATCATGAGCGTCTTTTGCTCATGATATACAGCTGAGTAAAATTATGTCTGATTCTGTAAAGAAAGTCATCCGAAAAACCTTCATCATCCTGGGCTGGCTCCTTGTCTGGCAGCTTTTAAGCCTGTGGGTGGACAACAAGATCCTTTTAGTGGGGCCGGTCACGACCATGACCGCCCTCCTTAAGAGGGTCGTTACCTTCGCGTTCTGGAAAACCATCTGGTTTTCCTTTTTGCGCATTGGGGCCGGTTTTCTGCTGGGCTTTTCTGTGGGCTTTTTATTGGCGGTGTTCAGTACGCGGTTTACCATTTTGGAGGAGATTTTCAGTCCTTTCATGACGCTGATTAAGGCGGTGCCGGTGGCGTCCTTTGTCGTGCTGTTCCTGATCTGGTGGCATTCGCAGGTCCTTGCAGTGGCCGTCAGCTTTTGTGTGGTGCTGCCGCAGATTTATATCAGTACACTCCAGGGCTTAAAGAGCGCGGACAGGGAGCTTCTGGAGATGGCGAAGGTGCTGCGTGTGCCTATGTGGAATAAGTGCTTTTATATTTACCGGCCTGCCCTGAATCCTTTCCTCACCGCGGGTTTGCGTATCGCGGTGGGCATGAGCTGGAAGTCCGGCGTGGCCGCGGAGGTCATCGGTACTCCGGATTTTTCTATCGGTGAGGGTCTGTATATGGCGAAGATCACGCTGGACACGGCGGGAATCCTGGCCTGGAGCGCGGTGATTATCCTGATCAGCATTCTGTGTGAGAAGGCGCTGTTAAAGCTGTGGGACATGTTTATGGCCTGGGAGCCGCAGTGCCGGGCAGTCAAAAGAAGCGGTTGTGTTCGAATCCCAGAGAAGAAAATGAAAATTGAATCGGCAGCTTCGTCTGTGTCGGCAATGAAATCTGCAGAGTCTGAGGCGACTGAAATCTCTCAGCAAGTAGGAAACCAGATGGCAAATGGAAATATAGGTCGTGATGAACGCAGTGGCATCGTGAATGAACAAAATAAACAGAAAGACGATCAGAATAGTATCCTGACGATAAAGCATCTTTCCAAATCCTACGGCGCCAACGAAGTCTTAAGAGACTTCTCCGCATCCTATACTGCTGGTGAGACCATCCGCTTCACCTGGCCCTCCGGCGGCGGCAAAACCACTCTGTTTCGGCTGATTGCGGGCCTGGAGCCTGCGGACGCAGGACAAATCGACCTGCACGGCAGCAGCCTGACCATGCTTTTTCAGGAGAACCGTCTCTGCATGGATTATGACGCCCTGACCAACGTTTCCATGGTGACCGGCAGCAGAGCAAAAGCAGCGGAATTTTTAAAAGATCTGCTTGCGGAGGAAGACTGGAAGAAGCCCTGCGCCGAGCTCTCCGGCGGCATGCGCCGGCGGGTCGCTCTGGCCAGAGCCCTGGCTAAGCCCGCCGATATCCTGATTCTCGATGAGCCGTTTACGGGTCTGGATGAGGAAAACCGGCAGAACGTGGCGGCCTGCATTGAAAAATACAGCGCCGGAAAGCTGGTGTTGATGGCCACGCATATTTGAAAACGGGAGCAATCTTCGTAAGAAGCTGCAGACCTTTTTCAAACTCACATGAGGCATGACCGTTTCCTGACCTCAGCCGTCTGACAGCCTCACTCCTGCGGCAGTTCCTCCAGCTGCGAGGAAAGCTCCTCCCATACCTCCATGTCCGCCGCAATCTCTGCCTCCAGCGCGTCAATCCGTGCCTGAATTTCCGTCAGCTTCGTATAGCTGGAGGCATATTCTGGCAGCAGAAGCTCTTCCTTTAAGGCGGCCAGCTGTGCCTCCTTTTCCGCCAGCGCTTCCTCTGTCTTCTGTACCTTGCGCTCCAGCTTCGAGCGCTCCTTGCCCGGATTGTTGTAAGCTTTGACGCCGGTCTGACGCTTCCCCTGGGAGGCATTTGTGCTGATGGCGCCGCCGAGAAGCGGCTCGCGGCGGGCATTTGATGTATCATCCGCGTCAGCACCTGTAAGCGATAAATCCAGATGCTCCTGATATTCATCAAAACCGAAGCGGTACAGGTGTGTGCTTCCGTCTTCAAAGGCCAGAATCTGCGTGGCGATTTTTTTCACAAAATACCGGTCGTGCGATACAAAGATCACCGTGCCGGTATATTCCGCCAGCATGTTTTCCAGCGTCTCTTTTCCCACGATGTCCATGTGGTTTGTCGGCTCGTCCAGAATCAGAATATTCGGGCGGCGCTTGAAGATTTTGCACAGTGAAAGCCTTACCTTCTCCCCGCCGGAAAGCATGGAGATTTCCTTAAACACATCCTCACCGGTGAAAAGGAACGCGCCCAGCGAATTACGCACCTCTGTTTCAGTCAGTGTCGGGAATTCGTCCCAGTAATCGTCGAGAACTGTTTTATCACTCTGGTACATCGCCATCTGCTGGTCGAAATAGCCGATCTGGGCGTGTACGCCGTAGCGATATCCGCCGGAAAGAGGATCCAACTGCCCGACTAACGTCTTTAAAAAGGTCGATTTGCCCAGGCCGTTGCCGCCCACGATGCCCAGCTTCTCGCCGCGCTTGAGTTCCAGTGAGATCACGGACAGCGGCTTATCGTAGCCGATGGCCAGCTCTGAGACGGAGAGCACATCATTTCCTGTCTGGGTGAGCGGCTGGAAATTTGCGTGAAAGGTGCGCAGATCCGCTTTGTCGGGCGACTCGATCTTTTCCATGTGCTCGATGGCTTTTTCCTTCGACTGTGCCATGGAGGTCTTCGTCGGCTTGCCCTTGAAGCGCTCCACCATACGCGTGAGACGCGCGATTTCCTTTTGCTGCGCGTTGTAATCCTTCAGTTGTTTTTCATAATTTTCTTTTTTGCGGGCGACAAAGTTCGTATAGTTGCCCGGATATCGTTTCGCGGTCCCATACTCAATCTCATATACGACATCCGCGATATTGTCCAGGAACATCCGGTCATGCGATACCAGCACGACAGCCTTCGGGTAAGAACGCAGATATCCCTCCAGCCATTCAATGGTCGTAATATCGAGGTGGTTGGTCGGTTCGTCCAACAGCAGGATATCCGGCTTCGAGAGCAGCAGCTTGATGAACGCGATTTTTGTCTGCTGGCCGCCTGAAAAATCTGACAGAGGTTTTTTCAGTTCTTCCTCGGAAAAGCCGAATTTGCGGACCATGACCTCGTATTCCTTCTCGAAATAGTAGCCGCCGTCCTCCTTGAAGGCTTCCTCCAGCTGCGTGTAGCGGGCGACCTTTGCGTCGGAATGGTCGTGCTCGAGTTCAGCGGCCAGGGCCTCCAGCTCCTCTTTGCGCCGGATCATCGAGGCGAAGGATTTGCGGATCTCGTCCTCTAAGGAGATGGAGGAATCCTCGAACGCGATCTGCTTCAGATAGCCGATCTGCGGATTGCCGGTGGAAGAAATGGCCGAGTGAACGCCGTTTATTTCCTCCAGTTCCACTTCGCCGGAAATCAGTTTCAGCAGCGTCGTCTTGCCGCAGCCGTTGCGGCCGACAACGGCGATTTTTTCCGTGTTGCGGATTTCAAAATTGATATCGTGTAAAATGACATGGTCGGAAAACATGACCGTGCCGTTGGTGATCTGAAATAACATAGGTAGTCGGGTATCCTTTTTTAGTGATTTTGTGTTTTTGCTTCGTTTATCCTACCACGAAATGACGGCGAATGCCACAGAAACTTTGCTTGACTGCTACAAGTGAAGTGTTATAATTTTGAAAAAACGTAGCAAACCTCATCACAAAAATAAAGAAAAACGTAGCAAAAACCGTTGATAATTTTCAGAAAAATGTTACAATGCTTGTATCGGAGGTGTTGTGACTAATGCTTGAGCGACAGATTTATACAAAGCTGAAATCATGGAAAGACGAAAAGCCAAAAAGAGCGCTTTGCGTGATCGGCGCCAGACAGATTGGCAAGACAACGATCATTGAACAGTTCGGACGTGAGCATTATGAGAATTTTGTGGAAATCAATTTTGTTATGGACACGGATGCATATAAGATTTTTGCAGGGAATCTGGATGCGGACACGATTATAGAAAATCTGACCGCTTTTAAAATGCAGAAAATGGAGCCTGGAAAGACGCTGGTTTTTCTGGACGAAATTCAGGAGTGCCCGAATGCCCGGTCTGCGATAAAATTTCTGGTAGAAGACGGACGATTTGATTATATTGAGTCAGGATCCATGCTGGGCGTCCGATATCATGAGGTACGCTCGTATCCGGTTGGTTTTGAAGAAATTTATTATATGTATCCCATGAGCTTTGAGGAATATGCGTATGCAAACGGAGTGCAGGAGTCGACAATCTCACGTCTGAGACAGTGTTATATGAAAAAAGAGCCGGTTCCTGATGCCATTCACACGACAATGCTGAAGCTTTTTTATACGCATGTTGTCGTCGGCGGAATGCCTGCCGCAGTTCAGACATATGTGGACAGCCATGATATCGGAAGGGTTGTACAGGTACAGAGGGATATCCTGGAATTATATCGACTTGACATTGCGAAGTATGCGACAGGGAGCGAAAGAATTAAGATTCAGGCAATTTTTGACAGCATTCCTTCACAGTTAAATGATAAAAACAGAAGATTTTTTCTGAGTAAAATTGATGAAAATGGCAGATATAATCGATATGAGAACTCTTTTTTATGGCTGAGTGATGCCGGAGTGGCGCTGCCTTCTTATAATGTGGCTCAGCCGCAGGCCCCGCTTCAGATCAATGAAAAGAGAAATATATTCAGATTATTTTTGAATGATACCGGTCTGCTCTGCGCAGCGTGTATGACCAATATTCAGTTTGCGCTTCTGAATGGAGATATGGAAGTGAATATGGGCAGTATTCTGGAGAATGTATTTGCACAGTCGATCAGATCCGGGGGCTTTTCTCTTCATTATTATGAATCGAAAAAAATGGGTGAAGTGGATTTTGTAGTGCAAAATGGAATGAAGACAGATTTGATTGAAGTGAAATCCGGAAGCGACTATAAAAAACATCCGGCCTTAAATCATATGTCTGAGATTGAAAACTGGATTTTTGGAAAAAAAATTGTTTTCTGCAAAGGAAACGCTGAGGCGGAAAATGACATAGATTATTTGCCGTGGTACATGGTTATGTTCTATCAGCGGGAAGCAGAGCCGCTGGGTTACATTTATCAGGTAGATCTGTCAAAATTAAGGGAGGAAGAATATGAGACAAAACAATAAAGCGACAGTCTTTTCGGGCCTGCTTGCGCGCCTGATCCTGACAGTCATCTTCGGAGGCATTTATTTTTATCTCATGCTGCCCGCAATCAATCCAAAAGCGCCGGATTTCTGGTTCTTTCTGATTGTATTGCTGGTATTCTATATCTTTATCACGCTGCTGGCTTCCGGCGTGCACATGCATGCCGGCGGTAATGTGATTTTTATGGGCAGGACGGTTTTCGCGCGCTGCAAAGTACCGTTGATTCTGCTTGGTGTGCTCTGCTTACTGGCGGTTGTGGGCGCGGTTTATTCGTCTGAAATATTTCACGCGGAAGCGTATTATAACCTGTTGAATGTGCAGACCGGCGACTTTACTGAGGAGGTCGCGGAGATTTCCTATGATAAGATCCCGATGCTGGATAAAGATTCCAGCGTGCAGCTCGGCAGCCGCGCGCTCGGCAGTTTAAGCAGCACCGACAGCAACCTGGTCTCGCAGTTCGAGGTGTCGGACTACGAGTATTCGCAGATCAATTATCAGAACAATCCGGTGCGTGTGGCGCCTCTGCTCTATGGAAATATCATCAAATGGTTCAACAACCGCGCGGATGGTCTGCCGGGCTACATTATCGTCAATATGGTGACGCAGGAGGCTGATCTGGTGAAGCTGGACGAGGGAATGAAATATTCGACCAGCGAGCATTTCGGACGCAATCTTTACCGCCTGCTTCGGTTCCGTTACCCCACCATGATGTTCAGCGACGTGAATTTCGAGATCGATGAGGACGGGACGCCCTGGTGGGTCTGCTCGCGCACGGTGCATACGATCGGCCTTTTCGGCGGTGAGGATACGAAGGGCGCGGTTTTGGTCAACGCGATCACTGGTGAGAGCACCTATTATGAGGAGGTGCCGACCTGGGTCGACCGCGTTTACTCGGCGGATCAGCTGGTGGCGCAGTACAATTATCACGGTACGCTCATCAACGGCTGGATCAATTCCTGGCTGGGGCAGAAGGGCGTGACGACGACCTCGGACGGCTATAACTATATTGCGATGAACGATGATGTTTACCTTTATACGGGCGTGACCTCCGCGGGCAATGACGAGTCCAACGTGGGCTTCATTCTGGTGAACCAGCGGACGAAGGACGCGCGCTATTACAGCATTTCCGGCGCGACGGAGTATTCCGCGATGTCCTCCGCGGAGGGCGCGGTGCAGCACCTGGGGTATGAGGCGACATTCCCGATTCTGCTCAATATTTCAGAGGAGCCGACTTATTTCATGTCGCTGAAGGATTCCGCGCAGTTGGTCAAAATGTACGCGATGGTCAATGTGAAGGATTATCAGATCACCGCGACCGGCAGCTCGGTGGCTGAGTGCCAGGCGAATTACGAGGCGCTGCTGGTGGAGAATGGGGTGAAGGTCTTAAACCCGATTGAGGAGACGGACATCACCGGCACTGATACCGTCACGGGTAAGATCACGGAAATCCGTACGGTGGTCGTGGACGGCAACACGATTTTCTACTTTCAACTGGGAGGCGACGTGTATTATGCCGTCTCCGCGGCGGACGATCAGAACGCGGTGATTTTCGATGTGGGAGACCGTGTTACGATCACGTATTATGCGGAGGAGAAAACGAACGGGGTGTACACCGGGATTCAGGTGGAGTAATGTCCGCGTCAGCGAACATGTCCATATTTCAAGAATGCCGCTTCGGAACCAGTTCCAGTTTTAATACCATATCCAGCCCATCGGCCAGACGCTTTAAAGTCGACAGGGCTGGATTAGCATTTCCCTTTTCAATTTTGCTGATGTCAGATTGGTCAATGCCGGTGCGATCTGCCAGCTGCTTCTGGGTAAGGTGCTGAGCTTTTCGCGCTTCAATAAGAGCTGCCATCAGGTTATATTCCGGCTCAGAGGCATCCCATTCCTTTTTAAAATCTGGGTTTTCCAGTTTCTTATTGAGATATTTTGTAAAATCATCCATGAGCGTTTTTCCTTTCTGCATAATCCTTGCGGCAGCGTTTGGCCTTTTCAATTTCTTTTGTCGGTGTTTTTGGCGTCTTTTTGATAAATCCGTTGGTAAGAACGATCATTTTCCCGGAGGTATAAAAATATAGTATTCTTGAGATATCGGAGCCCTGGGAGATGCGCAATTCGAAGATTCCATCTTTCGGATGTTTTGAATAAGGTTCACGCAAGTCATTTCCAAAATTCTTTAAAAGCGAGATTATTCTCAACACTTTGATCAGCATTTTATCATCAAGCTGATCGAGAAAATCTTCAACGGGACAATCTCCATGTTCAGTACGATAGAATTCAATTTGAAAATCTTCCATTTGAGATGTTCCTTTCATCAATATAGGGGAAATATCCCCTCGAGTCAAGAGCGAAAATCAATTTCAGGAAAATCATAGCATAAATGATGAAAGGAAACTGTGGATATATCGTCCCAAATTTGCATCGTCATGAGTGCAAACGCGACAACGCCGGTAGTTAAACACTTTAGAGAGGTGCAAACCTCTCTAAAGTGTTTAACTACCGGATAGTCATTCGGATATTGTTCGATTCATGATTACTATATACTAAAAATAAACGAAAGGCAACCGGAGTTTTTGCTTCGGAAAAGCTTAAGAAACCGAACGCTCGTGTTTCCAGAACACACCAACAGCCCTCTGATTTACACGATTTTTATGAAAAACAAAGAAATTTAAATTTTCACAATGAAAGCTTTTGAACGCAAACGACACCGCTTTGCAATTTGAATAAAAATGAGTTTATTTGGGGAGAGAAGACTGTCAGAAATGACAAAAAAATACAATAAAAAAATTAAAATTATAGTATTGCCGTTTGTTATTTTTTGCTATTTTATCTTTGTAAATCATTAGCGTGAAACAGAAAAACACACATCACAAAAAGAAA
Organism: Lachnospiraceae bacterium; assembly: GCA_021200995.1. Taxonomy (GTDB): domain Bacteria; phylum Bacillota; class Clostridia; order Lachnospirales; family Lachnospiraceae; genus RGIG6307. The sequence continues at coordinate 10,494 of JAJQFS010000036.1, read as the reverse complement.
GGAGCAATAATTATGAAAGCAATAATGGTCGGCGCAGCTAAAAGGGACATCACGCCCACACCAGACATGTTACCACTCCCCGACATGCGGGGGCTGTATGAAGGTGTTCGTGAAAACGAGCCTCTTATGGTTAAGGCGATTGTCATCGACAATGGGGACAGAAAGTTTCTGATTTGTGGATGGGATCTGGCGGGCGTGCCTTTCCCTGATGAGATACGCGATCGATTTGAGGCAGCCTATGGCTTTGAACAGGACAGTATGCTCCTGTTTGGTACGCATAACCATATGGGTTATTTCTGCAAGGGCACCAAAGAGAATCCCAGTGACGGCAATGGTATGGAGGATCCTCACAATATTGTCATGGGCAATGTTGAAAAGGTCAGTGCGTATGCCATGGCTCAGAGTATGGCAGTAGTCGCAGATGCACTTGCTAACATGAAGCCTGCTAAATATGGCTACGGTGAAGGAAAGAGTTTTATCAATGTCAATCGAGACAAGCTATATGACGATGGATATTGGATGCAGGGAAACAACTGGGAAGGCTGCAGCGACAAAACTCTGGCTGCAATCAAGTTCGTGGACTATGAAGGAAACTTAATCGCAGCGATTCTCAATTATGCAATGCATGCTAATTCTTCTATGTGTTCCCCGGACCTGGACGGTAAGAACAAGCTGACCTGTGGTATTCCCGGTATCGCGTCGAAGATGGTTGAGCAGTACTATGGTGGCGATGCCGTTGTTCTATGGCAATCCGGAGCAGCTGGGAACCAGAATCCCTACACCATGTCTGTCGTGCAGTTGTATGATCCTGACGGAACCATGCGCCAGAAGGAGCGCGTTCCCGGTGCCGCATATCAAAACGGTGTTGCGCTGGGTCAGCAGCATGGCATGGATGCTCTGCGTACAATTAAAAGCATTGATGCAGCCAAGAGTATGATGAAGATTACAACCGAAGATGAGTTGGTTTACTTTCCGACCCAGAAATATCCTGATGGAGTGGACCTCCGGTTCCACCGACTGGCACTGGACAATTTTCTGGAATGGGGCGGATACATCGGACCCGATGATCCTCAACCAGAGAAGCATCTGGTGGATATGGTTCCATGTGAGGAAGAGGCACCTATGAAGGCGCAGTTGATTTTGCTGGGCGATATCGCAATATGGGGCATCGCGGCAGAACTATATAACGAAATCGGAGTAAAGTGCAAAGAAATTTCCCCTTACAAGAACACCATGATTGTAACCCACATTGGTGAACCTGGGGTTGGTTATTTACTGGACGACGCCTCCACTGGTCATAAGGTGTTTCAGTCTTATGGCAAAGTGCGGGAGGGTCGCAATGATGAGATTATCACTACTGCAATGCTGGACATGTTCGAAAAAGCACTTCAGAAATGATTTCTCCCGGCTTTTCCGGCAAGTGCAAACCTGCCGGAAAGATAATAATAAAAAATAAGGAGAGGAAATGGAATGAAAAAACTTACGCGTAAGGACTTTTTGAAAGTCTCCGGAATGGGACTGGGAGCTGTCAGCCTGGCGATGCTGACAGGATGTGGCAGCAGTTCTGAGAGCAGTTCGAGCAGCAGCGCCTCGGAGAGCGAAGGCACTACTTCCAAGACCAAGGTCACTATTGGTGTGACTCAGACCTGTTCCAGCATAGCCCCCTTCAACCCTTCATGGGGCAATGCAGATCTGGCAATGAAATCTGTGGCCTATGAGACCCTGGGTGCCTATGATGAAAATAAGGAAGTTGTTCCTTTCTGTGCCAAGAGCTGGACGGAGACCGCAGAACAAACCTATACTATTGAACTGTATGATTACATAGTTGACCGTGATGGAAACAACATCACAATTGATGATATCATCGCCTTTTGGGATTATGCATATGAGGCCAACTACACTAGCATTACCCGATACCTTGAAAGCTATGAGAAGCTGTCTGACTATGCCGTAAGCGTTGTCCTTGCAGATAATTTTGTGGATTCTCTGGACGGCTTGCTGGTCGGCACCAGAGTCTTCTCATGGAAGGCATACGAGGAAAGTAACGGCTTCGAGAATGGTCCTATCTCTACCACTGCTTATGAATGCGTATCTTATACCTCCGGCAGCGGTGCCTCCTGGAAGAAGGTCGACAGTTACTGGCAAACCGATGCGTCGCTGATTCCTTCTGTTGCAGAGGCCATTGTTGAGGAAATCGAGTTTGTTCCCATCGTGGAAGCTGCTCAGCAGTCAGTTGCCCTGGAAACTGGAACCATAGATGTCATGCTTCAGATGAGTACCTCTGTCATTAGTCGTTTCCAGGATAATTCTGCGTACGGCGAAGTTTCGTTCCTGAATCCTATTGGATACCAGCTGTACTTTTCCGGCTCTGAAGGTAAGCCCACTGCAGATAATCTCAAGCTTCGTCAGGCAATTGCTTATGCGATTAACAACGAAGCCATTGTGATGACAGCTCTTGAAGGCAATGGCCAGGTCAAAAAGGATTTTGGCAGTTCCATCCATGTTGGCTATAATGAAAAGTGGGATGATGAGGACTACTATGATTATGATCCTGACAAGGCGGCCGAGCTGTTGGCAGAGGCTGGGTACGCTCCCGACGAACTGGAGTTGACAATTTTGACTTTATCCAGCGATTCCTGGAGCAAGTGCGCACAGGTTATTCAGTCCAATTTGAGAGATATCGGCATTACTGTTACCATTGATGCATTTGACTCTGCTCTGTATGGCTCATCCTTTGCCGATGGTAAGAACTATGATCTGATGATTAACTGTGTCGGCGGCACCTATAATGCAGCCATTGTCAAGAGCAAACTGCACTCCAGCGTGTTCAACGGAAGCGCCACAGCCAGTTGGTATGATCCGGAACTTGATAGTCTGATTGAAGCTGCCTGTACCGTGGGTGCTACAGAGGCTGATCAGGATGCGCTTCACTACTATATGATAGACACCCTGTATGCCTATGGCTTGTATGACAATGTTACCTTCACTTTCTACAATGCAGAAACCGTTGAATCCTGTCCCTTTGATGCCTTGGCAACACTTATGAGCGGTGCTATCATTCTGAAGTAATTTTTGAGAAATTTGCTCTGCTACAAATCTACGAATATGTGGTAAGCCGGAGAAATCTGGCTTACCACAGATATCTTCAAAAGAAAGGAAGGGAAACAATGAAACGATATATTGCGAAGCGCATCCTTTGGATGATTCCAATTGTTCTTGGTGTTACTGTCCTTGTGTTCACAATTATGTACTTTGTCCCTGGTGATGTTGCACAGATCATTCTTGGTACTAACGCTACAGCTGAGGAGTTGGCAACCCAAAGGGAAATAATGGGCTTGAATGATCCCTACTATGTACAGCTTTTCCGATATATGGAGAATGTGTTCCTCCATTTCGATATGGGTGAAAGCTATATTACAGGTTTACCTGTTGTTGAACAGCTGATGGCAAGACTTCCCAAGACTTTGCTTCTGGCAGTCATGTGTATGCTTATCTCGGTTCTCGTCGGCATTCCGTTGGGTATCACGGCAGCGATTCATCAAAACAGCTGGATTGACAGAACCTGTATGATACTTTCTCTTGTTGGTGTATCAATGCCTAGCTTCTGGCTGGCGATGCTGCTTGTCGTGCTCTTCTGCGTTCAGCTGCGGATCCTGCCGGCCTCTGGTGACAGCTCCTTCATTCATTTTATCTTGCCGACGATTGCTGGTTCCTTTGGCGGTATAGCGACACAGGCAAGGCAGACCCGGTCCAGTATGCTGGAAGTCATTCGGTCTGACTACATCGTTACAGCTCGCGCAAAGGGCGTTCCAGAGCGGTCTGTGATCTATAAGCACGCATTACCCAATGCTCTGATCCCCATCATCACAGTGATAGGTACTTCTTTCGGGCATATGTTAGGGGGCTCTATGATTATAGAGACCATCTTTTCAATCAATGGTGTCGGTACCTATATCATCACAGCGGTCAATCAGCGAGATTTTCCTGTGGTCCAAGGCGGCGTTATTTTCCTGGCTATCGCTTTTAGTCTATGTATTTTGATAGTGGATGCAATCTACGCTTTTGTTGATCCGAGAATCAAGGCTATGTTCACCAGTAAGAAAGGGGGAAAATGATCATGTCGGTGAAGGATACTGGCTCAGTTAAAAAGAAAGCGAAGAAGGAGACTCAATTTCGCATTGTGATGGGTCGTCTCTCCAAGAATAAAACCGCCATGTTGGGCTTGTACATTTTTCTGGCAGAGGTCTTTATTGCAATTATTGCCCCGTGGATCATTCCTTATGACTATGCATATATGGACTATATGAATTTGCTGTCTCCGCCTTCCGCCACCCATCTATTGGGAACAGATGCCATGGGTCGTGATATTTTAAGTTGCCTGCTTTATGGCACCCGCTATTCCCTGGGTATCGGTTTTGCGGCGCTGCTGCTTACTGCCATTGGCGGCATTTCCCTGGGCGTTGTCGCAGGCTACTTTGGTGGTACGGTAGATAATATCATCATGCGTTGCCTTGACGTTATCCAGGCCATACCCAGCATGGTGCTGATGATTGCAGTCGCCGCTGCCCTGGGCACAGGTTTTGTTAACACGGTGTTGGCTATGTCTATTGGCGGTATTGCGGGCGCGGCTCGTTTGCAGCGTGCATCCATTCTAAACATTCGAAACATGGAGTATCTGGAGGCGGCGGAGTCTATCAACTGCAGCAAGGTTCGTATTGCTTTAAAACATATGGTGCCCAATGCATTTGCACCCATGTTGGTCAGCTTTACCATGGGCACCGCTTCTACAATAGTTTCCATAGCGGGTCTGAGTTTCATCGGCCTGGGAATTCAAGCGCCGGAACCGGAATGGGGCGCAATGCTCGCCAATGGTCGTGCTTATATGTTGGATTATCCCTATCTGGTTCTGTTCCCTGGTCTTGCGATTATGATCACGGTGTTTGCACTGAATATTCTGGGTGACGGCTTGCGTGATGCGATGGATCCGAAGTTGAAGGACTAAGGAGGAAAGAAGATGAGTGACGAAAAAGTTTTTCTTTCAGTAAAAGATCTCGTTGTGCAGTACACATCTGCGGGCGATATCATTGAAGCGGTCAATGGTGTTTCGTTTGAACTGGGCAAGGGTAAGACTTTAGGACTAGTCGGTGAGACCGGTGCAGGTAAAACCACTATCGCAAAAAGTATTCTGCGCATCCTGCCTGACCACTCTGCCAAAATTGTTGGCGGCGAGGTCTATTTTGAAGGGCAAGAACTGTTGTCCTTGAGTGAGAAGGAAATGCAGGGCATCCGCGGAAACAAAATATCCATGGTTTTCCAGGATCCCATGACTGCGCTGAATCCAGTGAAGCGCCTAGGTGAGCAGATTTCGGAGGCCATCAAACTTCATAACGACGTGACGGATGAAGAGGCTGACAAACGTGCAAAAGAAATGCTTGCGCTGGTTGGTATTGATGAATCCCGTTTCAGGGAATACCCTCATCAGTTCTCTGGCGGCATGAAGCAGCGTGTGGTCATCGCCATTGCACTGGCCTGTAATCCTCAGCTCTTGCTTGCAGACGAACCCACTACCGCACTGGATGTTACCATTCAGGCACAGGTTCTGGATATGATTGCCGACTTGAAGGAAAAGTTCCAAACATCTATGATTATGATTACCCATGATTTGGGCGTTGTTGCCCAGACCTGCGATGATGTAGCCATTATCTATGCTGGTAAAATCGTGGAGTATGGTTCCAAAGAGGAGATATTTGATCATCCTTCGCACCCATATACCATTGGTTTGTTTGGCTCTCTGTCAAACATGAATGTGGATGAAGAGTGGCTCCATCCTATCGAGGGCTTGCCCCCTGATCCTGCCAATTTGCCCAAGGGCTGTGCCTTCAGCCCACGCTGTGAATATGCAACCGAGGAGTGTCGCTGCGAACCTATTGGCATGGCAATCACCCCGGATGGTCATCAGTGCCGCTGTATTCACATAAAAGAATCTCTTGAGGGGAGGAAGAAATAATGGCAGCCCTTATTGAAGTACAAAATCTCAAAAAATATTTTCCCACTGCTAATGGAATGCTTCATGCAGTGGATGATGTGACTTTTACTATCGAGGAAGGAAAAACCCTGGGTGTCGTGGGCGAATCTGGCTGTGGTAAGTCTACGTTGGGCAGAACCATTATCCATCTTCAGGGAAGCACTGATGGAAAGATATTCCTGGAAGGAGAAGATATTACCTCTGCCAAGGGACGAAAGCTTCGCACAATCCGCGAGAATATGCAGATTGTCTTTCAAGACCCATATTCTTCCCTGAATCCCAGAATGACCGTTGAGGATATCATCTCGGAACCACTGATCGTTTCAAAAAAATACAAGAAAGCGGAGGTCCAGGTTGTAGCGAATGACATCATGCAGCTTGTAGGTCTGGATTCCAGACTTAGCAATTCCTATCCTCACGAGTTGGATGGTGGTCGCCGCCAACGAGTTGGCATAGCACGCGCAACCCTAAGTTTATCGTTTGCGATGAGCCGGTCAGCGCACTGGACGTTTCTATTCAGGCACAGGTTCTGAATCTGCTGAAGAAACTTCAGCAGCAGAGGGGCATTGCGTATATGTTCATCACTCATGATTTAAGCGTTGTCCGTCATATCTCTGATGATATCATGGTAATGTATCTGGGTCAGATGGTTGAGAAAAGTCCGAGCAAGAATTTGTTCGAAAATCCGCTGCATCCCTATACCAGGGCATTGCTGCCTGCAATTCCCTCTGTAGACATCCACAATCCCAGTAGGCGTGAGATCTTGAAAGGTGAGATCACGTCTCCGATTAATCCGCAACCGGGCTGTCGGTTTGCTACTAGATGCAAATATGCGTGCGAAAAATGCAGGGAGCCCCAGGCACTGGAAGAGATTGAGCCGAATCATTTTGTCAGTTGCTGCAGAGTTCGTGAACTGAAGTGAATCAAGTTGAAAGATCAAGGAGAATTTGCAGATGATGGATATCTATAATAAAGTTACTTTGTCCCCATTTTATCTTAATGAGGAGGATGTACGGTGGATCAGAGAAACAATCGGCTCCATGACTCTTTGCGAGAAAGTTGGACAGCTTTTCTGCGTGACTGCAACTGAAGGAACGGAGGAAGAGTTAGACGATATTTTTGCAAAGATCCAGCCTGGTGGAATCACTTTCCGAACCTTTGACTTAGAAACAGCTTATAAAGCCAAAAACACCTTGGATTTCAAGACGAAGATCCCTACCTTTATATCTGCAAACCTTGAGAAAGGTGGCAGCGGTGTGCTGTATGAGGGAACAACTATCGGGTCTCCTGTGGCAGTAGCGGCTACAGGTGATGTGGAAATGGCTCGTAAGTTGGCAACTATTTGTGGACGAGAAGGCGTTGCAGCTGGCTGCACCTGGGCATACTGCCCGATAACAGATCTGGATTTCAACTGGCGCAACCCCATTACCAATACCAGAACTTTCGGATCTAATGTAGATACCGTGGAGAAATGTGCCGTGGAGTACATCAAGGAGATCCAGAAATGCGGAATAGCAGCAACAGCGAAACACTTCCCCGGTGATGGTCGAGATGAACGAGATCAGCACCTAGTGACCACTGTGAATGATCTTTCTTGCGAAGACTGGGACAAAACATATGGACGAATCTACCGCTCCTGCATAGAAGCTGGCGTCCTGTCAGTGATGGTTGGACAGATCATGCAGCCCGCATGGACGAAGCGTCTGAATCCGGATATCCGGGATGAAGACATTATGCCTGCGACTCTTTCACCCGAACTGTGTACTGGGCTTTTGCGTGGACATTTGGGCTTCAACGGTGTGATCACTACGGATGCAACCACTATGGCTGGCATGACAATCCCTATGAAACGCAGGGAAGCACTGCCCAGAGCTGTCAATGCTGGTGCCGATGTGATTCTGTTTACGAGGAATCTGGAAGAAGATTTCGGTTTTGTTCTGGAAGCGGTGGAAAGCGGAAAGATCTCAGCCCAGCGACTGGAAGAAGCACTTGTGCGAATCCTTGCATTGAAGGCAGCCCTGGGAATGCATCGAAAAACAGAGCGCAAGTCTCTGGAGGTATTGCGCCAGGATGTCGGTAAGGAAGAACATCGTTCCTGGGCAAGGGAATGCGCAGATAAGGCAATCACTCTGGTCAAGGAGGAAAAAGGCGTGTTGCCCTTGTCTGTGAAAAAATACCCAAGAGTGCTATACTTCCCCATTGAGGCAGATGCTGGCTTTCTGTACTCTGTTGAAGTCGGTGCTTGTAATCACCTGAAAACCATGCTTGAAAAGGAAGGGTTCCAAGTCACAATCTTCCAGCCCTCGACAAATAACGAGAACAGTGTGCCTCCTTACAGCTATTATGAGGAGAATTTTGACCTCATTATTTACTGTGCCAATATGGCAACCAAGTCGAATCAGACTGCGGTTCGTATTGAGTGGCAGCAGCCTATGGGTGCAAATTGTCCACACTGGATCAATAGTATCCCCACAATTTTTATTTCCGTAGAAAATCCTTATCACCTGATCGATGTGCCTCGGATTCGTACGTTTATCAATACATATTGCTCTACGGACGATTATCTGAATGCGCTGGTAGATAAGCTGATGGGACGCAGCGAATTTAAGGGCATCAGCCCGGTGGATGCGTTCTGCGGCAAGTGGGATACCAGGCTCCAATAATCTGTCAATTGAACTGCTTTGGGAGATGTACTTATGAAGCAATATCGTATTGATGTATTAAAAGAAGTTGTCTACTCCGCTGTTGCGATTTTAATTTTCGTCTTCGCAGCCATGGCGTTTGCAGCCAAAAGCACTTTTTTCTTTGCACTTCTTTCTTGCCTTGGATTGTTCTATCTGGGGATTGGCATATATTATGGTGGAAAAGTTACAATGGACTCTGCAGGCGTTCATCTTCACCGCTTTTTGGGTTATGAGAGATCGATACTATGGGAAGACGTTCAAGAAGTAGGCATAGTCGGAACCAAGGTTATTAAGAGAAAAGAAAATGGAAAATGCGGTGTTCGATATTTATACTTCTCCCCCAGAGTACTACAGGACACAGACAGATTCCAAATGTGCTTGGAGTGGCCACGGGACACGATTGGCATATGTTACAGCAAGGATTTGGTTATTCAGGTGCAGCAATTCTGGACAAAGCCGATTTGTTTGTATAACGAGGGTGATTTGGAACTGTGAAATATAAGCCACTAACTTTAGCTGCCCGTATGAACATTGGACATGCGGACAGCTTTTCAAAGAAAAGAATGGGGCAAAATATTATCATAATATGATTGGCAGGTGCAAGAATACTGCGGAGGAGGAGACTGGATTGCAGTCAAGTGTTATCTAAGTTTTCAAAGCTTTCACGCATACGCTGAGCATAAGTTGTCGGAGAGAGTCCGGTTTCTTTCTTGAAAGCATTTATGAAATGGCTTTGATTGCAATAAGATAGTGAATAAGCAACTTCTGTGCAGGACATATCAGAGTTTATAAGCATATCCTTTGCCAGGTTGATTTTGCATTTCCTTACAAAAGAGGTGAATGTAATGCCGGTTTCGTTTCGGAAAGAACGGGATAAATGGGCGGGAGTGACAAAAATGGCAGAACTTACGTTTTCTAGGGATAAGCGAGAATGGATGTTGCCTAGAATATAATCAATTGCGGCGCTCACAGATTTAGAATAACTTGTCTTCTTCTCGCTTGCATTAGTCGGACTGTCCGATAGAGCTGGCATCATGTTAAAGAACATTTGAGTTGCCTGATAATGCCATTTTTTGACTTCTTCAAAACTCATGTTATAGTCCAGCTTCTGCAAATAAGCATCGCTGATGGCTAAAGCCAGATGCTCCGGCATTCCCCCCTCAATACAGAAGCGGGTGATAACAGTGATGCTCGAAACTGCTAAGAAGATAATCTGCTTTCCAAAGTCGTCAGACATTTTGCCGGCCATATCCGGATCGAGCATCCACATGGCATAGAAAACTGCGGCAGGATTTCGCGTGGCAAAATAAGATTTCAGTATTTCTTCGTGAGCAATGGAGTGATGACGTTGCTGGTAAGATAAAGAATTTTCTCCAGAGTCAGTAGTCATTGCATTCATCTCCTTGTCGTTTTTGAAAAATGCAAAAGGTACATTATATTTAACTATACCAGTTTGGCCGAATGATGTCAAGAAATTATCGTATATGTCAATTGATTCAGCTTATTAAATCGCAAGTAAATGGCAACTAAAACCGAATTCAACTATGTAAAAAAATGCAAAGGAAGGCGTAATCACAATGGATGAAAGACAGCAAACAAGCATGAAACGGAAGGCCGATACTGTGGAGTTCTACCGACAGCAGAATAAATCGGCAGCACAGGGAAAAATTGTTTTTGCAGGATCTTCGCTGATGGAAGGATTCCCAATCAATAAGCTTCTGGAGGAGCACCACGGGTCTTCGACACTTGCTTAACCTGAAAATGTTCTCAAAGCCTTGATTTAGG
>JAJQFS010000011.1 GCA_021200995.1 Lachnospiraceae bacterium | reverse complement strand
TATGAGGATACCGGCCTGTCGCCGAAACAGATACGGAAGATGAAAAAGAAGATGGCGGGGCGGAAAGATGGCTAAATACATAGATGCGGATGCGCTGAAACAAAAGATTGCCAATTCAGTGGCAAAAATAACCGGAAAAGTCACTCCTGACGGATTGTCTGCGCTTGCTAGGCGACAAAATATGATTGACAAAATGCCCGCCGCAGACGTGGAGCCGGTAAGAAAGTGGATTCCGTGCAGTGAGAGGTTGCCGGAGCCGGGAGTCAAAGTGCTTATCTATAAAAGATGGGAAGGCAAGGTAACACACAGAGTAACGTTTAGTATTGAGTTTGCGCTAGTGAATCATGACGGTTTGTGGATTAGCCCGTCTGAATGGGATATAAATGGAACTGCTGTTGCGTGGATACCTTTACCAGAACCACCAAAAATGGACGGAGGCAGCGAATGACTGGAAAAGAGATAGTTGAGATTTGTAAGAAACATGAGACATGTGATGATTGTGTATTATGCGCAGAAGGCGATATATGTGAGGCACTCATAAAAAGAGATGCACAATGCGGCACCGTCTGAGTATTACAAAATTTTACAGGACGAATGGAGCACTGATACATGATATGACCGTTAAGACGGTGTTGGATGATTGCGGTTCACTACCGCCTTCACCCATTCGCGCAGTTGCGGGCGCAATGTGAGGAACAGCACAGAATGAACCGCAACAGTCTGCGGCCCCTTTAAGCCCCTCAGACTATGGGGCCGCCACTAAGGAAATAAAGCACCGCAAGGCGCTTTAAATAAAATCATCAAAGGAGAAGAAATCATGACAACCAAGAAAAAAGAAGAAACTGTAGTAGAGATCAGACCTCTCGAGATTGCGAAGGCAACAATTACAATCGTCGGAGATTCCCCGCTTATCATGCGCGCATGGAGCGAGAAGGCAAAGCGTATGATGCTGGAAGCACAAATGGGAAAGAAGAAGGGCAAGGCCAAAGAGCCTAAGAACCCGGAAGAGGATTTCATCGACAGCCTCTACTGGATGACTCCAAAGCCTGAAGAGAAAACGATGGAGGCATTTGAGGCGGCCGTGGCCGCCGGCGCGAAGTTCGCAATACCCGTTACAGCGATTAAGCAGGCAGCCATCAGTGCCGCATACCGGCAGGGCTGGATCAAAAACAAAATGGAAATGCGGGGCGCGTTCTACATAGACTCCGATGAAAACGGCATGGTCGAAATTAAGAGTGACCCGCCGATTATGCGGGAAGACATGGTTAAGGTCGGTATGGGAACTGCGGATATTCGGTATCGCGGCGAGCTACGGAATTGGAGCGTTGACCTGACAATCAGTTACAACCTGAATGGACAGTACGATTTGACGAATATCATCAACACGATTAATGCAGGCGGCTATGTGTGCGGCATTGGAGAATGGCGCCCGGAACGCGACGGGCAGTACGGAATGTTCCACGTAGCCACCAGCTGACAGTTTAAGATTTGGCCGGCAAGGCAAGGTCATGCGCGGCGGGGCGTGTTTGGGCAAGGCAGGCAAGGTTAGGCTTGGCAAGATACGGCTTGGTATGGTGCGGCCTGGCGAGCCTTGGTTGGGTGTGGCGTGGCAGGCGGGGCCGGGTACGGTATGGCCGGGAAAGGAACGGCATGGCAGGGCAGGCAAGGTGAGGTGAGGTAAGGACAGGTATGCCTCGGCAAGGTATGGCATGGAAGGGAAATAATCAGGAGAAGGAGGGAAACGATGGTCTATACATTTAAGGCAGGTTCCAGAATCCGCGCTTCTGCGCAGGCCGCGGGAGAAATGTGCGAGGAACTTGCGGCAAGCGGAGCGCTTACGCCGAAGAGACTTCTGGACGCGAACAGGGATGAAGATGCGCCGCTGCACGATGAATTTGAGTGGGATGATGGTGTGGCCGCTGAGAAATACCGAGAAAACCAGGCGGCGCATATTATCCGGTGTATTACCGTAAAGGTAGAAACAGAAACACAGACCGCAACAAGGGCTTTTGCCAGGGCGACAGAGATATCCTGCGAATACTTGCCGATCAGCGTAGTTATGAAGGACCCGAAATTGACAGAAGCACTATTGAGAGAAGCAAGGCGCGACATGGAGACCTTTATAGAGAAATACCAGGCGCTGGAAGCATTAACACTTGTACTTGCAGACATGAACAGTGTGCTCAAGAGAATGGAGGTGATGCCTTATGACAGCTCAGACCGGTAGAGGATTCGGATTACTCTTCGAAATGGGCTGCGGTTGACAAAACTCTAACAGCCGTCAGCATCATGGGCACAGCGTATCAGATGAAGGCCATTGAGACTGTGCTGATCGTAGCGCCGACATCGGTGTGCAGCGTGTGGCCGAACGAACTTGAAGAAAGCGCGACATTCAAATTCAAGGCAAATGTGCTTTTGGGGGATAAGAAGCACCGCCTACAGGAGCTGAAAAACCTGCAAGAATTTCCATTCAAGGCATTGAAGGTCGCAGTGATCAATTACGAGTCAGCCTGGCGCGAGGATATCTTCGACGCATTGTACGACTGGCGGCCGGACATGATCATCTGCGATGAGAGTCAGCGGATTAAAACCCACGATGCACAGCAGTCTAAGGCACTGCATAAGCTGGGCGACATCGCCAAGTACAAGCTGATCCTTTCCGGGACACCTGTGCAGAATAATGCGATCGACATTTTCAGTCAATACCGGTTCCTGGACCCGACTGTGTTCGGCACAAATTATTATGCATTCCGCAACCGGTATGCGATCATGGGCGGCTTTAATAACCGTCAGATCATTGGATATCGGGACCTGGACAAGCTGATCAAGAAGGAGCACTCCATCGCATACCGCATTACGAAGGAAGAGGCGCTTGACCTGCCTGAGCAGACATTCTTAAATCGGTATATTCCGTTGGAGGGCAAGGCCAAGCAGCTCTATGACCGGATTAAGCGTGACAGCTTCGCAGAGCTGGAGAACGGCGGCCAGGTTACAGCGCCGACCGTGCTGACCAAGCTCCTGCGCCTCCAGCAGTTCACAGGGGGCTTTGTCCAGGAGGACGGCAAGGAGAAACCGGACTATGTATTCGATGGCAAAATTAAGGCACTTGAGGAGCTCCTGGATGACTATGTGATCGACGTCGGCAAGAAGCTTGTCATTTTCTGCCGGTTCCGACCGGAGATAGACCTGATATCCAGACTTCTGGAAAAGAAGAAAATCCAGTATCAGAGCATCTACGGCGACATCAAGATCGCGGACCGCGGGGGCATCGTAGCGGACTTTCAGGAAAACCCGAAAACGATGGTGTTCTTAGCGCAGATCGACACAGCGGGTTTAGGCATCACACTGACGGCAGCAGACACATGTGTGTATTATTCAGTCAATTTCAATTATGCAGCCTATTCACAGAGCCTGGCGCGTATTCACAGGATTGGTCAGAAGAACGCATGCTGTTATATTCACCTGGTTGTGCAAAATACCATCGATCAGACTGTGCTTAAGGCACTCGCAAAAAAGGAAGACCTGGCAAAAACAGTAGTAGACGACTGGAGAAGAATATTTGATTAAGAAGGAGAGGAATATGGAATCAGTATTAGACCAGAAAGTCAGGGCATACAAGGAACTTCTGGACAGGAAGGACGCCCTGGCAGATGAGACCAAAGAAAACAACGCAGCGATTAAGACGGCTGTGCAGGAGATCACCCAGATGATGGTGGACGAGGAAAAGCCGAACACTACGGTGGACGGATACACCTACACCTTACAGCAGAAGGTGATGTATTCCAAAAAATCAGAGGAATTTTTTGCAGAGAATGACATTGATTTCTTTGACGTTTTAAGAGAATCAGGGCTCGGCGATATTATCGTCGAGAAGGTGGATCCGCGTACCCTGCAGAGCTCCGCAAGGGCAATGGCGGAGGACGAGGAAAACGGCGGCCTACCGGAGGAGCTGGCGGCCTGCCTGAATATCTATGAGGAACTGGGTCTCTTGAAGAGGAAAGCCAATACAAAGGCGCTGGACCGCGCCAGAAAAACGAAGGAGGGAATCTGAATGGAAGAAACATTCGAGCAGATGTACATGGATCTGCGGCTGCAGTAGGAGAAGAACCTAAGAGACAATGTAACCACGGTCATCAAGTTCGCGTATGAACAGCGTAAGATCGAGAAGGAAGAGGCCGGGGACCCGCTGCCACCTGTGCGCAGTAAGCACGAGGGTTACGGGATCGCGGCGGAGGCATATCAGAGGATCCTCGGCGACGCGAAGATGATGAAAAAGTGCATGGAAGATTATGCAGGGGATCTCGGAACACAGGGCTCCGATGCAACGAATGACAGCGCAAGCCTGTATTCATCAGCTATGAATATGGCGATTGATGCGATCGGCATGGCAGCGGATATGACGCGGGTCTTAAATGATCTGTATTATAAGACGACCACGCCGATTGAAGAATGGAACGAGACGCTGGAAAAGGCAGAAGAGGACGGCTACGAGGAAGCCAGCGAAAATGATGCAGAGGAATTAGAGGAGGAAGAAAACGATGGCGAAGAATGAACTTGCGGTAATGGAAAACTTTGATTTACAGACGCTGGGCGGCGACCTGGCGGAGGCGATCAGCGAGGAGCTGGATGGACTGGGTACAATCCCATTCGACCGGGTTAAGATACCCAGCGGCGGCGGCCTGGCGTTCGAGGTACCCGGAGAAGACGAAAACAACCCCGAGACGGCCTCGGACTTGACCGGCGTAATTCTTCACCACCACCCGGTCAACGCCTACTGGAAGGACAAATTCGAGGGCGGGAACGAGCCTCCAGACTGTTCCAGCGCGGATGGCAAGGTCGGCATTGTCAGGGAGACCGGAGAATGTAAGAGCTGTGCGACATGTCCGTACAATCAGTTTGGTTCCGACGGCACCGGGAAGGCCTGCAAGAATGTGCATAGAGTTTATATGTTAAGAGAGGGCAACCCTGTGCCGCTGATCCTCTCCCTGCCGCCGACATCCTTAAAATATATGAGGGATTATATTGCAAAGAGAATCCTGCTTAAGGGTATCCGCTGTTATGACGCAGTTACAAAGATCACCCTGAAGAAGGAGAAGAGTTCCGGCGGTATTACATATTCCAGGGCGGCGTTCACATTCGTCGGGAAGCTCACACCGGAACAGGCCGCACAGGCCAAAGCGATGGCGGAACAGATTAAGAGCATGGATGCCAGCGTCGAGGTTAACGATGATGACTACGCCTCACAGTCGGCCCGCCCGAAGGTGGATGAGAACGGCTTTATGAATGTGCCTGACGAGATCAGCGAAGAGCTCCCGTTCAATTAAGGCTACCGCGGGGCCCTGTGCCCCGCAAACATTCATAGGAGGCGGACATCATGAAAAAGATTTACATTATTTCAAGATACAGGACCCCGGTCCCCGGACAACTGGAATTCCATAAACGTGTGGCGCAACATTATTGCCGGGAGATTGTAAAAGAGGGAAATCAACCCATAGCGCCGCACTTGTTCTATCCGCAGTTTCTTAATGATAAGGACGTGGATGAGCGCAGCAAGGGACTGACATTCGGACAGATGGAGCTCCTGGAAGCGGATGAGTTTTTTCTGATTTTGGTCAATGGTATTATCAGTGACGGCATGGCGAAGGAGCTGACACTGGTTTCCAGGACAGGCAAGCCAGGCCGGATTGTCAGCGTAACCAGGGAAGAGATGAACGAGATTTTGAGGGCAGATGAATGGGAGTCGAACAGTTAAACATAGACGACTTTGTAGACTATGCCGCAGAATACTCACGAACCATTAAGAATGCGAAAATAAGCGGCGACAGGCTGATCGGGAAGTGCCCGTTCCATGACGACAATAAAGACAGTTTCGTCGCCGACTTAAGGACCGGCCAGTGTCATTGTTTCACAGGATGTATTGACGGGAATTTCATTTCTTTCTGGGCGAAGTTGAACGGCACAGACACAAAGGACGCCTATAAACAGATTTTGGAAAAATATAATAAGCTCGAGACGCCTCAGCAGATGAAGCCGGCAAAGGCCTCCCTGAAATCGCTGACCTTAAAAGAGTACGCGTTATCTAAGAGACTGCCGGAGGATTTTCTGACGCAGATCTGCCGGGCGAGCACCGGAAAAGACAAGGACGGCACGCAGTATTTAAAGCTCCCGTATTACAACGAGGAAGGCAGCGTGCCTGTGTTTCGGAAACGCTACGGAAACAAGGAATTCCGCTGGAGTTATGGCTCCGCAGGAAAGCTGACCCTCTACGGGTTGTGGCGATTGGAGGAGATCAGGCAGAGCGGCTATGCTATCTTGGTGGAAGGCGAGAGCGACACACAGACGCTGTGGCACTTGGGACTCGCAGCACTTGGCGTACCTGGCGCGAGCAACTTTAAGGCCGGAATGGTGTCCGCGCTGGACGGACTAAAGCTGTATATTCACAAGGAGCCGGACAAGGGCGGAGAAACATTTCTGGAGAAGGTCTGCCGTATTCTGTGTGAGGCAGAATTCCCAGGCGAGGTGTTCACATTCAGCTGTTCACAGTTTGGCGTTAAGGATCCGTCGGAATTATATTTAAAAGACGGAGAAGCGGCCGCTGAAAAGTTAAAAGAGGCCTTGCGGGCAGCAAACCGGGTGGAGTTGGATAACTTACAGGACACGATCCCGGAAACCATAAAAGGGGCGCCGGTGAATTTAAGACAGCCGGAAGGCTGGATGTATTCAGAACAGGGGATCAGCCACATCGAGGAGAAGAAGGTTGTGCCGACGATGGTATGCCGGACGCCGATCATCTTAACCCAGCGCCTTAAGAGCATGGAGACCGGAGATGAAAAGATCGAGATCGCGTTCAAGCGCGACGGCGAGTGGAGTACGGCAATTTTCCCGCGGTCAACGATTTTCACGGCCAGGGGAATCACTGTGCTTGCGGATCTGGGCTGCACGGTGACAAGCGAGAATGCAAAGCAGGTGGTAAGCTTCCTGTCTGCGCTGGAGGCCGAGAACATCGACATTATTACACGGGCGGATTCAACTTCGACCTTCGGATGGCAGACACGCGGCCGTTTTTTACCAGGACACGGAAAGGACATCGTCTTAGACATCGAGCCATCCCTGCGCGGCTGGGCAGCAGCTTACCATACCTGCGGGACATTTGATGCATGGAAAGACCTTATGAGGCCGCATCGGGAGCGGGACAAGTTCAGGTTCATCTTGGCCTCCAGCTTCGCGGCGCCGCTCTTAAAGATTATCTCTCAGCGAATTTTCATCGTATACAACTGGGGAGGATCTAAGGGTGGGAAGACCGCGGCCCTTAAGGCAGCCCTGTCTGCGTGGGGAGACCCGGACAGACTGATGGTGAATTTCAACGCGACGCAGGTGGCGCTGGAACGCATGGCAGGATTTTACAACGACCTGCCGCTGGGCGTTGATGAGAGGCAGCTGGCCGGCCAGAAGCAGGAGTCCATAGAGAAAATTATTTACATGCTTGCGAGCGGCACAGGACGCGCCAGGGGCAGCAAGGGAGGCGGCTTGCAGACGTTGAACACCTGGCGCACGGTTGCACTGATGACAGGAGAAGAACCGCTCTCAACGGACACCACCCAGACCGGCGTCAGCACCCGTGTGCTGGAAATTTACGGCGGGCCGTTTGAGGATGAGCGCTCCGCCAGCCGGATGCACCAGCTGGCACCGTTACACTGTGGCTGGGCCGGCCCCGAGTTTATCAGGCGGGTAATGGAGACGGATGAAAGGAGCATCGTCGATCAGTACGAGAAAATGTCAGCTCAGGTATACACCATCGCAAACGGCACCAGTGGAAGCCACATTGCCGGGATTTCAGCGGTTGCACTTGCAGATGCAATGATTGGCTGGATATTTGAAGCCGATTCTGGGGCGAATTCGGGCGATTCTAGCGGCATTGAGAAAAAGCCCTTAATAATTTCCACAGAGTTCATGGGACAGGGCTCTTAAGATGGCGCAGACAATCATCGAGGAGCAGCAGTCCATCGGAGCGATGGACGTCAACGAGCACGCGGCGCAGGCCATCGTGGACTGGATTTTAAGCAACCGGTATTCATTTGGTGAGAAGGCCGTCGGAACGTGTCTGGGAACCATCAGCGCGGACCAGAACAAGGCGTATTTATTCCCGTCACTCTTAAACGATATGCTTACCCGTGAAGGATACAGCCCGTGGAAAACCCTGCGGTACCTGGCGGAACAGGGCATTGTGACAACGAAGTCAAAGCGTGACGGCGGCAAGGAATATTCTGTGTCGAAGTGGTTTGATGGCAGGAAATGCCGTATGGTGGAATTTGACCTCAGCAGATATACGAAAACAGTGGATGCGCTGGACGAGGATGAAGCGGCTGCAGAGATACAGGGCGAGTGGCAGCAGGCTGAGATGGATACAACCCCTTTTGAAGAGAGAGACGAGGAGTTGCCGTTTTAAAAATCCTACCGCTATAAAAATTAGGCGGTATGTTAGGCGGTATGTTAGGCGGTATGCAAAATTCCTTTATAAATAAAGGATTCTTATTAAATAATAAAGGATTCTACCTACTGGAACGCGAATTTAATATACCAATATTTTTTATGAGTTTAACTTTCACTCTTACTCTTACTCATCTAAAAAAACAAGGTGTATGTCCCAAAATTAGGCGGTAGGCGGTAGGATGCCCTCAAACCCTTGAAAATAAAGGATTCTTACGGAACGCCTAATTTTTTCAAAAGGCGGTAGGTTTTCAAAAAGCGGTAGGTTTTGGAGGTAAAAACATGGATTTTGAGCAAAAAAATGACACGAGCATCGGTTTTGAACAGCTGAATCAGACCATGAGTCGGTATAATAAAAATAAGACCATGATTTCACCGGAAGATCTGAATGGGAGATATAAAAAGCTGTTCCAGAAGTTAAAGGATCAGCTGATGCACGAAGCGGTCAGCTACCTGCACCCGTTTCTCATTAAAGGAATCCATATTTACGGAAGCGAGGAAGGCAAGGCGCTGGTGGATAAAATCAACTCTTCCCTATCAGAGTCCGGTTTTTACCAGGCAGTCGGCGCCGCTATCTATAAGGACTTTGACATCGAGAAGGCTGTGCGGCTGACCGAAGAACAGAACCTGAAAATCAGGAACGATTTTTATGAACCATATCGAAATAAACATAATATCAAGGAGGAAGCATTATGAAAGTATTTTTAATGGCGGTCGGCGCGTTTGCTGTCGTAGGAGTTTTGGAAGGGCTCTATTTTGTAATCAGTGAAAAATTTAGTCATGACGCAAAGAATCTGCATGACTGGGAGATTGATAAGTAGGAGCTTCCTGTATAATTCAAGTATAGGGAATTCCAAGGAAGGTGGTTGATAAA
>JAJQFS010000018.1 GCA_021200995.1 Lachnospiraceae bacterium | reverse complement strand
GGTCAGAACATCCTTATAAAATGCCCACAACGATTCCTCAGTGGGGAAGGTCGCCAGGTACATTTCATTGCCCATGGCATCGGAGAGCGCGTCAGCTACGCGTCCCGACTCACGGATGTGAGAACCGTATTTTGCCAGGATATCCTCAGAAGTCATGGCAAAGGGCTTGCCGTCTCTGCGCCCCACAAAACCGCAGTAATTGGTCTCGCCGATCTGTACATCGGTGCGGTCAAAGGCGATCATATCCGCCCAGATTTTGTAGACATTGGTGGATTGAGAGTAGTTCATCATATCAGGGCTGATGCTGCCGCTTGGACGCATATTGACCTCCAGCGCGATGACGTCGCCTTTTTTACCCAGGCCTTCGTGATCGGATAGCAGGCGGAAAAACTCAAAATGCACGAAACGGCTTTTCACGCCAAAGCTCTTTAGGGTGGCGAGGCCGGCGGCCTTTGTGTCAGCGGCAAGTTCCTTTACAATGTAAAAGACACTGTTTCCTTGCTCATTGACGATGTCCATGATGGAGATGGGGCTGACATTGCCGATGGCAAAAATGGGTTCGCCCTGGGAATTGATGATCGCGTCAAAAGAGTTGACCTCACCGTCAATGAATTCCTCCATGATGAACTGGTCATAGTTTTCCTGCGTCTCAAAAAAGTGCTTCAGTTCTTCCTCATTCGAAATTTTGTATGTATGGGAAGCGCCCACGCCGTTGTCCAGTTTGGCAATGATCGGATATCCGACTTTGGAAATAAAACGCTTCGTGCCTTTGAAATCCTTTACCAGATAGTAGCGGGCGACCGGAATGCCTGCCTTCTCATAAAAAGCCTTCATCTGCGACTTATTTTTGATTTTATACATGTCGCTTTCCTGGAAGCCGGTGGTGATATGGAAGGCGGTGCGCAGCTTCGCGTCCTGCTCCAGCCAGTATTCATTGTTGGACTCCAGCCAGTCAATCGGGCCGTACTTAAAAGCGAAAAACGCGACCGCGCGGTAGACCTCGTCATAATTTTCCAGAGAGCCGACCTTATAATATTCATGCAGGCTTTCTTTCAGATTGTAGTCCAGCTCATCGTAGGGCTGGTCGCCGATTCCCAAGACATTCATACCGTTGTTTTTCAGCTCGCGGCAGAACTTCCAGTAATTTGTGGGAAAATTCGGAGAGATAAAAATAAAGTTTTTCATGGTTTGGATACCCCCTT
Organism: Lachnospiraceae bacterium; assembly: GCA_021200995.1. GTDB lineage: Bacteria > Bacillota > Clostridia > Lachnospirales > Lachnospiraceae > RGIG6307. The sequence continues at coordinate 44,953 of JAJQFS010000018.1, read as the reverse complement.
TTCTGGTGATTTTGTGACCTTATAGATTGTGCTTCAGCCTTCCGGTTCTGCTTCGTCATCCTCCTCAAGAAGATAGGGCAGAAAATAGGAGACCTGTTTATACCACCAGGGCCAGTCGTGCGCGCTGTCATAACCCCAGTAATCCACCCATACACGAATGCCCTTTCTGTGTAAAATCTCGTCCAGCTGCCTGGTAAACTGCGGCACCTCCCAGGGCCCCTGTCCAGTACAGATGACGGCCTTTTTCTGATTATACTGTTCGATAAACGGGTGATCCTCCGGCAGGTTTGACAGGTAATGAATCGGAGAGTTGAAATAAAGCCGGTCATCCATGTAGCCGCCAAAGCCGTACTCGGAGGAGTAAACACCGCTTAAGGCCAGCAGGCGGTCGAAAAGGTCAGGACGCTTGAAATAAAGATTCACCGCGTGTGTGGCGCCAAGGCTCGCGCCGAAGACACCAACCATGGGCAGCTCATCCCATTCGTTGAATTCCCGGCTCATCGCTCTGGCAAAGGGAACGACTTCCTCACAGAGATAATTGACCCACTGCTCGTAGAGCCAGCTGCGATGCCCCGCGCCCCCGTAACCGTCTGACCAGGTTTCTTTGTCGGTTGTATCCACCGCAAATACCATGACCTGCCCGGCGTCGATAAAGGGCGCCCAGACGTCGGTCATGCGGTAATTCTCAAAATCATAAAATCTGCCGTCCTGACAGGGGATGAAAAGAAAAGGTACGCCGGCGTGGCCGTAAACCTTGATCTCCATATCTCTGTTTAAAAAGGTGCTGAACGATTTGAAATATTCTGTGCGCAAGGCTTCAGTCCTCCAGTCCGTATAAAAGGGTATTCATGAAAAAGGGAAGCTGTCTTTCCCAGCTTGCCTCGCTGTGTGTACCGCCGGGTACAATGCGTGTCGTCAGAAATACGGACTGGTCAATCAGCGCCTGTGCCATATCTGAAAACGCACGCTTCATGCGGGATCGGCCGGCGAATTCCTTTGATCCGTAATCCATGTAAACGACGGTATCTTTTGCGATTTTGGAGCGGCGTACCATATTGTCAAGCAGCATGGAATCGGTCCACAGGGAAGGAGAGAGGGCGGCCGCGCGGGAATAAATGGAATTATAAACTGTTACCGCGTACAGACTCATAAGTCCCCCCATGGAGCTGCCGGCAATAAAGGTATGCTGTCTGTCCCGTTTTGTGCGGTATCTTTCATCGATCATACGCTTGAAAGTGGTGGAGTACCAGTCCATGGTGATCTCACCTCTGCCTTCGATATGCCCGAACTCTCTGTCATCAAAATCGAAAGGAGCGTATTCCTTCAGACGGCCGTAGTCCGGACTGTGATTGCAGTCCACCGCGGCCACGATCACCTGACTCTCCGTGAAGTCCAGATATTCCTCCATGCCCCAGGACTTCCCATAGGTAGCGTCAGAGTCGAAAAACACATTGTGTCCGTCGAACATATAGAGGACGGGATATCGTTTATTTCGTTCATATTGATAGGATTCCGGAAGATAGACATAAACCTTTCTGGTCTGTTCCTCCACAAATTCCGGAATGTCCACATACCAGGTTTCTACCATAAACGCCTCCTCAGATATACATGAAATAAGCCTGTCCAAAGGACAGGCTCAATAGTCAGTCTGATCAATCAAGCTCGCTCAACGGAACCGTTTCTCAAGCATCTTGTGCAAACATGTAATTTCTGCGGAGTACCATTTACATTGCATTTGACAGTCTTTACATTGGACTTCCACATCTTGTTGGATTTTCTATTAGAATGGCTCACTTTTAAACCGAAATGAACACCCTTGCCGCAGATATCGCACTTAGCCATCTTAAACACCTCCTTGCTGCTGAATTTACAACATTGTCATTATAATAGATATGTTTTGAAATTGCAAGCGGAAATTCGTCGTATTCCGTTCACACCCGAAAGATTTTAAATCACTTTTTCCGAAAATGCAAGATAAAAATGAAAAAAAGAGTTTTCTTTTTGGTAAAAAGCGGTTATAATAGTTCAGAATTATGCAAGACAGGAGGCATCCGATGAAAAATTCTTCAATCGATACGCATATGGGCACCATCAGGATTGACAAGGATGTACTGGCGCAGTATGCCGGCGCCATCGCGACAGAGTGCTTCGGCATCGTCGGCATGGCCAGCGTCAATATGAAGGACGGCCTTGTACATTTATTAAAAAAAGAATCCATGACCAGAGGGATCAGTGTTTCCGTCCAGAATAACAAATTAAATCTGGACTTCCATATCATCGTCAGTTATGGGGTAAATATCGTGGCTGTCTCCGATGTCCTGATCGAGACGGTCAAATATCAGCTGGAGCAGTATACCGGCCTGCAGGTAGATAAAGTCAACGTCTTCGTCGAAGGCGTAAAAGTGATTGATTAAGGAGGATGTGCGACGGATGAATACGATTGACGCACAGCTTTTGACCAAAATGTTTTTGGCGGGCGCAAAAAACTTAGAGAGCAAGAAGGAATGGATCAATGAACTGAATGTCTTCCCTGTTCCGGACGGCGACACCGGCACCAATATGACGATGACCATCATGTCCGCGGCAAGAGAAATCGCGGACATTGACGAACCCAACCTGAGCAACCTCTCCAAGGCCATCTCATCCGGTTCTCTGCGCGGCGCCAGAGGCAATTCCGGCGTGATTTTATCCCAGCTGTTCCGCGGCTTCACCAAGGCGATCCGCGACTATGAAGTGATCGATGTTCCATTGATGGCAACCGCCTTTGAGAAGGCTGTTGAGACCGCGTACAAGGCTGTTATGAAGCCCAAGGAGGGCACTATCCTGACTGTAGCGAAGGGCGTCAGCGTCAAGGCAAGAGAGCTTGCTGACGCGGGATGCGAGGACATGGGAGAGCTGCTTTCTGCGATTTTGCAGGAAGCGGAGATTGTACTGGAGCAGACCCCGGAGCTTTTGCCTGTCTTAAAACAGGCCGGCGTTGTGGACTCCGGCGGACAGGGCTTCGTGGAAGTCTTAAGAGGGTGGAATGACGCCTATAACGGCATTGAGATCAATTATTCCCTTGAGGAGGCTGAGCCTTTCGTTGAGAAGGCCGACACCATTGAGGGAGAGGAAGATATCAAATTCGGCTACTGCACGGAGTTTATTATTTTATTATCCAACGCCTTCAACTCCAAGCAGGAGAAGGATCTCAAGGATTTTCTGGAAGCGATCGGCGATTCCATCGTGCTGGTAGCGGACGATGACATTGTGAAGATCCACGTACACACCAACGATCCTGGTATGGCCCTGCAGAGAGCGCTGACCTATGGCCAGCTTTCCAATATCAAAATCGACAATATGCGCCTGGAGCACAGGGAGACGTTATTTAAGAAGGCGGAAAAGGAGAATGCGAACAGCAGTGATATCGCATCCGCTGTAAATCATACCGCCGTACCCGAACAGGAGCCTCGCAAAGAATTTGGCTTTATCGCCGTTTCCGTCGGTGACGGGCTGAATGACATCTTCAAGAGCCTGGGCGTGGACCAGATGATCACAGGCGGCCAGACCATGAATCCCTCCACGGAGGACATTCTGAAGGCCATAGACGCAGTAAACGCGGAGCATATTTTTATCCTGCCGAATAATTCCAACATCATTCTGGCGGCCAGTCAGGCCAAAAGCCTGGTGAAGGACAAAGATATCATCGTCATCCCGACCAAGACCATTCCGCAGGGCATTACCGCCATGATCAGCTTCGTTCCGGAGATGTCCATTGAGGAAAACGTGGAGAATATCACAGCGGAAATCGAGGCTGTCAAGTCAGGCGAGGTTACCTATGCGGTGCGCGACACCATGATCGAGGATAAGGAAATCAAGTGCGGCGACTACATGGGCCTTGACGGGAAATCCGTTCTGTCCGTGGGTACGGATGTCGCTTTGGTCACCCTGGAGATGGTGAAAGCCATGGTAAACGAGGATACAGAGCTGATCAGCCTGTATTACGGCAGCGATGTCACAGCAGAGGATGCTGACGAACTGCAAAATAAAATCGCGGACCTGTTAGAGGATTGTGATGTGGAAATGCAGTATGGCGGCCAGCCAATCTATTACTACATTGTATCCACTGAGTAAGACATTACAATAAATATGATTGTCCGGAGCGGATCAGCAGTCTGCTCCGGACCTGTTTTTTGAGGAAACTATGCAGCTGACTGACTCTGTGCAAACGCTGAAGGGCGTGGGGGAGAAAACCGCGAAGCTTTTTTCTAAACTGAATATTGTAACCCTGCGGGATCTGCTGCATCATTTTCCCCGTGAATATGATTCTCTGGAATCTGTCAGCGAGATTGCTTCTCTTGTACCGGACAGGCGCGCCGTGATTGCAGGACATGTCTCCGCAGCGAAACCGGCCCGCACGCGCAATGGCAAGAGCATTCTGACTCTGTCTTTACGGGATGGAAGCGGGCAGATCCAGGCTCTGTATTTTAATCAGCCTTATCTGCTGCAGAAATTCAGGCCCGGCGCCTTTTATTATTTTCGGGGTGTGGTACACCAGAGAGGAAAGCAGCTGTTGTTAGAGCAGCCCTCGGCTTACACACAGGAGGAATACAGAGAGCTTTCCGATGCCCTCTGGCCTGTCTATGGGCTGACAAAGGGCCTGACCAACCGCATGCTCTCCTCCTGCATCCTTAAGACACTGGAGCAGATCACGTTTCCCGATGAATATTTACCGGCGTATATTCTGCAGCGAGAAGAGCTGTGCAGCTTACCGGAAGCCTTTCATGGCATTCATTTTCCCCATAATTTTGAAGAAGCGGAAAGGGCCCGCAAACGTCTGGTCTTTGATGAATTATTTTTCTTTGTCTATATGATACGCAAGCAAAAGGGCTATGCCGCGCAGCTTCCCAACCTGTATCCCATGCCCAAAGGGAAAATCAGCGGCCAGCTTCTTAAAAGCCTGCCTTATGATCTGACGAAACCGCAGTTGAGAACCTTGCAGGAAATCTTTATTGACCTGGAGTCGCCCTATGTCATGAACCGTATGATTCAGGGAGATGTGGGAAGCGGCAAGACAGTTGTCGCGCTCCTTGCCCTGTGTAAATGTGTGGAGAACGGCTACCAGGGAGCCCTGATGGCGCCCACTGAGGTGCTCGCGCAGCAGCATATGGCATATTTTTCTGATATGACCGCCGAGCATGATCTGCCCTTTCATCCGGTTCTTCTGGTGGGCTCCATGAGTGCTGCACAGAAAAAGGAAGCGTACCGGCAGATCAAAACAGGCGAAGCCAATCTGGTGATCGGCACACACGCTGTCATTCAGGAAAAGGTCGTTTTCAGGAATCTGGCACTTGTGATTACGGATGAACAGCATCGATTCGGCGTCAGGCAGTGGGAAAGCCTGGGGCAAAAGGGAGCGTATCCGCACGTGCTGGTCATGAGCGCTACGCCCATCCCCAGAAGTCTTGCCATTATTTTATATGGAGATATGAATCTGTCTGTGATCGATGAATTGCCCGGCAACAGACTGCTGCGGCAAAACTGTGTTGTCACCACTTCGAAGCGTGCCGCGTCCTGGCGGTTTCTGGAAAAGGAAGTCCGGAAAGGACACCAGGCCTATGTGATCTGTCCCATGGTGGATTCCGGCGAGAGAGAGGATTCTTTGCTTGAAAATGTTGTGGACTACAGTGCGATGTTAAAGGAAGCAATGCCAGGCGATATCCGCATTGAATATCTGCATGGCAAAATGCGTCCGGCGCAGAAAAAACAGATCATGGATGCCTTCCATGCTCATAAAATTGATATTCTCGTTTCCACTACTGTCATTGAGGTGGGAATCGATGTGCCGAACGCCACCGTGATGATGGTGGAGAACGCGGAGCGGTTTGGCCTGGCGGCGCTGCATCAGCTCAGAGGCCGCGTCGGCCGTGGTCCGGACCAGAGTTATTGCATCTTCGTCGCCTCCAGGGACGATGAGAAAACCATGAAGCGGCTGGATATTTTAAATCACTCCAATGACGGCTTTTTTATCGCCAGCGAGGATCTGAAGCTGCGCGGACCGGGGGACCTTTTCGGCGTTCAGCAGAGCGGCGATCTGGATTTTGAACTGGCGGACATTTATCAGGACGCCGGCATTTTGAAGCGCTGTTCCGAACTGGTGGAGGAGATCATGGCTTCCGACCCGGATTTGAAGCGTGAGGAGCATCAGGGACTTCAGTCTGTTTTTCAGTCCGGCATTCTGAACCGCCTTGACTTTAGGACTATTTAGAATTAAAATGTTCTGGATTGCGGTGCGTTTTGGCGGAGCAATCCATAGTGTCAAAAAATTTTGTACAAGTACAGTACAGAAAGGAATTTACATGTCCAGAACAGCGATTGTCTGCGATTCCAATACAGCCATCACACAGGCCATGGCCAGGGAAATGGGAATTTATGTGCTCCCATATCCATTTCACATTGAGGGAGAAACCTATTACGAGGATATTTCCCTGACTACGGATCAGTTCTACCAAAAACTCAATGACAAAATTGACGTGGCGACCAGCCAGCCTTCGCCGGAATCGGTGACCGGCCTTTGGGATGAGGCCCTGAAGGATCATGACGACCTGGTCTACATCCCGATGAGCAGCGGACTTTCCGGTTCCTGCTCCAGCGCGTACGGTTATTCCCAGGAAGAGCCGTATCTGGGCAGAGTCTATGTCATTGATAATCAGCGCATTTCCGTGACACAGCGTCAGTCTGTTTTAGACGCCATGATGCTTGCGGACCAGGGAAAAAATGCGAAGGAGATCTGCGACATTCTGGCTGAAGATAAATTCAATTCCAGCATTTACATCATGCTGGATACCCTGTACTATCTGAAAAAAGGCGGCCGTATTACACCCGCTGTCGCGGCTTTAGGCTCCCTGCTTCGTTTGAAGCCGGTTTTGCAGATACAGGGTGAAAAGCTGGATACCTATGCGAAAGCGCGTACCGTCAAGCAGGGCAAGGAGATCATGATCGATGCGGTAAAACATGACATCGAGAACCGCTTCGGCGGACTTGACAATCCCGGCGGTGTATTTTTGTCCATCGCGCATACGCATAATCTGGAGGCCGCGCTGGAATTTAAGGCGGAAGTGGAAGCCCTGTTCCCGCAGTTTGGAGAGGTCCATGTGGACGAGCTGTCCCTGGTGATCGCCTGTCACTTAGGACCCGGGGCGCTCGCTCTGACCGCGACCAAAAAATTGCCGTACTATGATTGATACATAACTGTTAATAAATGAAATTGAGGGAACTTCATGGCAAAAAAAGAAACCTACAGCGCTGAAAATATTACAGTCCTCGAAGGCCTGGAGGCGGTCAGACGCCGTCCCGGCATGTATATCGGTTCTGTGTCCTCCAAAGGATTAAACCACCTGGTTCATGAAATCGTGGACAATTCCGTGGATGAACATCTTGCCGGCTACTGCAGCCATATTCAGGTCGTGCTGGAAAAGGACGGCTCCTGCACTGTGACGGACGATGGCCGCGGCATCCCTGTTGGTATGCACGAGAAAGGCATGAGCGCGGAGCGTCTGGTTTTTACCACATTGCACGCGGGCGGCAAATTTGACAGCTCCGCTTATAAAACCAGCGGCGGACTGCACGGTGTTGGTTCTTCCGTCGTGAACGCGCTGTCAGAACGGATGACAGTGACCATCAAGGTCGACGGCGGTATTTACCGTGATACCTATGAGAGAGGATTGCCGACCACGGAGTTAGTCGACGGTCTGCTGCCGGTACTGGGCAAGACAAAGGAAACCGGTACCAGCATCAACTTCCTGCCGGACGCTGAGATTTTCGATACAACGTGTTTTAAAGAGGATGAGATTAAAAGTCGCCTTCACGAGACCGCCTATCTGAACCCGGAGCTGGCCATCACATTTCAGGATTTGCGCGGGGAACAGCCCCAGTCCGAGACCTTCCACGAACCGGACGGCATCGTCGGCTTTATCAAGGATATGAACCAGACCTCCGAGGCGGTTCACGACGTCGTATATTATAAAGGCGAGAGTGAAGGAATTACCTGTGAAGTCGCCTTTCAGTATGTCAATGAGTTTCATGAAAATGTCCTTGGCTTCTGTAATAATATCTACAACTCGGAGGGCGGCACCCATCTGACCGGCTTTAAGACCCAGTTTACAACGATTATCAACAGCTATGCCAGACAGCTGAATATTTTAAAGGAAAAAGACCTGAATTTCACCGGCGCGGACATCAGAAACGGCATGACCGCGGTGGTTTCCATCAAACATCCTGACCCTCGTTTTGAGGGACAGACCAAGACCAAGTTAGACAACCAGGACGCCGCCAAGGCGGTCGCCAAGATCACGGGCGAGGAGCTTCCCCGCTTTTTTGACCACAATCTGGAAACGCTCAAAAACGTCATTTCCTGCGCGGAAAAGGCTGCCAAAATCCGTAAGAGCGAGGAGCGGGCCAAAACCAACCTGCTGACCAAACAGAAGTTTTCTTTTGATTCCAACGGGAAACTGGCTAACTGTGAGAGCAAGGACGCTTCCAAATGTGAAATTTTCATCGTCGAGGGCGATTCCGCCGGCGGCAGCGCCAAAATGGCCAGGAACCGCATGTATCAGGCAATCCTGCCCATCCGCGGCAAAATCTTAAATGTGGAGAAAGCCTCTATCGATAAAGTTTTAGCGAACGCGGAGATCAAGACCATGATCAACGCCTTCGGCTGCGGTTTTTCCGAAGGCTATGGCAATGACTTTGATATTACCAGGCTGCGCTATGATAAAATTGTCATTATGACCGATGCCGATGTGGACGGCGCACATATCGCGACGCTGCTGCTGACATTATTTTATCGCTTCATGCCGGAGTTAATCTATGAGGGCCACGTCTATATCGCGACACCGCCTCTGTATAAGGCCATTCCCGCCAAAGGGGAGGAAGAGTACCTTTACGACGATAAAGCCCTGGAACGTTACCGCAAAAAGCACAAAGGCCCCTTTACCCTGCAGCGCTACAAAGGTCTGGGGGAAATGGACGCCAGCCAGCTGTGGGAGACGACACTTGACCCTGAACGGCGCGTGATGAAAAAGGTGGAGATCGAGGACGGCCGCCGCGCCAGTATGGTGACGGAGGTGCTGATGGGCACGGATGTGCCGCCGCGCAAGGCGTTTATTTATGAGCACGCGACTGACGCTGAACTGGATGTCTGATGGCTCAGCCATAGAACCAGGAGATATTATCCGGAAAAGATAAGACTGAGCTTCACGACAGTGCGAAGCCGTTCTTTTACCGGATAATATCTGCGGAAATATATGTTAATTGGAGACATGAAATACATGGAAGAGCGAATCCTCAAATCTGAATATTCTGAAGTGATGCAGAAATCCTTCATCGACTACGCCATGAGCGTCATCATCGCCCGCGCCCTGCCGGACGTGCGCGACGGCCTCAAACCCGTGCAGCGCCGTACTCTCTATGACATGTATGAGCTTGGCATCCGCTATGACAAACCCTACCGCAAATGCGCCCGTATCGTCGGCGACACCATGGGTAAATATCACCCGCACGGCGACGGCTCCATCTACGAGGCGCTGGTCGTCATGGCCCAGGATTTCAAAAAAGGCCTGCCGCTTGTCGACGGACACGGCAACTTTGGCACCATCGAGGGAGACGGCGCGGCAGCTATGCGTTATACGGAAGCCAGGCTGGAACGGATAGCACAGGACGGTCTGCTCGCTGATCTTGACAAGGATGTGGTGGATTTCGTCCCCAACTTCGATGAGACAGAAAAAGAACCTTCCATCCTGCCCGCGAAATTTCCCAACCTGCTGATCAATGGCTCTGAGGGCATCGCGGTCGGTATGTCCACCAGCGTTCCGCCTCATAATTTCGCGGAAGTCGCAGACGCTACAAAAGCCTACCTGAATAATCCCAATATCTCTGTTCAGGAGCTGATGCGCTATATCCCGGGACCGGATTTCCCGACAGGAGGCGTCATCTGCAACCAGGACGATCTGCTGAATATCTATGAAACCGGCACCGGCAAAATCAAAATCCGCGGCCGCGTCCAGGTCGAAAAGCTCAAAAACGGCCGCCTGAATATCGTGGTGACGGAGATTCCCTACACCATGATCGGTTCCGGAATCGCCAAATTTCTGCAGGATGTGGCGGCGCTTGCGGAGAGCAGGAAGACAAATGAGATCGTCGATATTTCCAACCAGTCCTCCAAGGACGGCATCCGCATCGTCATCGAGGTCAGGAAGGATACCGACACCGGGAATTTCATCAATATGCTTTATAAAAAGACCCGCCTGGAGGACACCTTTGGCGTCAATATGCTGGCAATCAAGGACGGACGGCCGGAGGTCTTAAGCTTAAAAGAAATCATCGCAGCCAACGTGGACTTCCAGTTTGAGTTCATGCGCCGCAAATATACCACGCTCTTAAATAAGGAGATGGAGAAAAAAGAGGTGCAGGAGGGCCTGATCAAAGCCTGTAATGTGATTGATCTGATCATCGAGATTTTGAGAGGCTCCCGCGACCGCAATATGGCCAAAAACTGCCTGGTAAACGGTGAGACAAAGGGAATCAAATTTAAAAACCGCGGGTCAGAGATTATGGCTAGCCAGCTGTGCTTTACCGAGCGGCAGGCGAACGCCATTCTGGAGATGCGGCTCTATAAGCTGATCGGCCTGGAACTGGAGGCTTTGATTAAAGAGCACGAGGAAACCCTGACCAATATTTACCGTTACGAGGACATTCTGGCCAGACGCGACGCCATGGCCCAGGTCATCATCCAGGATCTGGAAGGGTTTAAGAAAGATTACAAAAAACCGAGGCACACCACGATCGAGAACGCGGAAGAAGCCGTTTTTGTGGAAAAAAAGGCGGAGGACATCGATCTGACTGTGATGCTGGACCGCTTCGGCTATATCCGGGCAGTCGATGAAGCCACATTTGAGCGCAACAAAGAAGCCGCGCTCTCGGAGAATCGTTTCGTCTTTACCTGCAAAAATACGGGGAAGGTCCGCCTCTTCACGGACAAGGGCCAGATGTATACACTGAAAGCGTCCGATATTCCCTTTGGCAAGTTCCGGGATAAAGCGCAGCCGGTTGACAATATCAGCGCATACTCCTCACAGAACGAGTCCATCGTTTTCGCGGCAAGCCAGACGGATATCAACCTGTACCGGCTCTGCTTCATCACCGAGCAGGGTATGGGCAAGATCGTGAGCGGCGGTGAGTTCGATGTGACACGCAAAACAGTGTCTGCCACGAAGCTGCAGGACGGCGATTCCGTCTTAAGCGTGACGATTTATAAAGATCAGAAACACATCGTCCTGAAGTCTAAGGACGGCTATTTCCTGCGTTTTTCCATGGATGAGATTCCGGAGAAGAAAAAGGCGGCTCTTGGCGTGCGTGTGATGAAGTTAAAACCGGAAGACGTACTGGACGAAGCCTGGTATTTGAAGTATAATGACAGCACTGTAATTTCCTATAAAGAAAAGGAACTCGATCTTTCCAGAATCAAACTGGGAAAGAGGGATGGAAGCGGTATCAAGGTCCGTGTCTGACCCTCGGAAAGGGCGCGATGAGAGTGATAGCCGGAAAGGCGAAAAGCCTTCCCTTAAAGACCATATCCGGTCCGGATACCAGGCCGACGCAGGATCGGATCAAGGAAACCTTATTCAATATCCTGATGCCTGACCTTCCGGGCCGTGTCTTTGTGGATCTGTTCAGCGGCAGCGGCGGGATCGGCATTGAGGCCTTAAGCCGCGGCGCGAGGAAAGCGTATTTTATCGAGCAGTCACCCAAAGCCATGGCCTGCATTGAGGATAACCTTAGATTTACCAGGTTTACGGACCAGGCAGTGACCCTGAAAATGGACGCGCTTGGTTCCCTGCACCATATTTACGAAAAAGAAATCGACATCATTTTCATGGACCCTCCATATGGGCGGGGACTGGAAAAAGAGATGCTGAAGCTTTTGCGCGACCACAGTTATGTGACAAATGACACCGTTATCATTGTGGAGGCGGAGCTTCATGAGGATTTCTCCTACGTGCCGGATCTGGGTTTTACAGTGTACCGGGAGAAAAAATACAAAACCAATAAACATATGTTTATCAGGAGGAGCGAGGAATGAAAAGGGCGGTTTACCCAGGCAGCTTTGACCCGCTTACTTACGGCCACCTGGATGTCATCAGGCGCGCCGCCGGAATTTTTGACGAATTGACGGTCGCGGTTTTGCACAATCCTGCAAAATCTCCATTGTTTTCTGCGGAAGAACGTGTTAAGATAATCGAAGATGTGACCAAAGATATTCCGAATGTGACTGTGGACTGGTTCACTGGTCTTCTGGTGGATTACGCGGCTTCACACGATATTTCCGTATCTGTCCGTGGACTTCGGGCCGTTACGGATTTTGAGTATGAGCTGCAGGTCGCGCAGACCAACCGCCTTTTATCGAAGGGGAAGCTGGATACCTTTTTCCTGACCACGAGTTTGGAGTACGCTTACCTGAGCAGCTCCGTGGTAAAAGAGATCGCTCAGTTTCATGGAGACTTAGACCGCTGCGTACCACCAAGCGTTGAACAGAAATTATACGAGAAATATGGACATAAATGGAAGGAGTAAACCATCATGGCATCAAGAATTGAGCAATTGATCGATGAAATTGAGAGCTACATCGACACCTGCAAGCCGCAGGCTTTTTCCAAGGACAATATCATTGTGGACCGCAACCACATTGAGGAGCTGCTGGATGAACTGAAGAAGAAGACGCCTGAGGACATCAAGCGTTACCAGCGTATCGTGGCGCAGAAGGACGCCATTTTGGAGGACGCGAGAGTCAGCGCACAGTCTCTGATCGACAAGACTACCGCCCAGACCAATGAGCTGATCAGTGAACACGAGATCATGCAGCAGGCCTATGCGCGTGCGCAGGAGGTCGAGATCATGGCACGCCAGAAAGCGCAGGAGATCATCGACGCGGCCACAGAGGAAGCGAATAACATGCGCATGGCCACTGTGCAGTATACGGATGATCTGCTTGCCAATATTGAGAATCTTCTGAATCATTCCATCCAGACCACGCAGAGCCAGTACGAAAATATCAGCAACAGTCTGAATCAATATCTGAATATTGTGGTCGCGAACCGGGAGGAGCTGCGTCCGACAGAAGAGAGATTTACTGTGGATGAGCAGCCTGCGCGCACTTCCGTCGGTTCCACGACCGGAGAGATTCCGCTGGATTTGCTGTAATGTCTTTTGCAGTCATTATATAAAACACGGGTTTTTCAGAAAGCCGGTAGCAGTACCGGCTTTCTTATTGTACACGGAGAAAACACATTTTATGATACACCCGATTTTAAAGGATAAAAAAGCCTGTCTCTTTGATATGGACGGCACTCTCTTAGATTCCATGTATGTCTGGGAGAAGGTGGATGAAAACTTCTTTTCCCTCTTCGGCAGAGAGGTGCCGCCAAATTTACAGCAGGAAATCGGCGGCATGAGTTTCACCGAAACAGCGGAATATATCAGGAACCAGTATCAGATTTCCATGACGGGAGAAGAAATCCGCGATGTTTGGAACCGCCTGGCCACAGAAGAATACGCGAATCATGTCTGTTTCAAACCCGGTGCGCTCTTATTTTTACAGTATTGCAAAGAGCATGGCCTCAAAACCGCGATCTGCACCAGCAATTCCCGAGAGCTTTTAGAGGCTGCGAATTCTCATCTGGGCTTGTCGGACTATATTGATATCTTCGTCACCGCCTGTGAGGTAAATCGTGGCAAACCGTTTCCTGACGTTTATCTGGCGGCGGCAGAGAAGCTTTCGGTAAAACCGGAGGACTGTCTCTGCTTTGAGGATATTCTGCCGGGCATCCAGGCCGGGCGCAACGCGGGCATGGAGGTTTGTGCCGTCGAGGATGCGCACGCGGCGCTGGACCGACGTCGGATTATGGAAACGTCGCAGCTTTATATTACGGATTACCATACGCTTCTGGCAGAATGAGTTTTCCATGCTGTACTTACTTTGTGCAGCAACACGAAATCAGATATTATATTACATCATATGCATATCACGAGTTGACGCCGTCCGGCAGAAAGGAAATGATCGTGCTTCGCAGATTTATCACTACCACAGAAGTTAAAAACACATACCGCTACCTCGACACACAGAAAAAATATGAAATCATCAAAACCGCGCTTCTCTTTGCGGTATCCATCTCTTTATTTATCGCTGGATATGTCGCCACACAATCGAGGAATAATCTGCTGACAGTTGTTGCTGTCTTAGGCTGTTTGCCGGCCAGCAAAAGCCTGGTATCCGCGATTATGTTCTGTCGCTTTCACAGCGCATCAGCTGACGTGCAGCAGGCCGTTTCATCCTTTGACGCGTGCACAGATACCCTGTATGACCTGGTTTTTACCACCCAGAAGGTAAACTATTGTGTCGCGCATGCCAGCCTGATCGGTGCGGAACTGGTACTTTATACTGAGGATCAGAAACTGGATAAAAAAGGTCTGGACGCGCACCTGCATGACATGCTGAAAAAGGCAGGAGTGAAAAAGGTCAATATCGGCGTTTTCACAGACCTGAAGCGTTATACTGACAGGGTCAATACACTTTTAAACGCGGATCGCGAGCCATATGCGGACGCCGCGCTTTTAATCGAATCGTTAAAGGAAATTTCACTGTAATGCAGGAAATCATCGTCGCTTCCCATCAGGCCAATCAGCGCTTTGACAAGCTGTTAAAAAAGCTGCTGCCGAAAGCGGAGCAGGGCTTTTTATATAAAATGCTCCGCAAAAAAAATATCACCCTCAATGGAAAAAAAGCACAGGGAAATGAGATTCTTTCACTGGGGGACCATGTCCAGTTCTTTTTTTCTGAAGAAACTTTTCTCAAATTCGGCGGACACAGTGCGTACAGCGCTGATAACGTCCTCAGACCCTATCTGGAAGCTTACGCTTCCCTTAAGGATATCGCAATTGTGTATGAGGATGCAAATATCATCCTCTGTAATAAGCCTGCCGGCGTCTTAAGCCAGAAAGCCAGGGAAGGCGATATTTCAGTCAACGAATGGCTGATCGGCTATCTTCTTCGTTCTGATCAGATTGATGCAGAGGTCCTTTCGAGTTTTAAGCCTTCTGTCTGCAATCGTTTAGACCGGAATACCTCCGGCCTGATGCTGCTGGGGAAGTCTTTAAGCGGCAGTCAGCACTTAAACCGGTGGATTAAAAATCGCGACATCCGGAAATTCTACCGCCTTTTTGTATTTGGAAAGGTCACAAAGCCCTTCAGGGTAAAAGGGTATCTGACTAAGGATGAGCGCACCAATCAGGTACGGATCAGTGAAAGACAGCTGCCAGGCAGCGACAGGATTGAGACTGCCTGCAAGCCGTTAAAAATCTACGGAGACATCAGTTACCTGGAGGTAGAGCTGATCACGGGCAAACCGCATCAGATCCGCGCGCATCTCGCCAGTCTGGGGCATCCGCTGATCGGGGATTATAAATACGGGCGGCGGGAGATTAATGAGACCTTCCGCAGGGCGTTTGGTGTGGAAAGCCAGCTGCTGCATGCGTACCGGCTGGAGTTCCCCTTGATTGAGGAAGAGGAATTTTCGGACTTAAGCAAGTCTGTTTTTTACGCGCCGGAACCAGATGTTTTTGACACCATACGGAGAACTTACAAGGTATAAAACAGATGACACGTGTGAGGAAACGGCATCTGAAGAAGCAGAAAATATTTGACAGCTGCGCAGACAGCTTCATGCAGCAGCGGGAGGATAAAAGTGGCTACCTGGAATTCAAGAGGCTTAAGAGGCTCGACTCTGGAGGAGCTGATCAACCGCACCAATGAAAAATACAATCTGGCCGGACTGGCGCTGATTACAAAAGTGCCCACCCCCATCACGCCCATCGAGATTGATAAGGACAGCCGCCATATCACCCTTGCCTATTTTGATCAGAAAAGTACAGTCGACTACATTGGCGCGGTACAGGGAATCCCTGTCTGTTTTGACGCCAAGGAATGCGCCCAGGATACCTTTGCGCTCGCTAATATTCATGAGCACCAGGTGAAATATATGGAGGCCTTTGAGAAGCAGGGTGGGGTGGCGTTTTTTCTGATTTATTACACACATAAGGACATTTTTTATTATCTTCCCTATGAAATGCTGGCCTTATTCTGGGAGCGGGCTGCCAAAGGCGGGCGCAAGAGCTTCCGCTATGAGGAATTAAATCCGGAATATGTGCTGCCGCAGCATAAGGGAAACGGGATTTTTGTGCCCTGGCTGGACATGCTGCAGAAGGACCTGGATGACAGAGGTTGACATTTCCATGAAAATGTGTATACTACTAAAGGGCACGTTGTTGTGCTAGCGAATTAGCACTGTGATGTGCTAAAGTAAAAAGAGGAATTTATGAATTTAAATATTTTACATACGCCGGAAGGGGTACGGGATCTCTACGGTTCAGAACTACTGAAAAAGCGTCAGGTTTTAAACGCGGTGCGTCGGACCATCGACAGCTTTGGCTACGAACCGATTGAGACACCGACCTTTGAATTTTTTGATGTGTTTTCCCGTGAGGTGGGGACGACTCCCAGCAGAGATCTTTATAAGCTTTTTGACAAGGACGGCAACACACTGGTGATGCGTCCGGATTTTACGCCTCCCATCGCCAGATGTGCCGCGAAATATTTTCTTGAGGACAAAAGCCCCCTGCGCCTGTCCTATGAGGGCAGCACCTTCACAAACGTAAAGAGTCTGCAGGGAAAGCTGCAGGAAGTAACGCAGATGGGCGCGGAGCTGCTGCAGGACGATTCTGTACAGGCAGACGCGGAGATTATTGCATTGGTGGTAAATTCCCTTCTGGCCTGCGGCCTTGAGAATTTCCAGGTTTCCGTGGGACATATGGAGTATTTTAAAGGACTTTGCGAGGAGGCGGGACTTCAGTATGAGACAGAGATCGCGCTTCGCGAAGCGATTTCCGCCAAAAACATATTCGCGGCTGAAGAGCTATTGTCTCATTTTGATCTGACAGAAGAAATAAAGGAGGCACTGCTTTCAGTAACCGATCTGTTTGGCTCTCTTACAGATATCAGCCGTGCCAGAGAACTGGTTCACAACAAACGTTCCATTATGGCTTTGGACCGACTGAAGGAGCTGACCGATATTCTGAAGGTTTACGGTGTAGATCGATATGTATCTTTTGATCTCGGGCTTCTGAGTAAATATCATTATTATACCGGCATTATTTTCAAGGCATATGCATATGGCGTAGGCGACGCTATTGTAAAAGGCGGACGCTATGACAGGCTGCTGCATTATTTTGGTAAGGACGCGCCTGCCGTCGGTTTTGCCGTCGTGGTGGACGATGTGATGGAAGCGCTGGATGATCAGCACACGGTCTCAGTCGGTCCGAATGAGCGGCTGAAGGTGACATATCGGGATGAGGAAGACTATTATGACGCCCTGAAGAAGGCCATGGCGCTGCGAAATGAGGGAAAGTCAGTGGTGCTGACCCGGGAGGTGGAAGATGAGCGCTGACAGATATCTGACCTTCGCTCTGGGAAAGGGAAGATTAGCGGATCAGGCTGTTGCCCTTTTAAAACAGATTGGTATAACCTGTGAAGAAATGGAAGAGCCAAATTCCAGAAAGCTGATCTTCGTCAATGAAGAGCAGAAGCTTAAATTTTTCCTGGCTAAGGGGCCGGATGTGCCGACTTATGTGGAATATGGAGCGGCTGACCTGGGTGTCGTGGGGAAGGATACGATCCTGGAGGAGAACAGAAGGGTCTACGAGGTGCTGGATCTTGGATTCGGCGCCTGTCGGATGTGTGTCTGCGGTCCACCTGAAGCGAAAGTTCTTTTGCAGAATCATGAAAGAATTCGTGTGGCAACAAAGTACCCGAATATTGCGCGGGATTATTTTCATAATTGGAAAAATCAGACGGTGGATCTGATCAAGTTAAACGGGTCTGTGGAGTTAGGGCCGTTGGTTTCGCTTTCGGATGTGATTGTGGATATTGTGGAGACAGGATCGACTTTGAGGGAAAACGGGCTGGTGGTGCTGGAGGA
The DNA here is from genome assembly GCA_021200995.1 of Lachnospiraceae bacterium. Taxonomy (GTDB): domain Bacteria; phylum Bacillota; class Clostridia; order Lachnospirales; family Lachnospiraceae; genus RGIG6307. The sequence continues at coordinate 26,888 of JAJQFS010000018.1, read as the reverse complement.
GATTTGTCCGCTTTCGGCGAGGCTGATTGTGAATCAGGTGTCGATGCAGATGGAGCAGGAGCGGATCCGGGGGCTGGTGAGGATGCTGTCTGCGGCGTTGAAATGATCAGGAGACTATAGGTGTTATGAGAACAATCAGGCTTACAAAGGAAAGTAAAAAAGATTTATTGAATACCCTGCTGAAACGCAGTCCCAACAACTACGGGCAGTATGAGGAGACTGTGAAGGGGATTATTGATGAGGTAAGAGAAAAGGGTGATCAGGCGCTTTTTGAGTTGACGAAGAAATTTGACGGCTGCGAGCTGGATGCGGAGTCAATTCGGGTGACGCCTGAGGAGATAGAGGAAGCGGTAAACTTAACGGACCCGGAGCTGTACGCTGTGATGGAGCGAGCTGCGGCCAATATCAGGGCGTTTCATGAAAAGCAGAAACGGAATTCCTGGTTTGATTATAAGGCGGACGGCAGTATTCTGGGACAGAAGATTACGCCGATTGCGAAAAGCGGTGTCTATGTGCCTGGAGGCAGGGCGGCGCTTTCCTCCAGTCTCCTGATGAATGTGATACCGGCACGAGTCGCCGGTGTGAAAAAGGTCGTGCTGACGACGCCTCCGGGACGTGACGGGAAGGTGCCCGCCGGAACGCTTGCGGCAGCCAGAATTGCGGGCGTGGATGAAATTTATAAGGTTGGCGGCGCGCAGGCGATCGCGGCCATGGCCTTCGGCACGGAGAGCATTCCGAAGGTGGATAAGATTACCGGCCCCGGCAATATTTTCGTGGCGCTGGCCAAAAAGCAGGTTTTCGGCTATGTGGGAATCGATTCCATCGCGGGACCGAGCGAGGTGCTGGTGCTGGCGGATGAAACCGCCAATCCGCGTTATGTGGCTGCGGATCTGTTAAGCCAGGCCGAGCATGACGAGCTGGCCAGCGCAATTCTGATCACAACTTCTGAAAAACTGGCGGAACAGGTGGAAAGAGAAATCGCGCAGTTTATGGAGAAGCTGGAGCGAAAATCCATTTTGGAGAAATCCCTTGAAAATTACGGTTACATTCTGCTGGCAGATTCCATGGATGACGCCATCGATGCCGCCAATGAAATTGCTTCCGAGCATCTGGAGATTCTGACAGAGAATCCGTTCGAAGTCATGACAAAGATTGAAAACGCCGGAGCGATTTTCCTGGGCGAGTATTCCTCCGAACCGCTGGGCGATTATTACGCGGGGCCGAATCATATTCTGCCGACCAACGGAACAGCCCGCTTTTTCTCTCCCTTAAGCGTGGATGACTTTATCAAGAAAACCAGCATCATCAGTTATTCTAAGCCGGCTCTTAAGGCCGTGCACGAGGATATCGAGGCTTTCGCGAAAAGTGAGGGCCTGACAGCGCATGCAAACTCAATTCATGTGCGATTCGAGGATCATTCATCAGCCGGGCAGTGACAGAATATCATACAGACAGGAGAGTCTGAAAAAGCCTGAAAAGGGATTTTATAATTCTTAAAGGTAATTCTATGCAGGAGAGGCAGAGGCGAATATGAGAAACGCAGATATCAGAAGAACCACAAAGGAAACTGACATTACCATGAAGTTTAATCTGGACGGCTCCGGAAAAGCCGAAATTGCTACCGGAATCGGTTTTTTTGACCATATGCTGAACAGCTTTGCCAGACATGGCCTGTTTGACCTGTGCGTCGATATTCACGGCGATCTTGAGGTGGATGGTCATCACAGTGTGGAAGACTGCGGACTTGTGCTGGGGCAGGCAATCAGAGAGGCCGCAGGTGATAAAAAAGGAATCCGCCGTTACGGTTATTTTATTCTGCCGATGGATGAGGTGCTGGTACTCTGTGCTGTGGATCTGTGCGGAAGGCCTTATTTTTCCATGGACGCTTCCTTTCCGACATCATGCTGCGGTGACTTTGATACGGATCTGGTACGGGAGTTTTTCTATGCCGTTTCTTATTCTGCAGGTATGAATCTGCACATCAAAGTGCTCTCGCCCGGCAACAGTCACCACATGATTGAAGCGATTTTCAAGGCGTTCGCGAAGTCGCTGGATATGGCGGTATCTTATGACGCACGGATTACGGATGTCCTGAGCACTAAGGGTAGTCTGTGAAGCATTGACTGAGGGATGATTCATGAACGGTTTAATTGCGAAAATATATATCAAAAATGGTATGGCTGTATTGTCTCCGGATAGCCTTGAAGCGCTGGATATTTCTCCGGTCACTCTGGCGTTAAGCGCGGCTGAACACGGCGCGCACGCCCTTTATATCGGCGATCTGGCCGACACGGACGAAGAGCATGAGAAAAATCTCACTATCTTAAGGGAAATCTGCTCGGCCAGCGAGGTCCCTGTCATTGGCGCGGAGTATTATTTTCTGACCCGCATGGAGGATGTGAAAAAACAGCTTTACGCGGGCTGTAAGCATGTGGTGCTTGATGGGGACTGTTCTGATTCTGCGGCAGTGCTGAAAGAAGTCTCGCAGAAATTTGGCAGGGACAAAATCTTTGTTCGGGCTTATGATCCTTCCATGCCAAAAGGAACAACATTAGAAGATATTACACGTTACGCTTGTGAGGTGCTGGATTTATCTGACATGGAGCGTTTCGCGGACGCATACCAACTGATCCAGTCTGAGAAGATGGACAGCGGCAACGCACTGGAAGCGGCATTTAACTGGGCGGATTTCAAAAAAGACCCGCAGGGGCTTGTACCTGTCATCGTACAGGATTATAAAACCAGTCAGGTTCTGATGGCCGCTTATATGAATGAGCAGGCTTACCTGGATACGCTGAAAACCGGCAAAATGAATTATTACAGCCGTTCCCGCCAAACGCAGTGGCTCAAAGGCGAGACCTCCGGACATTATCAGTATGTGAAGAGTCTGACCGCGGACTGCGATATGGATACGATTCTGGCCACTGTCCGCCAGGTCGGCGCGGCCTGCCACACCGGCAGCTATTCCTGTTTTTTCAATGAGATTACTCCGAAACAGTATGATGAGAAAAATCCGCTGCAGGTTTTCGAAGATGTGTACGCGGTCATTCAGGACCGTAAGGTAAATCCGAAGGAAGGCTCCTACACAAACTATCTTTTTGACAAGGGAATCGATAAGATTTTAAAGAAAGTGGGAGAAGAGGCCACGGAAATCGTCATCGCGGCCAAGAATCCGAATCCGGAAGAAACCAAATATGAAATTGCCGATTTCCTGTATCATGTGATGGTTCTGATGGCTGAAAAGGGAGTTACCTGGGAGGATATCACAACGGAGCTGGCGAACCGGTGATACGCGCTTACCGCTTATATAAGTCTGAATCCTCTTTTTGCGCGATGCAATTTAATGAAGAATGTCAAAACAGCCCTGAGCAAATAAAATCAATACTCAGGGCTGTTATTTGATATTTGATAAGAGGATTTATGCCTGCGTTTTCTGCTCATCCCGGATGGGCTTTAACAGCTTCCTGTCCAGTCTGACAAAGAAGATGATACTGAAGGAGAGCGACACCAGCTCCGCGATGGGCCAGGCGTACCATACCATAGCCAGTTCACCGGTCTGTGCCAGCAGGTAAGCGAGCGGAACCAGAACCACCAGCTGCCTTAAAAAGGAAATCAGCATGCTGCTGACGCCGCTTCCAAGCGCCTGGAAGAAAGAGGTACACACCACGCAGATACCCGCTAAAAGAAAGCTGTAGCTGATGGTTTTGAGAGCCGGTACACCGATCGCCAGCATGTCGTCAGATGCGCTGAAGAGCCTTAAAAGCTGCGCGGGAATCGTCTGCATCAGAGCAAAAATGATCAGCATAATACATTCAGCGTAAAACATTCCCAGCTGAATGGTCTTTTTGATGCGGTCCGGCTTCCTCGCTCCATAGTTGTAAGCGACAATCGGCACAATACCATTGTTCATACCAAAGACCGGCATGAAGGCAAAGCTCTGCAGCTTGAAATAAACGCCGAACACTGCCACTGCGGTGGAAGAGAATACAACAAGAATATTATTGATACAGAAAGTCATGATGGAGCCGATGGCCACCATCAGGATTGACGGAACGCCGATGTATAAAATGTTGCCGATTGTCTGCAGCCTGGGCTTAAAGCCCTTTAGGTGCAGCTGTACCTCCTCGTTGAACTTAAAGTTCAGAGTGAGTGCCAGAATACCGGCCACAATCTGTCCCAGAACGGTCGCTGTGGCAGCGCCTTTGATGCCCATGGCAGGGAAGGGACCGATTCCGAAAATCAACAGCGGATCAAAAATCAGATTAAAAATAGCGCCGAGCCCCTGCGTAAACATGGTATAGATGGTCTTACCGGTGGACTGCAGCAGGCGCTCAAATAAGACCTCTGTATAAATGCCAAAGCTGCAGCAGAGAATAATGGTCAGATAATCCACTCCATACTGTGTGATCTCATCCGATGCTCCCTGCAGGGCAAAAACCAGACGGGTTGCCGTCAGACCAAAGAGCAAAAAGAACAGGTATCCGATTGCCTCCAGTAAAACACCATGCATGGCTACCTGATTGGCTCCTTCCGGATTCTTTTTGCCCAGCTCTCTGGACAGCAGGGCATTGATGCCAACGCCGAGGCCCGTGGAAACTCCTGTCATCAGATTCTGTACCGGAAAAGCCATGGAAACAGCGGTCAGAGCGGCCTCACTCAGTCTTGCTACAAAAATACTGTCTACAACATTATAAAGCGCCTGTACAAGCATGGAAATCATCATGGGCAGCGCCATGGTAATCAGCAGCCGGTTGACGGGCATGACGCCCATCTTATTTTCTGCGGGCGCGTTTGTCTCATTACTCATTCTTCTTTTCCTCCGCTTTGTTTTAAAAATTTCATCATATGATTGCCAAAGGACATTTTAAAGGATGAGGAAAATAATGTCAATAACAACTGACAGGCAGGGTATGATACCATGGATTGCTTCGCAAAAAACGCTCCCGCAATCCATGACCGCCATTCGAAATCCGCAAAATTTGACCTGAGAAACGGCCAAATTTGCTCCTTTCTCATGTCGTTGCGGTCCCCAAGGTCATAAATACGAATGCGAGCATTCGATTTCTGACCTTTTGTCCCTTGTATCATAATCTTGAATTATTCTGACATAAGTGTTACTATGAACCGGGCAGATGTTTATAAAAATTTAATGATTTTTTGCTGGAAAATGTCGGACGAAGCTGTCATGCTGTCAAAAGGGAGGTTCTGAATGATATGAAAAATGAAACGATTACCAGAAAAAGGAGAATATTCCTGGCAGGCGATTCCACTGTACAAAGCTACCCGAAGGAAAAAGAACCGCAGACAGGCTGGGGACAGGTCTGGTGGGAGTATTTTAAGGGAGCCGACCAGTGTTTTTCCTATCCTTCACCGAACAGCGCCTTTCCTCAGGCAGTATGCTATGAGCTTCCTGAGATCATCATCGACAATCGCGCCATGGCAGCGCGCAGCAGCCGTTCGTTTCGGGAGGAGGGAAGGCTTACAGATATCGCGGATGCCATCCGTAAAGGAGATTATCTGTTGGCCCAGTTTGGCCATAACGACGCCAATAAAGAGAAGGCAGAACGCTATGTAAAACCGGAGGATTTCGGTTCTTTTCTGGAGCCCTACGCTGCATTATGCCGTGAAAGGGGCGCGACCTGCGTTCTGCTGACGCCAATCGCCATGCGAAACTGCGACGAAAACCCTGACGGGGCCTTTACATACAGCTTTCCGGAATATCGTCAGGCCATGATCCGGTACGCGGCAAAACAGGACGTGCCGCTTCTTGATCTTGGAAAAGCGACGACGGAGTATTGCGCGTCTATAGGCGGCGAGGCATGCAAAAAGCTCTACCTCTGGGTGCAGCCGGGAGCCTATCCGGACAGTGAGTGTGCTGACGGCAGGCAGGACAACGCACATCTGCAGCTTGCCGGCGCCAGAGCCTTTGCCGGTGTGTTGACCGGGCTGGTAAAATCGTATAAACAGGATAACCGGCTGGACGCGCTGAAAGGTTTTCTTGCTTAAACATCATATACTGGAAATGCCGGAGAAGAAAATTGCGGCTTTATTTCAAAGAATACTATTTACAGAAAGAAGGAATAAACTATATGAAAATCAGAAAAGTGACATTGATCGGTCTGGGCGCCATGGGTTCCTTTTTTGCACCGCGGCTTATGGAGCACCTGTATGCTGGTTCATTCCGCGTACTGGCGCAGGGAGAACGGAAAAATCGCCTGGAAACGCGGGGAGTTACACTCAACGGCGTGAATTATAAATTTCCTATTATCGAGCCTTCTTTAGAGGGAGATCCCGCTGATCTGATCATTATGGCAGTGAAGGATATGGGGCTGGATCAGGCGATTATCGATATTCGCAATCAGGTCGGCCCCTACACCCAGATCCTCTGTGTGATGAACGGCATTGAGAGCGAGGAAAAAGTGGCGGCCGCCTATGGCTGGGAGCATGTGCTATATTCCTATATGCGCATTTCCATTGTGATGGACAAAGGCGTCGCGGATTTTAATCCCGACGGCGGCTCTGTTCATTTCGGAGAAAAGGATAATACAACGCTTTCCCCCAGAGTTCTTGCAGTGAAAGAAGTATTTGAACTGTGCGGGATTCCCTATGAAATTGATGAGGATATGCTGCATGGACTCTGGTTTAAATTTATGTGCAATGTCGGGGAAAACATGACCTGCGCGCTGCTGGGAATCCCCTTCGGCGTGTTCAGGACAGACGAGCACGCGAACTGGATCCGCCGCTCCGCTATGCGTGAGGTCGCGGTCATCGCACAGAAAAAGGGCATAGATATCGGCGAACGTGAAATTGAGATGCAGGAGAAAACGATCGTCAGGCTTCCCTTTGAAAATAAGCCCTCCACCCTGCAGGATCTGGAGAGAGGCCGAAAAACCGAGGTGGACATGTTCTCCGGAACCGTCATCCGTCTCGGAGAGGAACTGGGTGTTGAGACGCCGGTAAACAGGGTCCTTTATCACGGCATTAAGGTACATGAATCAGAAAATGAGCGTCAATCTGTCGTCGGACATTAAGCGTTTCCCCGCGCATCATTTTGGGAATCCATAATTTTACGAATCAGGTATATTCAATTTATGGCGAATGTGGTATAATCTGGTAGTGTGTGAAGAGCGGACATGTGTCCGCATATCACAAGCTATCAGATTATCTTTTTTATGAGAGGAAAGGTAGGAAACATGGAGAAATTTTTCAAACTCAAGGAAAACGGCACCAATGTCAGAACTGAGCTCTTAGCCGGTCTGACCACATTCATGACCATGGCTTACATCCTGGCGTTGAACCCCAATCTGCTGACGAATTTTGGGGCTGACGGCGGTTCTCAGCTGTGGAATGCCGTATTTCTGGCAACCTGTATTGCATCGGCTATCGGTATGTTCTGTATGGCGTTTCTGGCCAACAAGCCGTTCGCACTGGCGCCCGGCATGGGCTTAAACAGCTTTTTCGCTGTCGTTGTAGCCAATATTGTGTCTTTGACCGGCATGACGTATCTGGAGTCCTTCCAGGCAGCTCTGGGCATCATCCTGATTGAGGGTCTGGTATTTCTGGTTCTATCGATCTTTAATATCAGAGAGCAGATCGTAAACGCTATTCCGTTAGGCGTTCGCCTCGGTATTTCCCCCGCCATCGGCCTGATGCTGATGAATATCGGTCTTGGTTCGAATGTAGGAGTATATTCCTCCGACGGCGGCCCGTTCTATGTCATGAGAGATTTCTTCGGCTCCCTGACCCCGAGCCTTGCCAAGAGCACGATGGGCGACGCATATCCGACTGTTGTGCTGACCACAGTCACGATGTTTGTCGGATTATTTGCCATTCTCATTCTGGCGCACCACAAAGTAAACGGTTCCGTGCTGTTGGGCATGCTGATCGCCTGTGTGGTTTACTGAGTAGGAGAGGCGGTTTTCCTGGGAACCAACCCGTTCGCGAGTCTGGCGACCGCGTCCTTTGTTCCCGCGTTTGGCGACATGGCGGCCACAACCTTATTTAAATTCAACTTCTCCGGCCTGCTGGAAATCGGCTGGTTTACCATGATTACGCTGGTGATCACCTTCTGTATCATCGATATGTTCGATACCATTGGCACTCTGGTAGGAACCGCTTCCAAGGCCAATATGCTGGATGAAGAGGGTAATATGCCGCAGATGAGAGAAGCCCTGACTTCCGACGCTGTCGGCACCATCGCGGGCGCTTTGACCGGCACCTCCACAGTCACGACCTTCGTGGAATCCGCTTCGGGCGTTGAAGCCGGCGGCCGTACCGGTCTGACAGCGCTGACTACCGGTATTCTCTTCCTGGCCAGCATGTTTATCGCGCCGATTGCCGCCATCATTCCCGCAGCCGCCACTTCTTCCGCGCTGATTTATGTCGGTATCCTGATGCTTGGCGGACTGAAGAATATCAAATTTGACGAGATGGATCAGTTAGTGCCTGTGGCGCTGATGATTATCGCGGTGCCGATTTCCGGCTCCATCGGCCACGGCATCGGCATCGGTCTGATTGCCTACACGGTTATGAAGGTATTCACCGGCAAGGCAAAGGAAGTATCTGTACTGACCTATGTGATCTCCACGATATTCCTGATCAAGTTCTTCCTGGTTGTGTAGGTTCTGATATGTTTCTGAAAATGTTCAGAGTTTATCATAAAACATAAGCGGAAAACATATATTTTGCGCTGTCTCTGTGTTTGCAGGGACAGCGCTTTTTTTGCCCCTAAAAAGGGCAGGTCTGATACTCATTTTCCTGTTAACCATATTTTTAGAAATATCCCGAATTCTTTATGGTCTTTCACAGAAGACACACAAAATCGCCAAAAATTGTTCACCCGCCACTGGCATTATAATAACAGATGGGAGAGAAAATCCCATCCGGATTTGAGTAAAAACATGTTTCAGCATCAGACATTTCACAGAAAGGGGTAATTATTATGAGCGAATATCAAAACAACGAGTGGAATACTGAATATGGATACAGGCAGAACGAAAATGCTGCTGTCACACCAGAAAATGGTAAAAAGAACAAAAGAAGAGGAAATCATGCATCTGCTAAAATCATTGCACTGGCTTTAAGCTGTGCACTGGTTGGAGGCGCGGCCGGAGCGGGCGCAACCCTGGCGGTGCAAAGCAGTGCTTCCACGTCCTCTGACACAACCACGATCCGCACCAGTTCCAGTACTGCAAGTGAAGTTTCTGTCGAGCTTGTTTCCTCCGGAGAAGAGAAAACTGCTGCTGAGGTATATGCGGAAAATGTGAACGCGACCGTCGGCATCACGACCAGCATTACAACAAACTACTTTGGATACGAAAGTACATCCGCCGCGTCAGGTTCCGGCTTCGTGATCTCCTCTGACGGCTACATTCTGACCTGTTACCACGTCATTGAGGATTCTGATAGCATTACAGTTACTTCCTATGATGGATCCTCCTATGACGCCGAACTGATCGGATATGATGAGAGCAATGATGTCGCGGTTTTAAAAATTGACGCGACAGATTTGCAGACTGTGGTGCTGGGAGATTCTGACGCGTTAAATGTTGGAGATGGGGTCGTTGCCATCGGAAACCCATTGGGAGAACTCACCTTCTCGCTGACTTACGGTGTTGTCAGCGCGCTGAACCGCTCAGTTACACTCTCAACCAATGTCACCATGGAACTGATCCAGACGGACTGCGCCATTAACTCCGGCAATTCCGGCGGCGCGCTCTTTAATATGTACGGCGAGGTTGTCGGTATTGTGAACGCCAAATATTCCAGTAGCTCCTCTTCCTCCAGCGCTTCGATTGACAATATCGGCTTTGCCATTCCAATCAGCGATGTGATTAACATCGTGACCAGCATCATTGAGACCGGAAATATTGAAAGCCCGTATATCGGCGTCAGCATTACGGATATGACCACAACCGCAGCCGCAGGCTCCGGTCTGACCGAAGGCGCGGTTGTTCAGAGTGTCACGGAAGGAAGCCCCGCTGAAGAAGCAGGCTTACAGGCAGGGGATGTCATCACCAAAGTGAATGATACGGAAATCACGTGCAGCAGTGACCTCGTGACCGCCATCTCCAGAACTACGGGCGGAGAGGAGATTGTACTGACGATAAACAGAAGTGGAGAGACGATGGAAATCACGGTTACAGTCGGTATTCAGACTGAATCTGCGCTTCCCGAAGATGAGACACAGGGCAATAACGGAACCGACGGCTCACAGAATCAGGACGGTTCCGGAAGCAACGGGTCCTCAAGAGATCCATTCGGCAATAATGGTCAGAACACAAATCCGTTCCAAGACCGAAATTCTCAGTCAGACGGAAATGCCTCAGATAATCCATTGTAAAGTGTTTTCGTTGTAAAATGAATTAGAACACTGAAGATAAATATCAAAATCAGACGCGTGAAAAGAGAGAAAGGTTGTTTTTACAATCTTTCCCTCTTTTTTCTGTATTTTTATTTTTTTATATGGTATGATGAGATGGCAGGCGTCTTCAAATGTGAAAACCTGTCGATGTATCTTAAATTAGCTGATGTTTTACACCATATTCCGCTGTGTGCAGGAATTTAAACGGAGGAAATATCACCATGCTCAGCAATCTTAGCTCACAGATTCTTTCGATATTATATGTGGCTCCGGCTACTTTGATCGCGATTATCTGCCATGAATGCGCCCACGGCTGGGTCTCAGACCGTCTGGGAGACCCGACGCCGCGCGCTTCAGGCAGATTGACGCTCAATCCATTAAAGCATCTGGATCCTGTCGGCACATTGTGTCTGCTTTTCTTTCATATGGGGTGGGCAAAGCCCGTGCCGATCAACTCACGGTATTATAAGAATCCCAAACTGGGCATTATCCTCGTTTCCCTCGCCGGGCCGTTCACGAATTTTATTCTGGCGTTTATTTTCCTTTTGGGTTACGGCCTGATTCAGCTGTACGCGCCGCTGAATTCAACGCTGTGGTATACGATCGAAATCATGGTATATTACGGTGCCGTCATCAATATCGGCCTTGGGATATTCAACCTGATTCCGTTTCCGCCGCTGGACGGATCCCATGTTCTGGAGGAGCTGGTGCCGGTAATCGGAGATATTTTTCAGAGATTCCGTTCTTACGGGAGCCTGATTCTGATTCTTCTGCTGGCGTCCAACACGTTCAGCCGTCCGCTTTCCAGACTGAACAGCGCGGTATTAAACGGCATGTGGAGGGTAGTCTATCAGATTCTGATTCGCCTGCCTGTATTTTCGTCAGGCGTCGTTTGATGATCTGGCGCCTCTTAATTTAAAATGTTGATTTGATCCGGCAAACATCGTATAATCCAACGTATGAAATCCGGCAGTGCATGTGTTCTCATATAAATAAAATCTGGAAGGAAAATCATGAGCAAATTAGCATTAAGTGATGATATATTATTAAGCGTAGAGAAGCCCGCCCGCTATATCGGCAACGAGGTCAACGCCGTATATAAAAACAAGGACAATATCGACGTTCGTTTCGTCATGTGTTTTCCCGATGTGTATGAGATCGGCATGTCTCATTTAGGGATCCAGATTCTCTACGCCATGTTTAATGAATTTGAGGATACCTGGTGTGAGCGCGTTTACAGTCCCTGGACGGATCTGGACAAAATGATGAGAGAGCAGCACATTCCACTTTTTGCCTTAGAGAGCCAGGATCCAATCAAAGACTTTGATTTTCTGGGCATCACAATTCAGTATGAAATGTGCTACACGAATATCCTGCAGGTGCTGGATCTGTCTCAGATTCCGCTTCTGGCGAGTGAGCGCACTGACTGGACATATCCGATTGTCATGGGCGGCGGCCCCTGCACCTACAATCCGGAACCCATCGCGGCATTTTTTGATATGTTCTACATCGGCGAGGGAGAGACACAGTACTGTCGACTGCTGGATGTATACAAAGAGTGCAGGCATAACGGTGTCAGCCGTACGGAATTTCTGTATCAGGCCGCACAGATTCCAGGTATGTATGTGCCGATGTTTTACGATGTGACTTATAAAGAGGACGGTACTATAGATGCCATTACGCCCAATCGACCAGGCATCCCCGCGAAGATTTTAAAGGAAGTAGAGATGCAGGTTTCTGACACCTACTATCCTGAGAAGCCTGTGGTGCCCTATCTGAAGGTGGTACAGGACAGAGTCGTGCTGGAAATCATGCGTGGCTGCATCAGGGGCTGTCGCTTCTGTCAGGCAGGGCAGCTTTACCGACCGGTACGCGAACGAAGCCTGGAATGGAATATCAAATACGCCATCGCCATGCTCAAAAACACCGGCCAGGAGGAGATCACCTTAAGCTCCTTAAGCTCCAGCGATTATTCCAGGCTGCCGGAACTGATTGATTTTCTGATCGAAGAGTGCGACAGACGGCATGTCAACATTTCCCTGCCGTCTTTGCGAATTGATTCCTTTTCCCTGGATGTCATGCAGAAGGTGCAGGATATCAGAAAGAGCAGCCTGACCTTCGCTCCGGAAGCCGGGAGCCAGCGAATGCGCAATGTGATCAACAAGGGGCTGACAGAGGAGGATATCTTAAACGGCGCCGCGGAAGCGTTCAAAGGCGGCTGGACGAAGGTCAAGCTTTATTTCATGCTGGGACTTCCAACTGAGACTGATGAGGATATCCGCGGCATTGCTGATCTGTCAAATAAGGTCGCCGCCACCTTCTACGATACGGTGCCGAAGGAAGAGCGTGTCAACGGAAGAGTGCAGGTCACTGCCAGCACCTCTTTCTTTGTTCCAAAGCCTTTCACTGCATTTCAGTGGGCGCCGCAGTGTTCGAAGGAGCAGTTTATTGAAAAGGCTTATACGACCAGACGCGCCATCGCCTCACAGCTTAATCAGAAGTCTATCAAATACAACTGGCACGAGGCGGATATGAGCGTGCTGGAGGGCGTGCTTGCCAGGGGCGACAGAAAGCTGTCCGAGGTGATCTTAAAGGTCTATGAAAAAGGCTGTATTTATGACGCCTGGAGCGAATATTTCCGTAATGACGTCTGGATGGAAACCTTCTTGGAATGTGGAATCGATCCCAACTTCTATACAACCAGAGAGAGATCGCTGGATGAAGTATTCCCGTGGGATTTCCTGGACTGCGGCGTCAGCAAGGAATTTCTGAAACGGGAATGGTTAAAGGCGCAGTCGGAAATCGTTTCTCCCAACTGCAGGGCGCAGTGTCAGGGCTGCGGCGCCGCCAGATTCGGAGGCGGCGTGTGCTTTGAAGGCAGAAATGGAGGCGTATCATGAAACTGCGTGTGAAATTCAGAAAATACGGCGCTTTAAAATTCATCAGCCACCTGGATGTCATGCGCTTTTTTCAGAAAGCGCTTCGACGGGCCGAAATTGATGTGGCCTATACCACCGGCTTCAGCCCGCATCAGATCATGTCTTTTGCGGCCCCGCTGGGTCTTGGTCAGGAAAGCAACGGAGAGTATGTGGATATTGAAGTCAATACACCTATCTCAAGCCAGGACTTTATAGAACGGTTTAATGCCTGCAGCGCAGAGGGGATTGAAGTCACGGACGTACGGCTTCTGCCCGAAAAAGCAGTCGGCGCCATGGCTTCCGTCACAGCTGCCGAATACAGAATCCGCTTCCGGGAAGGCCGTGCCCCAGTCGGTGACTGGCAATATGCATTTGAGCAATTTATGTCACAGGATGAAATCCTCTTTGAGAAAAAGACGAAAAAAAGTACCTCTGTCGTCAATCTGAAGGAAGGAATTCTGGACTGGCGGTTGGAAGAAAACTGTGTCTGGTGTATACTGAGTACCGGAAGCGTGCTGAATATTCGCCCGGACGCGTTTCTGGAAGCGTTCTTTGCTTATCTGAAACAGGACATGCCGCAGAATGCCCTTCTGATTACCAGAGAAGAAACCTATGGGAAAATAACCGACCCGGTCACTCTGGAAGAAAAGCGACTGCCGCTGGCTGATTTCGGTATATGGGTGGCACCCTGATGAAGCAGGAAAATATATACGGCAAGCTGATTTTAACTGAACATACATTTGGAAATCAAAAAAGGGACGTTGCTTTTTTCCTGCAGGATAACAGAATGGAATACCTGAAAGTCCTGCCTCGTGAGGATACCCTCGCTGTCGGCACGATTCTGATCGGAAAGTGTCAGCATCAGGTGCCAAATATTCCGGCGGCATTTTTTCCTTAAACAAAGAAGGGGACATTGGTTTTTTGTCCACGAAAAACACGGAGCATTTAAAGGTTTTGAATCGTCCTTTCAAAGGAAAGCTGGCGGACGGGGATGAGGTGCTGCTGCAGGTCAGGCGGGAGCCTCAAAAGACCAAAGAATACGCCGTTTCATGCAACATCGAGCTGCGGGGTCACTTCTGTGTGGCCAAATTCGGGTCAGGAAGGCTGTTTTTCTCAAAGAACCATCAGGAGAACACGAAAGACGTTATATCGTCTAATTTCCGCCAAAAAGCGCTTTGCACGCCGGATGGAAGTCTGATCGGCTATTCCTACTATGATCTCATTCTGCGCACCAGTGCAGAGAAACTGACCCGGAACGATCCGGAGGGAATGGATATTCTGTATCAGGACTGTGCGGACACGTTATCTGCGCTGGATCATCTGGTTCGTGATGCGTACAACAGGAGTTGTTTCTCTGTTCTGGAAAAACCTGCCGGATGGTCCCGGCGTATTCTGGACGATATTTCTGCCTGCGGATTTTACGTGAGTGAATGCGTGACGGATTCATACCGACTGTATACCTCTCTGCAGACAGAATTAAAATCAGACCCTCAGATTCGCTTTTATCAGGACAGTCAGGTGTCTTTACCTGTTTTATACAATATATCATCCCGCATCGAAGAGGCTCTGAACACAAAAGTATGGCTGAAAAACGGCGGATATCTTTGCATCGAGCAAACGGAAGCCATGACTGTAGTGGACGTGAATACCGGGAAAGCGACACGCGGCAAAGACGCGGAGAAGTTATTTTTTTGAAACCAATATGGAGGCCGCGTCTGAGATACTCAGACAGCTTCGACTTCGGAATATTACAGGGATCATCGTGATTGATTTTATCAATATGTCTGAGCATACGCATGAAGCAGATATTTTAACATTTATGAAAAAGGAGGCCCGGCATGATTTTCAGAAAGTCCATATTTACGAATTTACGAAGCTTGGCCTGTTGGAAATGACCCGTGAAAAAAGAGGAATGTCTCTCAGAGAATGCCTGAAATAGCAAGAAGGAGTGATTTCAGTTATGAACGTGGAAGAAATTTTACAGATTCTGGATCAGCTTTTTGATGAGCATCGGCTCGACCAGATTGAGCCGTTTCTGACGGAACAGCTGGACACAGCCTATCAGATCGGGGACTACAATTGCTGCGTTACCATCTTAAATGAGCTGATCGGATTTTACAGGGATATGAGCCGTTATCAGGAAATGATGGCGGCATGTGAGAGAACAATGCAGTTGCTGGAACAGCTGGGACTTCAGGACAGCATTCCCTATGCCACAACCCTGCTAAACATCGCCACCGCACTGCGCGCTATGGGAGATTATGAAACTGCCCTCGAATATTATAAAGAGGTATTTCCTATCTATCAGAAGCATATGGATCCCAACGACTCCCGTTACGCGGCGCTGTACAATAATATCAGCCTGCTCTATCAGGAAATGGGAAATTATAAACAGGCAATCGCAGCACAGAACAGGGCGCTCAAAATTGTGGAAGAAAACGGGGATACCCAGAAAATCGCGATCTCTCATACAAATATGGGAACAACGCTGCTGCAGATAAACCGGATTGATGAAGCGCTCGCGCATCTGAACCTGGCGGTGGAATACTTTGACACGTTACCCGGCGATAAGGATTATCACTACAGCGCCGCCCTGGCGTCTTTAGGCCAGGTATATGTGCTGGCAGAGGATTATGAGACAGCCAGGGAATATTATCTGGCCGCGCTGGAGGAATACCTCAAAACCCACGGCGTTACGGAAAGTTATTATAATCTGCTGGATAATCTGCATTATGTGGAGGAGCTGCTGGGAATGGAGCCTACGCCGGACCCGGCTGCAGTTCAGACAGAAGCAGCAGAAGGCGAAGAAGAAAGCGAGAGACTTGCCGGAGATATTTTACCAACTGAGACAACAGATCAATCGGAAGACTTTTCTGAAGCAGATGATATGCCTGATGATACAGTCAGTGGAGACGATGATAGTATCCGGAGCATCAATGAAAATGCGGATACAGGACTTGGCCTGAAACTGGCAAAATCCTATTATGAAGAAGTATTACTGCCATTTTTTACTCAATATGCGCCGGAATGCCTGAGCAGAATGGCTGTTGGGCTGGCAGGAGAGGGCAGTGACTGCCTCGGCTTTGATGATGAAATCTCTCAAGATCATGACTTCGGTCCTGGGCTCTGTATCTGGCTGACACATGCGGATTATGAAACCTATGGAGAGAAAATCTCACATCTTTACGCATCGCTTCCGGAAGAATTTCATGGTTATCGCCGTCATGTCGTGATCGAGAATGGGAGAGTGGGCGTCTTTGATATGGATCGTTTCTTTGCCCGTTTTACCGGCTATGCGCGCGCGGAAGATATTCCGGATTTGAAAAGTCTTCTGGCGATTCCGGATGAAGCGCTTCTGACAGTGACAAACGGTGAGATCTTTGCCGATCCGGTGGGAGAGTTTACGGCGCGAAGAGAGAATTTTTATAAAATCTGTCCGGAAGAGTACTGGCGGATCAAAATCGCCAACAGTCTTCTTCAGCTGGGACAATATGGGCAGTACAACTATGCCCGTTCCATGAGACGCGGGGATTATGTGACGGCACAGGTAGCTCTTTATAAATATATCGAAGAATTATACCGCCTGATACATTATGTGAACCACGCCTTCCCACCCTACTACAAATGGCTGAAGAAGAGCAGTAATGCCTTTGAATGTCTCGGCGTTCTCTCCAGCCTGACAAACGCGCTGGCGGATTATGCCGACCAACGTTTGGTATGGCAGGAAAACCCCGGGAATGCGGAGAGCCAGGATGTTGTCTGCCGGACAATCGAATATATCGCCCTGCTGATTCTGGATGAACTGAAAAAGCAGGGAATTCTGGACCATGTCACTGTTCCTGAAAATGAGACATTTCTGGAAGTGTACGGGAGAGCTATCCTGCAAAATATATACAGTTCTGCTGATACAACTGCTGAGAATCTTCAGGCGATGAATGGTCAGAAAACAAAACGAGCGGTTCCTTCTGAAGAAGAAATAAAAGCCTCTGTTGCCGTCCACGATAAAGACCAGCTTGTAAACCAGATCGTGCAGCTGGAATGGGCAGCCTTCGACGCCGTCCAGAATGAAGGCGGCCGCGCATCCTGCCAGGATGACTGGGCGACCTTTTCCATCATGCGCAAAAGCCAGTATCTGGCCTGGCCGGAAGAACTGCTGGTCAGTTATATTACGGATTTTCTCCACGCAAACACCAGAGGCTGGAATCTGATCACAGAGAAATATGGCCGCATGATGATCTCCACGGATCCGGAAGGCTATGCCGCGATCAAGGATCAGCTCCCGGAAATCGATGAGACGCAGGGCGCGATCATCGAACAAATCGTCGCTATCCAGGTAGCCTGGATGGAACAATTTGCTGAGCAGTATCCGCATATGGCCGCAAACAGCCGCACAATCCATACCGCTGAGGATACGCCCTACGATACCTCTTATGAAACTTATCTTCGAGGTGAACTCGGAACCTACAGTAAGAATACGCTAAAGCTCTATGGGCAATTTATCGTGAAACTACGTCAAGCCGGTCAGAATCTGGCTGAAATCATTATGACGAACACTGCGCTTTTATACGGATACTCCTCTTTACAGGACGCGGAAAACGCATTGCAGGCAGAAACCTGACTTAACGGTTCTCCAGTAAATCGATAATAAAAAAGGGACGGATAATAAAAAGCCGTTCCTTTATTTTTTAAAATTGAAATTCTGTCATTCAAACTTGCATAAAAGAATAATGAAATAATCCACGGAAGAGCAGTATAAAGAGAAATCCAACTCTTCGCAAAATGCCGATTTTGCGAAGAGTTGGATTTAAATAAAGACCATATAAGAGCATTTTCTCCATTTCCAGCCTTAACACTTGAAATGTCTTTATGCGGCAGAAACAAACTATCTATGATGAGATTTAAAGCTGTTGACAAATACATCACGCAGTCTGTGATGCACCTGTTTTGGTTCTTTTTCTTTTTCAGGTGCTTCGATAAATTTTCCGTTTTGCATGGAAGTCATGGTTTCGTATTTTTTGCGTTCTGTTGACAGTCCTTTTTCACGAAGCCGTCCGTTGACCGCACGTCTGATGGCCGCGAATATGACGGCAAAAGTCGGAACACCGATCACCATACCAATCACACCGAAAAAGCCGCTGAATACTATAATGGAAAAAATGACCCAGAAACCTGTAATTCCTGTGGAATTACCTAAAATTCTGGGGCCCAGAACATAACCGTCAAAAAGCTGCAATAAAAGAATCAACAGGCCAAAATATACCATGTTCAGCGGATGCGTGGGCTCTACCACAAAAACAAGCACAGCGCAGGGAATGCCTCCGATAAACGGGCCGAAAAACGGAATAATGTTAGTCACCCCTACAATCAGACTCACAAGTCCATTGTAAGGCGTACCCAGAATGGATGTAAACAGAAGACACAGACATCCAATAATGAAGGAATCCAGCACCTTGCCTCCAATAAAGCCAATATAGGTTTTATGGGTATACTTCGCGTCCGCGAGGAGCTGATTCGCGGTATCCTCTGAAAAAAGGCAGTATACGATTTTTCTGGCCTGCCCGACAAACATTTCCTTGGAACCGATCATATACAGGGCAAAGATAAATCCCAGGATAAAATTCCAAAGCGTATTTAAAACGGAAAGTCCACCCGCAAAAACAGTCAGTAACACACTGCTTAAATTGTCCATGATAGTATTGGAAAAATTTTCCGCCTGTGAATAAATGAAATCATACAGGTTTGTAACCCGTTCTTCTATTTCCGGATAATCTTCAAATGCTGTATCGAAAAATTCCTGTATATTCTCTGAATAACTATTGATATTCTCAATAATATCGTTGATGCTGGGAATGATCTGCGAAACAAACAGATAAATAATCAGAAAAAGTGCAAGCAGTGTTAAAACAGCTGTCAGCAGCACGGAAATCCCGCGTGTTCTCCATTTCAGACCTGCTTTCTGCAGGCGGGGTTTCACCACACTTTGCTCCATCCAGTTCAGAATCGGGGTCATCAGGTACGCAATGATAAAGCCAAAAAATACGGGCTTAAATATTCCGGCCAGAAAATTATAGACGTTTGACAGCTTCTCAGAATGAAACATCACATAGTAGATGCCCATCAAAGCCACGCATGTGATAAAAACGACCAGGCTAATACCAATCACATGATATCGAAATTTGGAGTCCGGCCTGCATTGTTGTTCTTCATTGCCTTCATGCGTGCCGGTATTCTGGGTATATTGAATGTTTCTGTTTTCTTCCCTGTCAGTTGATTTTTTCATGCACGGTCTTCCTCCAACATGAGCTATTATATACCAAAGTTTTTTTCTTTGCCACCCTATTTTACGTCTGCTCTGTAAAGTTTTGTGATATGATACAAAAAATACGGGAGGCACCAGATGTTCAGAGATAGATCCGAACAGTTCGGGGAACAGACACAGCAGTACGAAGAGCACAAAACACAGTTCTAAGCGCGATGAAATCCGAGTATCAGGAAAATTACTTGCATGATATGGAAATTTATAGTAAAATCGGATGGATATAACTATTCGCAAAATATCTAAATTTTATAAAGGAAATTGCTATGGCAGAAAATTCATACCATTCGGAGGTAGACAAACAAAATATTATCAAACTGCGTGAAGTGCTCTCCACACTGCCGCGTTTTTTAAAGACCTTTTTCCTGGGCATTCAGGAGAATACTTCAACGCGCACCCGACTCGCTTATGCGTATGATCTCAGGGTGTTTTTTGAATATCTGCATGAGAATAATCCTGTCTGCCAGAAAATGGAAATCGTGGACTTCCCTCTCTCACTGCTTGATCAGATTCAGAAAGAAGACATCGAGGAGTATATGGAGTACATAAGCTTCTATGTAAAGGATGATCATGAAATCACCAATAAAGAGCGCGGGAAAGCCAGAAAGCTCTCCGCCCTGAAAACGATGTACAATTACTTCTTCGTCAGTGAAAGAATCGAGCATAATCCAGCGGCACTTGTTCGCATGCCAAAGCTGCACGAAAATGCCATTATCCGCCTGGAGCCAAACGAAGTGGCAACCCTGTTAGATCAGGTGGACGCCGGAGAAAAGCTGACAAAAAAGGAATTGGAGTATCACAAAAAGACCCGTACGCGTGACCTGGCAATCCTGACACTGTTACTGGGAACCGGTATCCGTGTATCAGAATGTGTCGGCATTGATATCCAGGATCTCGATTTTGATGTCAATGGCGTGAAGGTACGAAGGAAAGGCGGTTATGACGCCGTGGTCTACTTCGGCGATGAGGTAGAAAAAGCATTGAAGGACTATCTGGACGAAAGAGAACTCATCATTCCCTGTGAGGGACATGAGGACGCGCTCTTCCTCTCCCTGCAGAACAGGCGGATCAGTGTCCGCAGCGTGGAACTGCTGGTCAAAAAATATGCTTCCAGAGTCACCACACTCAAAAAAATCACGCCGCATAAACTGCGCAGTACCTATGGCACCAGTCTCTATGAAGAAACCGGGGACATCTACCTGGTAGCCGATGTACTGGGACATAAAGACGTTAATACTACCCGAAAACATTATGCCGCCCAGGCGGATATGCGCAGGCGGCAGGCCGCAAATAAAGTAAAGCTGCGGGAGGACTGAAACGGAGAATCCAGCCAATCATCCACCGCCCAATAAGAATCGATCTATATACCCACCCGGAAATCACGATCCCGGATATCAAACCTGTCAAAGTCTGATATCCGGGTTCTTTCGTACATAAAAAATCTGATCTTTGGTATATGAAGTCTCTTTATCCAAGGTATCTCATTGGATTTCTCTTTGGCAGCACTATCCTGTGTATCTTTCTGTTTGTCTTTCGAAGTGTCTTCTTTGGTACTGTATCTTAAAAGCGGCTTAATCGGAGCCACTCATAAGAACCTCAGTGGAAAAATATGGTACAACAATCGTGGTGCCGTAATAAATCGTTCCCTCACTGTCAAGGCGGTTGATGGCTATGATCTCATTGACAAGATCATTGACCGAAGTGTAGCTGTCGCTCATATAAGAATCCGCTATTTTCCAGACACTGTCTCCGGAGGTGACGTAAACTTCTGTGTAATATTTATGATAAACAGTCGTCTCACTGTCACGTGCGGCAGCAATCAACGCATTGGCGGATACGACCGCCACGGTCAGAAAGAGAACGGAAAATACCGTTGCAGCAAATCTTACTTTCCTGATTTGTTCCTGTCTTCTCTTCTCCGCAAGCCTTTCCTGCCTTAAACGTCTTCGATATTCAAAATTATGATCCATCACATACGCCTCCATATTCACAACCAGAACAACACGGACTAATCGTCTCACCCCGAATTGGCTCCAGCCTTCCTGTCATCCGGCATGCCGAACATTCGTTCTGTATGAGTACATCATATACCCCGAACAAATGTTTATCAAGCAAAATCGAACAAATTTTCGAGAATATATGTTTGCTTTTTGGAGAAAGATGTGTTACTATCAGAACAGGTTTTACCGCGTTTTGAACCCGGGGGCAGAACGGTTCTTACAAAAGATATGGAGGCGCCATCATGAGTTATGAGAATTTATCATCCAAACAGCAGGAAATTCTGGAGTATCTGAAGGACTGCATTCTGAAAAAGGGGTACCCACCGGCCGTCCGTGAGATCTGCGATGCCGTCGGTCTGAAATCCACTTCTTCTGTACACTCTCATCTGGAGACCCTGGAAAAAAAGGGTTATATCCGCAAGGATCCCTCCAAGCCCCGCGCCATTGAAATCTGCGACGACAGCTTTCAGATGCTTCGCACAGAAATGGTCAATGTCCCCCTAGTCGGCAACGTAGCAGCCGGCACACCGATCCTGGCTGAGCAGAACATCGAAGGATACTTCCCGATCCCCGCGGAATTTATCCCGAAGGGAGAAACCTTCTCCCTGAAAGTCCGCGGTGAATCCATGATTAATGCCGGTATATTGAACGGAGATCAGATTTTTGTCCAGTGCTGCCAAGAGGTCTCAAACGGCGATATCGTGGTTGCGCTGATCGATGACTCTGCCACGGTGAAGACTTTTTATAAAGAAAACGGCCATATCCGCCTGCAGCCGGAGAATGACACCATGGATCCGATTATCGTGGATAACTGCCAGATTTTAGGGAAGGTTTTCGGTGTTTTTCGCTTTTGTAACGTATAAATTACCGCTTTCAGGAGATATTATAAGTCAAAAGGAGGTAATTTATATGGGTAACAAGGCATTAGACGGAACCGCTCTTACCATTGCCATTATCGGCGCGATCAACTGGGGCCTGATCGGCTTTTTCAAATTTGATCTGGTCGCTTTCCTTTTCGGCAATATGAGCTGGCTGTCCAGAATCATCTACGCGATTGTAGGAATCTGCGGTCTTTATCTTATTTCGTTTTATTCACGTCTGGGAAACCGGGAATAAATTCCGCTCCGTTTTTTCGCCTGAGCGGAATACTTGTATCTGATATAGAAAATGACAGGAAGCCCACACCTTACTTCATGTGTGTGATCCCTGTCATTTTTCATTTTCGCAATTATTTGGTTATTTACTTAAAATCAGCCGCGTCCATAACCGTGCCGTCTCTCCAGATGCGTTCAAGATCATAAAACAGTCTGTTTTCACGGTCAAAGACATGCACAATGACATCCCTGAAATCCATCAGAATCCAGTTGGCACTGTCATATCCCTCCACCTGTTTGACAAAAACGCCTGCTCTGCCTAAAACCTCCTGCACATGATCGCTAAGCGCCTGTACCTGGCTGCGGTTCGAACCGCTCGCGATAATAAAATAATCCGCAATGACCGTCACATGACTGATGTCGATGATTTTAATATCCTCGCCTTTTTTGTTAGACAGCGCGTCAATTGCCAGTTTCGCGATTTCTTTTGCTTCCATGACCTCTCCCTTCCTTTGATTGCTTCAGATAATACTCCAGCGTCCACTGTGTTCCGGGGTGAATATCTGATTTTGTTTTTACTAAATAATCCATTGTATCCCGCAGAATCTGTATCACCGCGAGATCTATATCGTCATAAGCCAGTTTGCGGATCTGTTTTAAATTTGGCGCCTTGTTTCTTCCCGGTTCGATGTAATCTGCTACAAAAATAATCTTTTCCAGCAGGCTCATACCCGGTCTGCCTGTTGTATGACTGCTGATCGCATTCAGTACATCCTTGTCCGTTTCCTCATAAAGGTCTTTCGCCAGTTTGGCGCCCAGTTCCGCATGCAGCAGAGACGGATTTCTGTACTCCACAGCCGAAATATTAATGTGAAATTTTTCGCACAGAGTAAGCTTTTCCGAATCGGTAAGGCATTTGGCACAATCATGCAGCATACCCGCCCGCAGTGCCTTTTCCACATCCGCACCGTGAACGGCTGCCAGATTTGCCGCCGTGTAAGCAACACTGAGCGTATGCTCATAGCGCTCATCATCCATCACTTTTTTCATTTTCTTCCTGAGCTTTTTTAAATCCATGCGTCCTCCTGCAAAGCTCCTTTAAAAGTGCAAATCCATATACAGACCGTTCTGACGTATATATTCGGCTACCGGTCCAGGAAGCAGATCATCAGCCGCTTCTCCTCTTTGGAGCTTTTCCCTCACAAGGCTGGAAGAAAGAGGCTGCTCCTGAAACGGGATCAATACAATCCGTGCCTGAAAGCGGAATTTCAACTGATCAACCATTTCACACAGTGACCTTTCCTCCGTGCCAGGCCGGTTTACAATGCCCAGCGTACACAATGCCGCGATTTTCTCCGGATGATACCAGTGTGGAAAGGATAACGCCGAATCTGCACCCATCAGGAAATAAAACTCATTCTTCGGATACAGGCTTGTCAGCTCCTCAAGGGTATCCGCAGTGTACGTATTCCCCGGTCTTTGGAGCTCCAGATCACAGAACGAAAAATAAGGGATATCTCTGATTGCGAGCTTTACCATGTCCGCGCGCACATCACCAGATGGAACCGGCAGATCTTTTTTCAAATAAGACAGCCCGCTCGGCATAAACCAGACCTGATCCAGACAGCAATATTCGTAAGCTGCCTGCGCCAGGCGCAGGTGCGCGTTGTGTATGGGGTTAAATGTGCCGCCCATCAGGCCGATTTTCGCCATCAGTTTTCTCCTTTACATGGGCAGCATGATCTTTTTATGATCCTTACTTTCCTTGTACAGAACGATTTTTTTGCCAATCACCTGCACGACCTGGGAGCGGGTCCTGCCGGCAATGGTCTGTGCAAGCTCTCTGGGATCATCCAGGCAGTTATTTAATACACTGATTTTGATCAGCTCTTTTGTGTTGAACGCCTCGCTGACAGCCTCCACAAATTCAGGTGTTACGGATCCTTTTCCAATCTGCAGAACAGGGTCTAAATCACTTGCCAGATGCATCAGGTAAGCGCGTTGTTTGCTTGTCATGTTCTTCTCCTGTTATCTGATTTTTTATAATAAAGAAAGATTTTAATTTTTGTAATAATCAAAGGACAGATCCACCACCTTCACGGTATCGCCGTCCTGAATCCCCATTTCCTCCAGCTTCGCGAGGATGCCCTTTTCCTTCAGAAAATTCTGAAAGAACTGAAAGCCCTTTTCACTGTCCAGATTGGTGTAGCCGAGCATTCTCTCAATGCTTGGTCCCTCCACCACATAGGCTTCTTCCTTACTGTCATAGGAAACGGTAAATGGCTCGTCCGAAACATTTCTCTCCTGCTCAGGAAAGTATTCCTGTGCGAAGACCACCGGTTTGTCATCCAGTTTTGACAGCATGTCCAGAACCTTGTATAAAAGCTCTCTGACACCTTGTCCCGTCGCGGCCGAGATCGGAATTACCTGATATCCCTGCGGCTCAAATTCGGCCTTCAGCTTCTCAACAGCCTTTGCTGCGGCGGCTTCCTCAAGCAGATCCAGCTTATTGGCGGCAATCACCTGCGGCCGGGTGGGCAGCTGCGGATTATAATACGCCAGCTCCCTGTTGATCGCATAAATATCTTCCACCGGATCGCGCCCCTCGCTGCCGGCAGCGTCCACAATGTGAATCAACACCTTGGTGCGCTCCACGTGGCGCAGGAACTCATGTCCCAGGCCGACGCCCTCGCTTGCGCCCTCAATCAGACCAGGAATATCCGCCATGACAAAGCCTTTGCCCTCATCCAGATCCACAACGCCAAGATTCGGCTGCAGTGTCGTAAAATGATAATTGGCAATCTTGGGTTTCACATTGGAAACACGGCTTAAGAGAGTAGATTTTCCGACATTGGGAAAGCCAACCAGCCCCACGTCGGCGATCACCTTCAGCTCCAGAATGAGTTCCAGTTCCTGCGCCGGCTGTCCGGGCTGCGCGTATTTGGGCGCCTGCATGGTCGGCGTGGCGTAACGGGCGTTGCCTCTGCCGCCTCTGCCGCCCTTTAAAAGTACGGCTTCCTTTGTGTCGCCGGACATGTCCACGACCACCTTCCCTGTGGAAGCCTCTTTGATGACAGTTCCCGGCGGAACTTTGATATAAAGATCCTCCCCGCTCTTGCCGGTTCGATTCTTTTTATCGCCCTCCGCACCGCTCTCGGCTACATATTTTCGCACGTGTCGGAAGTCCGTCAGAGTGTTCAGGCCTTCATCTACACAGAAAATCACACTGCCGCCATTCCCGCCGTCTCCGCCGTCCGGTCCGCCGTCCGGTACAAACTTTTCTCTTCGGAAGGAGACACGCCCATTGCCGCCCGCCCCGCTTTTTACAATAATTCTTGCTCTGTCGGCAAACATCCGACGCCTCCTTTAAAACCGGATATGCCCGCTGATGCAGCAGACATCCCGAAAAAAGAAAGAGCTCCAAACAACGATGTCTGGAGCCCCGTTCCTGTCTGTGTTGCTTAAGCCTCCTCGGCTACCGGATATACAGAAGCCTTCTTCTTGTCGCGGCCCATTCTCTCAAATCTGAGAATTCCGTCTGCAGTCGCAAACAGTGTATCATCTCCGCCGCGGCCCACATTCGTGCCGGGGTGAATCTTCGTGCCGCGCTGTCTGTAAATGATGTTGCCAGCCTTTACAAACTGACCGTCGGCTCTCTTTGCACCCAGTCTCTTGGACTCGGAATCTCTGCCGTTTTTGGTAGAGCCCATTCCCTTTTTATGGGCAAAAAACTGAAGGTTCAGATTTAACATGACTTTACACCTCCTTAAATTCCAATACACAATACTTTTCGCCGTACTGTCGGCTGATGTCGCTCAAACCAAGAACCAGCGTGTCCATCAGTACCATCGCTTCTGAAGAGAGACTGCTCAGAAAATCGCAGCGGATAAAACCAGTCTCCTCATTGGTCTGCACTTTAAACTTCGTGTCCGTGAATCTCTCCAGCCCGTTGATGGTATTGATCACCAGAACGGAAATGGAGGCACAGACGATATCCTCTTCAAAGTGAAAGCGCTTATGTCCCGCGTGTCCCATACAGATCATGGAACGGTAGCTGTCTCCTGATTTTTCAAAAATGATTGTCGTCATATACCAGATATACTCGAAGCGCTTACGCGTTGATCTTGTCGATCTTTACCTGTGTGTATGCCTGTCTGTGACCGTTCTTTTTGTGATAGCCGGTCTTTCTCTTATACT
>JAJQFS010000002.1 GCA_021200995.1 Lachnospiraceae bacterium | reverse complement strand
GGTCCGCGCTGAACGGATGTCCCCCGGACATCCAGCGCCGCCGGACGTGCGAGCACGCCCTTCTCGCTTGCGCTCATTATTTTATGAAAACAGCATCTCACAGCACAGTGCCAGCGCAGCGCAGACAGGAATATACACAATAAAATGTGTGATATGCGCCTTCTTATTATAGCCAAACATCTGCGGCCCCACGACGCCCTTCGTCTCCGGATAAAAATGAGGGAAGAAGTTGGAGCGACAGAGCAGATACCAGTCAAAAAAGAAGATATCGTAAATCTCCATCCCATAGAGCATGATAAGAAAGCGGGCAAAGTATTGAAGCGCCTCAAAGTCTTTTCTTGCGCCATCCCAAATGCCCAGAGCAAATGCGCCGATAAACAGGAGTACCGCGATTGCGACAATCACCCAGCCGATGACATGCGCACCCTTAAACCTCTCTTTTCTGTCAGGAATCACGGCCAGATTTTCCTTCGGGGCGGAGGAAAAAAGCCGCTTATCCTGAATAAAGCCAACCGCGCCGTACAGCATGAGAAAGTAGCCGAGCATAATCATGAGGATCGAAATCATTGTTATTACCATCACATTTTCCCACCTTTACAGATTTTCCTGAATTTAAAGTCACAATTAAGTCTCAAGAAATTCTCTTGTTTCCCGCACATATTCATCAACCTTATAGAGTACGGCGGTATGGCCGCCTTCTACTTTAACAGCCTTGGCTTTCGGCATAGAAAGAAGCAAATCCGCCTGCGCAGCCTCCGAAAAAGCCTTGTCTGCCTTCGGAAGAACCAGAAGTGTTTTATCATCAAACCTTTTATAATCCGAAAGTTCAAATGGCTTTATGTCTGCCGCATCTATAATCAGGCCTGTCATATGCAGGTCAAACTCCTTAGTGTATTGCCCATAAATCCAGGCGAAGAAATCCTCCATATACGCTCTGTTAATGGGATTCTCATTTTCCATGCCGACCTGCTTTTTTGACGCCGCAAACAGCATTTTCTTTATCCATGAATATGGAACAACTTTCATAAGCCCCATCATCACACCATATGATTTATACTGCTTTTTCAAGTCCGCAATGCTCGCCTGTGACAGGCTGCACGTAGAATATAAAGCTACAGTGGACACCATATCCGAATACCGCCTTGCAATAAGCTGAGCCATAAACCCGCCCAATGAAGCGCCGATTAACACGGGATTCTTAATATCCAGCTTTTTTATAAGCTTCATGATATGGTCGGCAAGCTGTTCCAGTTTGTTGATTTCCATAGGATAATCAAAGGTAAGAATCCGATAATCCTCTTCCATTTGAATAATATGGTTGAACCAGACATCTGAAATTCCCGTGCCGCCTACAAGATACACCAGCGTATATTGGGCATCAGCTTTACCGCACAAAAGATAGCGGGTGTTAATCCCATCTATTTTTTCTTCTGCAAAGGGGTGCGTTTTGCCAAACCTTTGTATTTCTTCTGCAAATGCCATATTTTCCTCCACTTCTATAGGTATTAACTTTAATTGAGGTTAGGCGCCACTAACTATTATTATACTATATGAGTGCAGAAATTTCAATAGTCTATCTGTGAAGCACATATGAAACAAACATTTTCATGTTTATTGCAACTTCTGTTCAGTAACAAGGCGATAAAACATTCCTTTTTTCTCCAGCAGTTCTTTCGGCTTTCCCATTTCCGCTATCTTTCCAGCATCCAAAACGACGATCTTATCCGCATTAGAAATCGTTCGCATTCGGTGAGCAATCACCAGCACAGTTTTATTTTGGAGCAGCCTGGATAGTGCTTCCTGCACCAGTGTTTCGCTCTCTGCATCCATAGAAGCGGTCGCTTCATCTAGGATGACAATAGGCGCATCCTTTAAGATGGCGCGGGCAATGGAAATTCGCTGACGCTCCCCGCCGGAAAGCGCACATCCATTTTCTCCGATATTGCTGTTGTAACCATCAGGCAAACGGGATACAAATTCTTCACAGCACGCTGCCTTTGCCGCTGCCATCACATCCTTGTCGCTGGCCCCCTGTCGGCCAAGGCGGATGTTTTCCATTACGCTGTTATCAAACAGTGTGACATCCTGAAATACGACAGCGTAATTTTTCAGCAAAGTCTCCGGTTCCACTGTGGCAATATCCACACCACCCAGGAGGATTCTCCCGCCGTCTACATCCCAGAACCTTGCTGCCAGTCTGCCAACGGTGGATTTCCCGTTTCCGGACGGACCTACCAGCGCCGTGACCTCTCCCTGCTTCGCTGTAAAAGAGACGCCATTCAGCACTGGCTCCTGGTTGTACGCAAAGCAGACGTCCTGAAACTCCAGATCGTATCCATTGTTATGGCATTCCGGCTGTCCAGCCTGCTCCGGTGTTGCTTCCATTTCTTTTGTCCTGTCAATGCTCACAAGGGATAACAGCATTTCTGCCATAAGCATAAAACTGGAACCGAACGGCTCATAAATCCTGCCGGCAACCAAAAGATACATGATAAACAAATTCACCGAAATGCTGCCATCTGCCACCAAAATTCCGCCGATAAGCAAAACAGCAACAAGACCGAACCGCATCGTAAACTGCGCCAATGTTACCGCTACACCAGGCACGATTTCATTTTTGAACGCGCATTTCACGACATATTCCAGTTTTTGATCGACTCCGTCCAGATACTCCTGCTCCAGTCCTCCGGAACGCAGCTCCTGCACCGTGTCGAGATATTCCTGCACCCCGTCATAGGCGGCCCGGTGCGCGTCCAGGTTCTTTTTCTCGGCACTCTGCTGCGCTTTACGGGCGGCAAATACGATCAGTCCGGAGAGAGGTACCGGCAAAGAGATACACAACCCCATCCGCCAGTCGATTGCGATCAGTCCAACAGATACGATCAGGAACATAAACACATTGCCAAAGAAGCCTGGAACTGCATTGGAGAACATACGCTCCAGCTTTGAACAGTCACCCATCATGGTCGTGGTCAGATCCGACAGGTCACGCTGGCCGAAAAAGGAAAGCGGAAGCCGCCGCAGCTTTTCCGCAAGTGTGATCCGGCGATTAGCGCTTTCTTCATAGGCCACCGTATAGGTCAGGTTGTATTCAACCCACTGGGTCAGGAAGATCAACACCGTGAAGCAAATCGTCATGAAGATGATTGCTGATACGCTCAGTGTCAGCCCTTTTCCGCCGCAGATTTGGTCAAGCATTGCCATGGTCACCAGCATCAGTAGGGAAACAGGAGCCATGATACACAGATTGGAAATGGTCACGGATAAAATTCCTACTTTCAAATCGTGCGCACCTTTGTCGCTCAGTGCGAAAACATGTTTCAGCATACCTCGCCCTCCTTTCCGGCTATGCCTGTATTATGAATCTTCCAGCTGACAGAACGGTGATACTCCTGCCACATATGCGCATAATCCCCATTCTGGGAAAGCAGCGAATCATGCACGCCACGCTCTATGATTTTTCCATTTTTCATGACCAATATCTGATCCGCATCTTTGGTCGTAGACAGCCGATGGGCGATCATGATCACAGTTTTTCCTCTGGTCAGTTCCTTAAGTGCCGACTGGATTTGTGCTTCATTTTCAGGATCAGCAAACGCTGTGGCTTCGTCCAGGACAATGATCGGCGCATTCTTCAGAATTGCGCGGGCAATCGCGACCCGCTGCACCTCGCCGCCGGAGAGGTAGACGCCTTTCGTCCCAATCATCGTATGCAAGCCATCAGGGAGTTTTCCAAGGATGTCATCACACTGAGCCAGATGAAGCGCCCTCATAAGTTCTTCCTGTCCGGCCTCCTCTATGCATCCCATGCGGACATTTTCCTCCAGAGTTGCTTTTAACAGCTTCGGGTTCTGAAACACAAAAGCAATTTTCCGGCTGAGATCGGCTCTGCTCATTTGAGGAAGACTCACGCCGCCAATGGTGATCGCGCCTTCCTGCACATCATAGAAACGCGGGATCAGACTGGCGATTGTTGTCTTGCCCGATCCGGAGTGGCCGACGACTGCCGTTGTGGTTCCTGCTTTTGCTGTAAAACTGACATCGGTAATTGCCGGCTTTTCACCGGTTGGATACGTAAAGGTCACATGATCAAAACAAATGTCGCTTCCCTGCGACTTGTCCGGTTCCTTCGGCTGCCGCTGCTCCTTCGCAAGCAGCAGGGTATCCAGCCGCCGCATAGATTCCACAGCCTGCATCTTATAATTCATCATATACATGATCTTGTTCAGCATGGCCGAACAAGCTGGTGTAAAAATCAGATAGAACAGATAGTTTTCTGTAAAAGTGACGAGATCCGATGAGACAGCCATCCCTGTGACAGAACCTGCCACTGGCAGCTTCTGCTGCATGCTAAGGCAGATCAGTGCGGCTGGAATTAAAACAAGGAATGAACTGTTTATCACCGTATTAAATCCAACATACCCCGGCTTACACGCCATAGTATATCTCAGCGCGTCCTCGCGATACGCGTTTATGGCCTCCTGAAACCGCCGCATCGAATGGACGGACTGTCCAAACACTTTGATCACAGAAATGCCCCGGACATACTCCACCGCTTCGTGATTCATTTCCTCCTGTGCGTCCTGATACCGCTTCATAAAGGACATTGTTTTTTCGCCCATCATGCTAAACTGTAATGCAAAACCCACAAGGATCAGCACCAGAAGGGGAAGTCCAATCCGCCAGTCAAGCGCAAGCATTAAAACAG
Source organism: Lachnospiraceae bacterium (assembly GCA_021200995.1). Classification (GTDB taxonomy): domain Bacteria; phylum Bacillota; class Clostridia; order Lachnospirales; family Lachnospiraceae; genus RGIG6307. Next base: position 42,391 of record JAJQFS010000002.1, on the reverse strand, counting down.
CGCTGGCAACTAACGTGACTTCGGCGCCAACCAGATCCGGCAGCTGATGGGCCAGATAGCTCTCTACCTGATTCCCGTTTTCGTCGATAATTTTCCGCAGCTTTCCGCTGGGGTTTTCTTCAAAATAGCCCAGTGGCATTTCAGCGAGATGCCTTAACACAGAAATCTTCAAATTCTTTTCAGTGTAAAACGCCGCCCTGTGGGAAAGCAGCAATGCCACAAAGTTGATAATAAGTCCGATCAACTCTGTGCCAAGTGCAAGCAAGCCCCATTGCAGGAGCGCCGCCGTTTCAAATCCGCCGCCCAGCAAACCAGTCAGCAATTCTCTCGCCGCAAAGTATACACATAGGAACGGTCCGAGCAGGAATAGAGAACTTACACCGGACAGGATTTGCGCCGCCGTTAATAAGGGCCGATACCTGCCGGTAAACTCCAAAAGGCGGGGAATGCCTGTTTTTTGTGCCTTATGCGTCTGGGATTCTTCTCCGAACACTTTCCACATATACGCGATCCCCCTTTCTGTCATGGGCAAAAATTTCTTTACTTCCCCTCCATGGATATGTAAAATATGCGTTGCGCATCTTAAAATCAGTTCCGGGTCGTGGGAAACGATCATACTGCAAACAGCTGTTTCGTTTGTGTGCCGGATCATCTCCACGGTGTTTATGAGATTTTCTCCATCCTGGCCGCTGGTCGGTTCGTCATACAGCATCAGTTTCCTATGGCTGCACTGTGCCACAGCGATGGACAGCCGTTGCTGCTGACCGCCGGAGAGCGAGGCTGGATGCCGCTCTTCCAGTCCCGATAGTCCAAGGGCAAAGAGAGCCTGCCTGGCCTGTTCCTCCGTCAAATCCGTTTGATTCAGCATAACTTCACCCAGAACGCTGTCACTGAACATCTGGTGTCCGGCTTCCTGCATCACAAGATAAGCCTGCTGCGAGAGTTTTTTGACTGGAACTGTTTTGCCATCGATCTTTATCATTCCGTGATGTTTCAATACCCCGGCAAGGCAAAGGCTCAGCGTAGATTTTCCCGCACCGTTTTCCCCCGATGACTGCCACGATTGCACCCTTAGGGATTGCAAGGTGCCGCACATTCAAAACCTGCCGTTCTCCAAAGCTAAAGGTCAATCCATGTGCTTCTAATCCGTTTTCTTTCCCTGTTCCTGCCAAATGGCATTCAGGGATACCCGCAGGGTGATTCCATTCCCTCTCCACCATGCTTTCGATGCAAGCTGTCCGTAACTGCGCCAGGCTCACAGCACGAAGCCCCATAGCCTCCCGCTCTTTTGACGACATTCGGACAATTTCCCCTGGTGAGAATTCCCGTGCAATCCGCCCGTTCTCCACATAAAGATAGAGGTCTGCGATCTGTTCCAAGTACCACAAACGATGCTCAGAAATGAGGATGGTTTTTCCGGCCTCTTTCATGGCTCGTATATTGTTTTGCAGCTTTCGGATTCCAGGCATATCCAGGTTGGAAGAAGGCTCGTCCATGACTACCACATCCGGCATGGACGCATAAACACTGCCGCAGGCGATTTGCTGCTTTTCACCGCCGGACAGCTCAAAAATATTACGATCCATCAGGTCACCAAGTTCAAGCTGGTCTGCTGTTTCATGAAGCCGCTGCTGCATCTGTTCTCTCGGCATGGCCTGGTTTTCCAGATTAAAAGCCATCTCGCCGGTGGTATCGGTGTGAAAAAACTGGGTGCGAGGATTCTGAAACACACTGCCAACAATGCGTGAGATCTCAGGAAGGTCGGATTCTGCTGTATTTAATCCATTCGCACGGATTTCGCCAGTTAAGGTTCCCTGATAAAAATGCGGAACAAGGCCATTCACAAGCCGCAGCAGCGTTGTCTTTCCACATCCGCTCCTCCCGCACAACACGACGCACTCTCCCTGTCGGACAGAGAGATCGACATTTTGCAAGACTGGTGCAGGGGCTTCATTTGTTCCTTCCGGTTCATAGGCAAAGGACACCTGTTTCATTTGTACGGAAGGAACTGCCACCGGCAGTTTCTTTCGCATGCTTTTGCAAATCATCGAATCGCCTCCTTCATAGTGCCAGATTCCAGACCGTGATAAGCAGGGAAGCTGCCACCATCAACCAGTCAATGCCGCGCATCCTGACTGCAAGGTAACTTGTCCTCGGACGGTCTTTATCAAATCCTCTCGCCATCACCGCAGCCGGCATTTCATCCACCACCAGGCTGCATTGCATCAGAAACGGCACCAGCATATTTTCGAGCATAAAGAGCGGTCTGCGCACCATATTTCTCCATGTCAGAGCCATGCCTCTCAGTTTCATAGCCTGGGTCACAGTCTGCCATTCCTCCTGTACAGTCGGGACAAACCGAAACATAACGGCCACAGGAATCACCACTTCACCAGGCATATGCATGGCCATGAACGCGCTGATATATTCGCCCACAGCGGATGTTTTCGTTACAACATAAAAAGTCGAAAACAACGGAAGTAAAAAGCGTGTGATATGACATAAGAGCAGAGCAACATATTGGGCGACCCCTGACAGTCGGCCCACAACAAACACATCACCCAAAAACAACAGTACATATAACACACATACGGTTGCCACCCAGCGCCATTTCTTGCAGAGCAGCATCGTTATGCAGGTGAGCAGAAGAAGGGCAAACTCCTGCACATAGGACATCCCTGAGAACGTAGAAAAGCAAGCGGCGATGAAAACCGCCAGCTTGCTTCTCGGATCAAGGATCGTTCTTTCGCGGTTTTGTGCGTTCACGAGGAAATGCCCGCTTTTATAAAATGTTTCTTCAGAATCCGCTTTCCCAGCAGGCCGCCCAAAAGCCCGCCAAGTAGAGCAAGTACCACAAACACAATGATGATCCAACTTGGTGTCATGGCATCTAATGTGGCTGCATAATCCTCGCCATAATAGACGGCGCAGCTCTCCAGGAATGCGTCCTTCGCAACGACCAAAGCAAAAAACGGTCCCATAGATGTCAGATTAAAGACACAGTAGCTTGCCACAAGTGCATTTGCAGATTTCCGACGTTCTCCGGCGAGGATGATCTCTGCAATCACTCCCCACAGAATCGCAAAAAACAGCGGATAAATCGTAGACATGGAAGTAATCAGCCCGACCAGTATCGCAAGAATCAGAACAGCACCCCGACGCGGAACCTTTAGTGTGTACAGCATATACACAGAACCAAGAATCACCCCCGCGATCAGCGGAATCCCCAGATACAGAATGGGAACAACCGGAAGCACCATGGAAAACACAGTCAGCAGCACCAGATAAATCGCTCCAAATGCACCGGCCGAAATCAAATCTCTCGTTGTCAATTTTGTTTTCATAATCGACAAGTCCTCCTTTATAGCAGTCTTTTAGTTAGCTTTATCTAACTATATGAGTATACCATCTCCTTTAACATCCTTCTACTCTGAAAAGGCGAAAATTGCATGGAATGCTCCAAAAGGTCAAAAAATTCGGTGCTCTTTTCGATATTGCACAGGCGGCTTTCCCATCACGGCGCAGAACGCCTCTGAGAATTTGCTGGGATTCTGGTAGCCAAACGCCGACGCGACTTCGCTGATCTTCAAATCGCTCTCCGCCAGCATTTTGGACGCCTCGTGCATTTTGTAGCTTTTCAGCCATGCATATGGTGTCTGCCCATAAATTTGTTTGAAGCTGATTTTCAGCTGCGTCAGGCTCAGGCCATGTTCCTCTGCCAGATCCTTCAGACTGATACGCTGCTCCATATCCTGTATGAGATGGTCTCGAATATGCTTCACCCGTTCCGTTGTCTCTACGGAAAGATAATCCTGTTTTTCTCCTAGCACGATCTGGCTTGACTGGAGATGATAGATGATCTCCAGTACCTTCAGCCGAAGAAAAGGAAGATCAGGCTGTTTAAGGTTCTCATATAATTCGCTGTATACATGGTCAATGTCCTCGTTGCGCCGAAATACGTGACATTGGGTGTCCAGCTGATATTTTTCTGTCAGCCTTTCTGTGTCAATTCCGAACAACTGCAATTCAGGCGCGTTCTCACAACTTTCCGGAAACAGAATAATTGTAGAACCATAAAAATAGTGTAGCGGGAAGGAGGATCTGACCGGTGAGCGAAGCACATTATGGATAGAAAAATTGCCTTCCCCCAAATACAGATAATGTTGTCGGTCAAACACACACTCAAAGCGCCCTTTGCGGCAGCGGTCAATGGTGATCGCGTTTTGCTCCATGCCGCTCTGAAAGCAGGAGTTCGTCTGAAAATCATTGATCATCAGTTGGATTCCTGGAAAAAGGTCATAGATCTGGACGATTCCATCCCCGTTGCCGATTGGATAATTCGCCTGGATGCAGGCCTTGTCCTGTACATGGATGACCTCTTTTCCATCTAAAAACTTTAATTGTTCTGCTTTCCTGTTCACGATAGTTCTCCTCATTCATATGCTTTATTGAGTGATGATGTTACAGAAGCTTTCTGGTTCATTTTGTCAAAATAGGCCCGTTCCTCCGGAGGACACTTTTCCCCCCACCTGTTCATCCAGTTCGGCAGCTTGCCTTTTTGGAGCATCCCCTGAAGAATCGGAGCCATAAGATGCGCCTTGAAGCTCGCCGCAAGTGAACTGCTCTGGTCTAAGTCCGAGCTGCCAAGAATGCCATGGTCGATGTGTATTTTCCCACACTGCACAAGCAGCCCCACAAAGGAACCGCCCAGGGAGCAACCATAGGCGCAGCAGATTCTTCCGTCAAAGCGTTCCTGTATGTAGCCTTCCATTTTTTCGGCTTCCTCTGTCATGGAGCGGAAAACCGTGTCCTCCGTTTCGTCAAAACCGTCATAGGAAACGCAAACCACATAGAAACTCTGCTCCAGCAGAGGGATCACCTCACCGAAGGTAGCTTTCCAGTGGCAGCAGGTACCCGGCAACAACAGGATAACAGGCTTGTTTTTGTCTCCAAATTCATAGGTTTTCATAGCTTATCTCCTGATTTCCTTATCCCATTCCGACCCCTTCTTGCAGACATAAAAATCGCACAGTTCCGCACCGGCAGCGATCGTGCCGGTTCTGTGAAGCGCCCCGCCCATCAAATCAACAGAGATAACATCCATTTCGCACATATACGGAATCAAATCCTCGTGGTGTTCCTGCCTGCCAAGCGCACACAGCCCACAGCGATGATAAATTGTCGTGTATTCATCCTCGTTTCTTCCGGGAATCGTCTCCGTAATCCAGTTAAATTCGCTGTCGCTCATGGCATTGGCGATTTTATCCTTTTCAACCTTTTCCTTTTGATATTCAGAATCAAAGGGGTTTTTGCCGCCGAACGCTTTTTGAATCAGCGGGGCCTGCATTGTGGCCTTTACCATTTCTCCGAATTGCTCATGGCTCATTTTTCCGTCCATTGCGTCATAGACAGACAGCCAGACAATACCTCCGGCCAGTGAAACACGGAGCGTATTTTTCATGAAGCTGCCGATGTCGGGCGTCCTCTCGACCATTGCCTTGTAGTTTTTGTGGGCTTTTTTCTTGATAGCAGCGGTATCGACCTCGCCGCAGTTTTCATTTATGTGCTTGAACATTGTGGGGGTCATCGCTGCCCACATGAGTTTCTCGCAGATTGTATTTTTCATTTTTGTTTTGCCTACCTCATAAATTTTATGAAAACAGTGCGCCGCAGGCCAGCGCCAGCAAAGCGCAGGCGGGGATATACACGATGAAATGTATAATGTGCGCCTTCTTGTTATAGCCAAACATCTGCGGCCCCACAATGCCCTTCGTCTCCGGGTAAAAATGTGGGAAGAAGTTGGAGCGACAGAGCAGATACCAGTCGAAAAAGAGGATGTCGTAAATCTCCATCCCATAGAGCATTGTGAGAAATCGGGCGAAGTATTGGAACGGCCCGAAGCCATTTCTCACGCCGTCCCAAATGCCCAGAGCAAATGCGCCAATAAACAGCAGTACGGCGACTGCAACGATCCCCCAGCCGACGATGTGTGCGCCCTTGAACCGCTCTTTTTTGTCTGGAATCACGGCCAGGTTTTCTTTCGGCGCGGAGGAGAAAAGCCGCTTATCCTGAATAAAGCCCACTGCACCGTATATCTTTTTATTTACTTCTAAACTCCCCCTCCATCGTGTACATCGTTCCGCCACCCTTTATCGGCGTTTCCGCCGCTTTCTTCATGCCACAGGAAATGTATTTTTTCACTTTCAGATCTGTGTCTGTGTCCAGAACGCAGGGGATATTCCGCTCCTGGGCGATACGAAACGGTTCTTCCAGCAACACACGCAAATATCCCTGCCCCTGGAATTCCCGGCGGACAGCGACCATGGAAATGACCACATAGTCTGGCTCTTTCTGATATATCTTCTCATACGGATTGTTCATCAGCGGAAGCAGCTTTTTCAGTGACCCAAAGGGAATCTCCCGCAGGAACCGCCATGCCATATGGAGGGACACTCGCACCATTTTCATGCCCCATCCCTTCGCTTCGCCCTTTCGCCAATAAGCAAGATGACCCTCCTGCCGTTCGGAGGTCGCATAGAGGACACCGAGACGATAGTAGCACTCCGTCATAATTTCCAAGGCCATTATTGCATCCCCACGGTCAAGGCGTGTAAATAAGCCCTCGCCCTCATCGCAGAAGGCCTCGCCAATGCGCCTGCCGATTGCTTTTAATTCTTCGTCGGTGAGGTTTGTCAGTCGAATCATGTGTTCACTCCCTCTTTTGCAGCAGACCGATGATCTCCTCCTGCGCCTGCTTTCCCTCCGGGCAAAATGAAGCAGCCGGATAGCAATGGCACAATCCCTGTCCGATGTGAAACTCACATGGTACACCATATTTCTCAAATGCTTTAGCGAAGTAAGGTGCTTCAGCGTACAACACCTCATGACTCCCGTAATAAAAATGTGTCATCGGGAAATTTGTAAAATCGCCGCATATGCCGGATAGCATATAATCCGGGGTCTGTTCGTCATGCTCCATGATTTCCCGAATCGTCGTCATGAAAGCGGCATCCAACATAACGTCTTTCGCAGACAGCTCCGCCATTCTTTGCCGCTCCTCATCGCTGAACGGGACGCTGCCCGGTGACGAGGCGATTACCAGTCCAGGCATGGGCAGCGGTTCGGACTGGGCGTTGTTGTGCAGGCAGACCCCTAATGCCAGCGCCGCCCCGGAGGAAAAGCCCATCAGTGCAATATCCTCCGGCGCATACTCCTGTAACATCTGCCGGTACGTTTCATACGCCATCTCAAAAGTCTCTTTCACGCAGTGTTCCGTACACAGTGGATAGTAGGGGAACCACACATCCCGCCCGGATGCCTTGCCAAACTTCTCCGCCAGCTTCACGTCCCCGTCGTCAGGGCCGAGAATATACCCGCCGCCAAAGAAAAACAACAGTGCCCGTTTAGACGGCGTCGGTTGAGTCTCGATTTTCAGGCAGGAATACTGTCCCAAAATCGTCTGTTCCGTATAGCGTAACTGCTTTCTCTTTGGAATCTGAAAATTCCGATTCCGATTCAGCTTCCATGCCTTTTCCAACAGTTCCTCCCGAGGCAAGGCCCACAGCTTCTTCATTCCGCTGGCTTTGACCAGAGCGCTGGCGATCTGAAATCGAATACTCATGGCGTTCCTTCCCCTTTCCCAGAATAATCAGGCTCCCGATCTCCTACAAACCAGTAGTCGCAAATCCTCCCGCCACCTGCCAGCGTCTGCTCACGATAAAGCCTGGCGTGGTACATCCCTGCCAACAGATGATCCAGCTCGCACATCACCGGCAGGATCTCCAGATAACCGTAGGCTCTCGCGTAATCGTTCAACGGACATCTCGTGAAATGATAGTATATGCCAGACTTGTGAAGTGTGTCGTCAAAATGGAAATCCCAGGTTTTCTTCCGATATTCCGGATGTCCCTCCGCCCATTTTGCACATTTATGGAATTTCTCATTCAGCCTGGCCATATCCCCTGACTTGTTGACATCCAGGCCGCTACCCATGACCGTTCGGACGATTTTCATTTCCAACAGCTCCCTGGTCATGTCCCGCATATCGTCCGGCGTAATGGCTCCGTCGGCCGCTTTCCAGATGGCCATGAAGACAAAAGACATATAAACGTTGTGCGCCATGGGATTTTTCGCGCCGATGTCCTCCGCCTGAGTCAGCATTTGCCGGTAGATAGGCTTTGCTTTCTTTATGTATTCTCTTGCGGCCTTTCGCCCATACTTTTTAGCCAACAGCCTTTTCATAAAGGGAGCGATCATGATCCAGTATTGCCCTGTGTATTTCACGCTGATGCTCCTTCCTGCTGCCGTTCTTTGCAGCAATTACTATCATCGCCTGCTCTATTTCTCCGCTATAAAACAGATCCAATGCTTCTCCTGATTCCTGTGTACGGTGACGCCTAAGAAGCCCGCCTGTTTCAGAGAAGCGACAATTTCATTTTCCTTGTAAATCTTCATTCCCTGAATCATCTGCTCCCACTTTGTATCCGCAGGGTTGTCGCCGTCGGATTCGTTGCAGATAAAGAACCTGCCGCCGTCCCGCAAAACACGGTACACCTGGGCAAAGGACTCTGTCAGTCCGGGCCAGAAGTAAATAGTCTCAAAGGCGGTCGCCAGATCAAATGTGCTGTCGGCAAAGGAAAGCTCCCGCACATCCTCGCGCTGAATGTTGCAACGTCCCGCCCTGATCGCCTTTGCGTTGACCTTTTTGCTTTTCTCCACGCTGACCTCGGAATAATCCACGCCTGTGACCTTCCCGTCTGGGCAGCGTTTCAGGAGCTGCGCCACGTTCGCCCCGCCGCAGCCGATCTCAAGAATGTCTAAATCGTTTTTCGGTGCCAGATGGGACAGCCCCCATTTCGCCAGCGCAGCGTGGCCGCCAATGTTCATGGTCGTCACCATGATTTTCCCGCCCAGGCCCTCCGGCTTGCAGGTATTTTGAAAGAAACCCATGTTTAGCCTTCCCCGTAATTGATCCACTCTATAATCGTCTTTTCCGCATCTTCAACAGCAGCAAGACATTCCTTTTGATGTTTCCCGAAGCTTTTATACATCAGTCCAACGAAGGGAAGCAGATGGTACAGCAGCTTTTCCCGTTCTCTGTTCGGCATCATGCCTGTCAGATGGCTTACATTTTCATAAATGACGGCCTTCACTTCTTTCTCATATTTCATTTCTGCCAGATAGGTCTCAATTTTCCTGACAGAATACGCAGACGGCCACGCCTCATCCTTGTCGCCTGCAATCAGCAGGATTCTCGCATTGCTCTTTTCTAGTGGAAGAAAAGCTTCCTGCTCCCGCGCTTTGTCCTGATAGGCTTTATAATAAGAAATCCACATTCCCATGACCGGATAATCCGCTGCTGGTGCTTTCTGATACCGGGCTGCTTTTCCATTGGAAAAATCAGCCGATACAAACGGTATATCTTTTCCCTGAAAGATTGCAACGCTGTGTCCGGACATATGTTTTTTAGACTTATCCGTCCCTTCAAACGGAACGTGCGTCGGAGATACCGGAATCACATTTTCGATGCCGCCAAAATATACTGCGGTCAACACGGCAAAAATGGAACCCATGGACATCCCGTAAGTGCTGATATGAGAATATCCTCTGTCCGCCAGGCAACGAAACGCTGATTCAAACATCTCAAGCGGTATGCGGTCAGGCGAATCAGGAAGACCTTCCGCACCGAAAAGCGATACTGCCAGCCCAGTCATTCCGTAATCTGCGAATCGCTCCGCTATCTTGATTCCGGGCAATAAGCTCTTTTCACCGCCCATCATCACGATAACTGCTTTATCACATACGCTGTCGGGTGCAGCAAGATGACCTGCAAATCCATGTTCCTGATAAATGAAATGTTCATACCTCATCCGTCGATCTCCCTGCATCCTCTTTTCCGTTCATAAGGCCAGAATTCTTCATTTCCACACCTGTTCAATCCACCGGATACATTCCTTGCCCATCATGAGCCGTTCCTTTGCACACTCCTCTGGGAACTGTTTTTCAGACTTGATAAACCATCGAATTGCTGACCCACAGTTTTCCAGCATCATGTGACTCGTATATTCAAAGCAGATATGCCGATATGGATATGGAAAATCATGTTCCTCCAGTCGTTCCACTATCTTTTGGCCACTTTCCACCGACGGCCAAATAGTATCTGCTTTCGTAGAAAAGAGCAGAATGGGGGCTTTTGTTTTTCCTACAGGAATGATGGAATCCGGGTTGATGGCCTTCCCTGTGTTAAATTCCAGTATGTTGAATTCCCTGCGCCTGAGAATCTCTCGTGCTATGGGAAAACGCCTTGTTTTATACGGTGTAAATGGCAGCTCCCGTCCCTGATAGCTCCAGCAGGATGTACCAGACGGTCTTTTCCCGGCTGCCATTCCCTCGCTGTAAAACCATGATGGGGTTTTCAGAATGACCATGCTCAGTTCGGGGAACTGAATTGCGGCGGTGGCTGCATATTCTGCTCCCTTCGAAACGCCCTCGCTACCGGACAGAGTGATGACCACTTTATCTTTTCTGCCTGATGCAGGGAACAATACAGCATCCGCATTGCATACTATTGTCCTGATATTGCTCACTTGCTTCTCCTCCCGATATTGTGCATTTACGATTTCTTCCTGACCGTCAAAAAACTCATCATACGCCAGCAAACCAAAATTCACTTTTCAATTTCATGTCCTTCTTAATTCCTGATTCCGGTGCCGGCGCAGGCACACCAATATGCTTCCGGACCACAGCACCATACTCTCACTCATCAGACCGTTCGTGAAAGCCAGACGAAACGCGCTGTCCGGCATAAGCAGGGTTGCCAGCTTCAACGCCAGGTAGAAAATCAGCGGATTGGACAGAACCATCTGCCGGGGCAGGACGCTCTGTTCACGAAGTACCATCCATCCCCAATAGAGGTAGGGCGGCAGCATCAGCGCCTCGCTCACCGGGACGAGCCAGGAAAAATGGGAAAAGACCGCCTCTGAAATCGGAATGGCCGCGGAGGCGTACTCGTTTCCGCTCATCCAGGCGAAACCATATAGAATCATGATGTAAAAAAGATGCAGGCAAAGCCACGGTGTCAGGCTGAATGTGGTCAGGTAGCGGTAGACTTTTTGCCGTCCTTCTCCAGTGATCAGTTTCCCAATCGCAAACAGTGCGATCCCGTACAGGATGATGCCGGGGAAGGCCAGTGCCATAGCCAGATTATTGCGCCAGGGAGCAATTTGCGCCGCCCCTGCCGTCAGCCAGGAAATTGTCCCGGAGTAGGCCGTGTCACCGTAGAGCATAAGCCAATCCCCAACGCCAAAGCACACACAGCCCAGCAGACCGCAGAGGAGGGCGAGGGAAATCTTTTTATCGTTTGACATTTTTCATTCCTCTTTTTTCTGTGCATTTACCAAATCCACGTCATCATCAGGGAAATGATAATCCCTCCCACGGCAAAAACAGGCACCATGGGCAGCATAACCTTCACATGGAACCATTTCTGATGATACTCTCTGTCCATATGCTCTGTCCCCGGCAGGCGCACCCGTTTGATGTTGGCAAACAGCACCCAGTCGAGAAAGCAGGTTGTCAAACGCCGCCAGCACAATCATGTAACCATACACCAGCAGAAGCCCATCTGCGAAGGTTTCCGCTCCCGCCATATGGGCCATCCACGCAAACCGGAACAGAAATGCGATGATAGCGATAACTTTTCGGAGAATCGTGAGGAATGTCATCTTTTCCTTTTCCGCTTCCTTGTGCTGTGAGGAATAGTATTGTGCCTGAATTTCCGGCGGATAATCGCCGATGAAGGAAACGGGATTGACCAACATCATCCCGAAAATAGACACGCCAAACACAGTGCACATCACAATGCATTCGAGAACATAGACGGTAACGCTCATTGGTTATACGCCCCTTTCCGGCAGGTAAAGCAGGCTATAGATTTCACAGTGCTAAACTCTACTGCCTCATACTGCCGCTCCAGCCGCTGTTTCAGACTGTCCGCTGTTTCATAGGGTGGGGTGAAGAACCCCATCGGCTCATAGAGATGCCGGATGAACCAATCTGTCCGGGCAGTTTCCCCGGCAACGTAAAAGCAACCGCAGAAACAACCGCCGGGCTTTAAGGCCCGAAGCACTTCCCGGTAGGCCGCTTCTTTATCGGGAAAAGCATGAAATCCATTGAGGGAGAGTACGATGTCAAAGCTGCCATCCGGGAAAGGCAAGCTCCCCACATCCCCCTGTTGAAAGCGGACATGGGTCAGCCCGTCCCGTTTCGCCCTTTTTTGCGCACGGGACATCATGTCCTCGGAATAATCCAGGCAAGTGATGTTCGCATCAGGCAGTTTTTGATAGATCGACATAGTCAGCACACCGGTACCCACCGGCACCTCCAACAGCGAACCGGAGAAATCCTCTGGAATACCGGAAAGTGCACGGGTCAGATACTCACCAGTTTCTGCCTGTCCTATATCCCACACCAGCCTGCATACGGCTTTGCCCAGCAGGGTGGAACAGGTGATCATGCCATCATAAATAGTCGCTTCTTTACCCAATGCCTAATATGCGGATTTGATTTCCTCGTGTTTGTTCATATGATTCTCCCCCTTCTCCAGCTGTTAGTTCAAGCTAACTAACATTATAACAGATACTATGTGAGAAATCAATGCAAACCCGAACGATTACACACCAAAGCAGCGGACTGATTAAAGACTACCGAGCGATAATATACCGCAAAGCTGCGGAGCCTGCCTTCGGGTCGCAGCCCACCTTCATCAGAAGACAGACTATTTCATTCTTGAAGAAACAAATCGATTGTGCTATCATGCAGATGAACAACACAACAGACATGTCCGCCGACGCGGACATCACAACACAGGACAGGAGGCAATGACAATGAGTACCTGGGGAAAAATCGGACTGTTCGCCGGCGGAGTCCTTTTCGGGACAGCTGGTGTGAAGGTCTTAAGCAGCAAAGATGCGAAGAAAGCATATACACACACTACCGCGGCGGTTCTGAGAGCTAAAGACAGCGTTATGACTACCGCAACTACCATGAGAGAAAATGCCGGTGATATTCTTGCGGACGCGAAGGCAATCAACGAGAAGCGTGAAGCGCAGGAATGTGAAGCAGAAATTGCTGATGAAGCGGATGTTCAATGAAATGCAGAATATTGCATGAGACCGTAGGAAGACTTCGGGTTCATGTAGGACAGAAAAATAAAATCACATTACATCAGGCGGATATTCTGGAATATTATCTGAGGTCTCTTGACGGCGTAACGGAAGTCACCGTCTATGAACGCACGGCTGATGCCGTGATACTTTTTCACTCGGACCGTTCCGTTATTATCACGGGCTTAAGCAGATTTCATTATGACTGCGAAGTTGCTGTTCCGGAAAATTCAGGGCGGGAACTGAACCATCAGTTTGAGGAAAAGCTGGTTCTCACTGTACTGTGCCGCGGCCTGAGGCAGATTTTTCTGCCGTCACCGGTGCGGGCCGTTTACGCTGTTTTCTCCTCTTTCCGCTACATTCTGAATGGATTACGCTCCCTGAAGGAAGGGAGGCTGAAAGTGGAGGTCCTTGACGCTTTGGCCATCACGGTTTCCCTGCTACGCGGAGATTTTTCCACAGCTTCTTCCGTTATGTTCCTTCTGAAGATTGGCGACATCCTGCAGGAATGGACCCGGAAAAAATCAGTCGGAGACCTGGCCCGCGCCATGTCCCTTCATGTGGATCAGGTGTGGCTGAAAACCACAGGCCAGGAACTGCTGGTCCCTGTTTCGGATATCCGGGCCGGGGATCAGATTGTGATCCGCATGGGAGGCATGATTCCGCTTGACGGAAAGATCATCCAGGGAGAATGTATGGTCAACCAGTCCGCCATGACAGGAGAATCTCTTCCTGTCAGAAAAACTCCAGGCAGCTATGTATACGCGGGAACGGTTGTGGAAGAGGGAAGCTGTGTCATCTGCGTGGAAAATGTTGCCGGCAAAGGAAGATACGACCGGATTGTGAAAATGATCGAAGAATCGGATAAGCTGAAATCAGCTACAGAAGACAAAGCCTCCCGCCTGGCAGACAACCTTGTCCCATATAGCCTGGCAGGTACCGCGCTGACCTGGATTCTGACCCGGAATGTGACAAAAGCAGTATCTGTGCTGATGGTGGATTTTTCCTGTGCGCTGAAGCTTTCCATTCCTCTGGCGGTGCTGTCCGCCATGAAGGAAAGCAACCTGCACCATATTTCCGTCAAAGGTGGCAAATTTATGGAGGCCATATCTGAGGCCGACACGATTGTATTTGATAAAACCGGCACCATGACGCATGCCACCCCGAAGGTTGCGCGGGTGGTACCCTTCCGTGGGGAAGACGCCGATGAAATGCTGCGCCTGGCCGCCTGCCTAGAAGAGCATTACCCGCATTCCATGGCAAACGCCGTGGTAAACGCCGCAAAAGAAAAAGGCCTGGACCACGAAGAAAAGCACTCCCAGGTAGAATATGTGGTCGCCCACGGTATTTCCAGTATGGTGAACGGAGAAAAAATCGTGATTGGCAGCCATCATTTCGTCTTTGATGATGAAGGCTGCGCGGTTCCTGCAGGAGAACAGGAAAAGTTTGACTCGCTCCCTGATGAGTATTCCCATCTTTATATGGCTGTTTCGGGAGTTTTATCCGCGGTTATCTGCATTGAGGATCCCATCCGCGCGGAGGCACCGGCGGTTATTCATAGCCTGAAGCAGCTGGGAATCTCAAAAACGGTTATGATGACAGGGGACAGTGAACGCACCGCGAGGGCTGTCGCCGCACAGGTTGGGGTAGACCAGTATTTTTCAGAAGTGTTGCCGGAAGATAAGGCCGGTTTTATCCGTCAGGAGCATGAAGCCGGACGGAAGGTCATCATGGTGGGCGACGGGGTAAATGACTCCCCCGCTCTGTCAGAATCGGACGTCGGGATTGCCGTTTTAGAAGGCGCCGCCATCGCCAGGGAAATCGCCGACATTACCATCCCAGGGGATGATCTGTATGCCATTACGACTCTGAAAACCCTGAGCGACCGCCTGATGGCAAGGATCCATACCAGTTACCGCCGTATCATCAGCTTTAATTCTCTGCTGATTCTGCTCGGTGTGACGGGGATTCTGTCTCCTGCCGCTTCGGCGGTTTTACACAATTCCTCCACTGTTCTGATCAGTCTGGAGAATACGACCAGTCTTTTAGATCAGGATTCCACATTATGAGAAGCAGCGCCTGACCGGTAATGATCGCAGCTTCCGTGTGCAGGATAATCTGCTTTATTATCCTGCTGACAGGCAAATTCAGTAATCGGCCATAAAAAGAATCTCCCGGAAGAAAACTCCCGGGAGACTTTTTGACTGCTCCTGTCTTGCTGCTCTTTTATTTCACCGCGGCAAATCCATTCTCCAGATCTGCGATAATATCGTCAATATGCTCCGTTCCGATGGAAAGACGGATCGTATTGGGCTTAATGCCCTGATCCAGAAGTTCTTCCTCCGAAAGCTGGGAGTGCGTCGTGGTCGCCGGATGTATCACCAGACTCTTGACGTCCGCCACATTTGCCAGCAGAGAGAATACCTTCAGGCTGTCGATAAACTTCCACGCCTCTTCCTGACCGCCTTTGATTTCAAAGGTGAAAATGCTCGCCCCGCCATTCGGGAAATATTTCTCATACAACGCGTGATCCGGGTGATCAGGCAGAGAAGGATGATTGACCTTTTCTACCTGTGGATGTCCGGCAAGATATTCCACCACCTTCTTCGTATTCTCCGCGTGACGCTCCAGACGCAGCGACAGGGTCTCCACACCCTGCAGAAGCAGGAATGCGTTAAACGGGGAAATCGTCGCACCGGTATCCCTGAGCAGAATGGCGCGAATGTAAGTCACAAATGCCGCCGGGCCTGCCGCGTCCACAAAGGAAACGCCGTGATAGCTGGGGTTTGCCTCAGCAATCGGCTTATACTTTCCGCTTGCTTTCCAGTCAAAGTTGCCTGAATCCACGATGATGCCGCCCAAGGTCGTTCCGTGCCCGCCGATGAATTTGGTGGCGGAGTGAACCACGATATCCGCGCCATGCTCAATGGGCCGGATGAGGTACGGTGTGCCGAAGGTATTGTCAATCACTAACGGCAGACCATGCTTATGCGCGATTGCGGCAATCGCGTCGATATCAGGGATATCGCTGTTCGGGTTGCCCAGCGTCTCCAGATAAACCGCCTTCGTGTTATCCTGAATAGCGCCCTCCACCGCATCCAGATCGTGCGCGTCCACAAAAGTGGTGGAAATCCCGTACTGCGGGAGCGTGTGTGCCAGCAGGTTATAGCTGCCGCCATAGATCGTCTTCTGCGCTACGATGTGATCTCCTTCCTGCGCCAGCGCCTGGATAGTATAGGTGACAGCCGCCGCGCCGCTTGCCAGCGCTAATGCCGCTACACCGCCCTCTAAGGCCGCCAGCCGTTTTTCCAGCACATCCTGTGTGGAATTGGTCAGTCTGCCGTAGATATTGCCGGCATCCGTCAGGCCGAAGCGGGCGGCCGCATGGGCGGAATTGTGAAACACATAGGAGGTTGTCTGGTAGATCGGCACAGCTCTCGCATCTGTAGCCGGATCTGTCTCTTCCTGTCCCACGTGAAGCTGCAAAGTTTCAAATTTGTAAGTGCTCATAGTCGTGTTCTCCTTTTTTTATTAAGCATTGCTCTCGGTTACTACTGACTATACCACTGAAAGCAATTCTTCGCTAATTCTAAAAAAATAGAAGCGGCTATAGTTTGAAATTATAGCTGCTTCCATCGTAAATTCATATCTGTCCATACCGAACCGTTTGATTCAAAGACCATCCTGAAGGGAACATGTGATCTTTACAGCATCGTCTCCGCCGTCCCCGTGCTGACCACAGAACAAATGCCCTCTATCCCGCACTGCACCATCTTCGCGACTGCCGCGTCCGTGTAGAACGCCATATGCTGCGTCATCACAACATTCGGGAACTGGCGCAGATAGGCCATGGAGCGGTTGCTGATAATCTCATCGCGGCGGTTCAGATGATAGATCCCCTCCTCATGCTCAAAGCAGTCCAGGCCGAGACCGCCGATTTTCTTCTGCTCAATGCCCGCAATCAGATCCTCCGTATCCATCAGGGAGCCGCGCGCACAGTTGATCAGGATCACGCCATCCTTCATTTTGCCGATCGCGTCGCGGTTTATGATATGGTGCGTCTGCTCATTCAGATTCAGATGCACTGTAATGATATCGCTTTCCTGATAAAGCGTATCCGGATCTGTATAAGTCAGCCACTGCGCCGCCCTGCCCGGATGTCTGTCATATCCCAGTACACGACAGCCAAACCCGGACAGAATCTGCGCGACCTGCGTGCCGATTCGCCCCGTTCCCATAATTCCCACCGTCAGGTTTCTGATTTCACGGCCATAAAGTCCCTGCAGAGAATAATCATTTACCTGCATGCGCCACAGGGCAGCTTTGTAATGCCGGATACATAAAAGCATCAGCATCACCGTATATTCCGCCACCCCATGCGGATCATAATACGCGTTGCATACCGGCAGACCGATCTTTTTGGCATAATCAATATCAATATGGTCATAGCCGATAGTTCGGGTCGTAAGGCACTGCACACCCAGACGCTTATACGCATCCAGAAGCGGCGCGTCGATCTTTCCCTGCCCCAGCATGGTAACCCCCGCACAGCCAGCCGCCATGGAAGCATTTTCCATGGTCGGCACCTGGTCTGTGAGAATCAGTTCCACATGAAACTGCTCAGCACAGCGCGCAAAATGTTCTCTCTCATCTTCCCTGACTTCATAAGCTAGTATTTTCATGTACACACCCTCACAGTTCATCTGATATGATCTTCCCGATAGCGAATTCCCACACCGTTCTTTTCATAAAGCAATGCTCTCTGACCGGGGCTTTGCTCACCGCGGGCTCCGTTCAAAATATCTTCGCAGCAGTCCAGCGCCTTTTCGATCAATTCCGAGCCGTTGATATTGGGCATGTGACCGCCCATTACCCTGACAGGATGCAAAGCCAGCATCCGGCGCAGACTGTCAGCCATCACCGCAATCGTGCTGCATTCTTCACCTGCCATGGATGTGATGTTTGCCATTGTGCAGTCCCCGTTGAACAGGCTTCCTGTCTTTTCATCATAAATACTGATGCTTCCATGCGTGTGTCCGGGAGTGTACAGCACCTGTAAGGTTCTGTTTCCCAAGTCCAGACGCTCTCCGTCCTGAACAGGGATCGGAGCCGGCCCCGTCGGCTTAAGGCGCCTTACACTTTCCGCCCCATTGGGCATACGGGAGACATCCTGAATTCGAAATTCCAAACTCGCCATCCGTTCATAAACGTCAAACTCCGCCGGATTCATCAGCGCAGGTTCAAATTCAGAATTACCGCCCGCGTGATCCGGATGCCCGTGTGTATTGATCAGGGTAATCGGCAGATCCGTGATCTGCTCTACAATTTCACGGATAGAGCCAATCCCCATGCCGCTGTCGATCAAAAGCGCCCTTTCTTCGCCCAGAACCAGATATTCGTTGAATGCCGGCGGCATCATAATATTGTAAATTCCCTCCGCGACCTTTTCAAATGCCGGTTCTCTTAAAATCTTCCCATTTCTTTTGTTTTCCATAAAATACTCCAATCGCCTTCTGAAATGATAGGATATGTTTCTCTTATCAGTTTAAACACTTCATTTGATGATGTCAATGTTCAAAAATTTTGACGATCGATTTTGATGTCGCTCTGAAGCATTACGAAAAAATGAAAGAAACCACTCTTTACAGATCCGGCAAAAACAGGTAAACTCTCTTTGCATCATGAAAATAAGCAGGTGAATATGAACGAACCAAAACCAGAAAAAGACATTGTCATCCTCGTAGGATTAAATCTGGGGTCTGACCCCAATTTCGATCATCATATGGAAGAACTGGAAGACCTCTGTCAGGCTGTCGGTTATGAGGTCGCGGGAATCGCGACGCAGTCTTTGCCGAAACCGCACAGTGCTCTGTACATCGGCGTGGGAAAAGTGCAGGAGGTCAGAGAATACGCAGAAAATCTGGGCGCGGACATCGTCGTCTTCGATGACGCTCTCTCGCCCTCGCAGGTGCGTAATTTAAATGAAGCCATCGGCCTGCCCATCATGGACCGGACCGCGGTCATTCTGGAAATCTTTGCCTCGCGGGCAAAAACCAGGGAGGCTCGTCTGCAGGTAGAACTGGCCAGATACCAGTACCTGCTGCCGCGCCTTGTCGGTATGGGACAGGCCCTTTCCCGCCAGGGCGGCAGCGCCAGCAGCTCTGCCGGAGCGCGCTCCAACAGAGGCGCCGGAGAAACCAGACTGGAACTGGACCGCCGCAGGATCGAGCACCGGATCACAGAACTGAGCCGGGAAGTGGAAGAAGTCAAAAAACAACGTACTATCCAGCGCAAAAGCCGCGCAAAATCCCGCCTTCCCCAGGTATCCCTGGTGGGCTACACCAACGCCGGCAAATCCACGATACTAAATCAGTTTCTCTTAAAATATGGAAACCGCGATGTGAAAGATATAGAGGAAAAAACTGTTCTGCAGGAGGATATGCTCTTTGCCACACTGGACACCACCGTACGGAAACTGACGCCTGCCGGCAGGCCGCCCTTTTATCTTTCCGATACCGTCGGCTTTATTGAAAAGCTGCCTCATCATCTGGTGGACGCCTTCCGCTCCACCTTAGAGGAGGTGTGCGCCGCTGACCTTCTGCTGCAGGTAGTGGATGTATCTGACCCGCATTACAGGGAGCAGATGGATGTCACAAAGCAGACCCTGGCGGACCTGGGTGCGGGGGACATTCCCATGATTACCATATATAATAAAGCGGATCTCGCGCCTGAAGGCAACGGCACAACCAAAGCCACAGCCGACCACGCCGCCCCGATATCCCGCATTGTAAGTGATTGCGGCTCCCTTGCAAATGGTTTGCCCATTGTAAACCGCGAACAGCCTTCCATCCGCATGGCCGCCGGTTTAAGTGTAGGTCTGGACGAGCTTCTGGACTTAATCTGTGAGCAACT
The DNA here is from genome assembly GCA_021200995.1 of Lachnospiraceae bacterium. Taxonomy (GTDB): domain Bacteria; phylum Bacillota; class Clostridia; order Lachnospirales; family Lachnospiraceae; genus RGIG6307. The sequence goes on along the minus strand of JAJQFS010000002.1, from coordinate 22,316 downwards.
TTTCGGGGCGATGCAGCCGGTCCGGCTCCTGCTTCCCTATCAGGAGGCCGCACTTTATGAGCGGCTTTCATGTGAAAGTGACATTACTGTCACTAAATATCAGGAAGATGGAATTTATGTAGAGGCAAAACTTTCCTGCAGAGGAAGTCTGCATGATGTTTGTCTGAAGTATTTCCTGCATTAAAAAATCACGGGCCTACCGCTTTCTCTCCGCGTTCGCCCGTGATCTTTGTTTCTGCCGGCTGCTTTCTGCCGTGTTCAGCTTCTTAACCGGCCCTCCGTTTTATTTTTTCTCCTCGTGATACTCCTGCTCCGTGTTCACATTCCACACATTCTGCTTATCCTGGCGGCCGCTCAGGATATTTTTCACCGCTTCAAAGGCCGTCGCCATGGAGTGATCCATATTATTATAACGGTGCTGGCCGTTGCGGCCGATACAGTACAGGTTGCCCATGCCATCCAGCCACTCCTGAACCGTCCCGATCTCATCATAGGTATCAAAATACGCGGGATACGCCTTTTTCACCCGCTCCCTGTGAAAACCGATGACGTCCTTCGCGGAAGCCAGCACGCCCATGGAGACCAGCTCCCGGATGGCAAAGTCCGCGCAGTCCTTCGCGGACATATTCCAGAAATCATCGCCCTCCTGGCAGAAATATTCCAGCCCGATAAAGACCGTATGCTCGGGATCCTCCACCATATAGGGGGACCAGTTGTTGAAAATCTGAATGCGGCCCAGCTTCACACCGGTATCCTGCACGTAAATCCAGCAGTCCGGCACCAGATTATTTAAGGTCTTGATCTTTGTCTCATTGACAAGCTGCAGCGACGGCACTAAAAGCCCTACCGTCACAAAGTCCCTGTAAGGAAGGCCGTCCGCAATCCGTCTGACCTCAGCAGGCGCGTCCGGCATACCTGCCACCAGATCCTTCATCGGCATACTGGAAAGTACAATATCCGCCTTCATGCGCTTTGAACCCTCTTCCGTTTCATAGAGCACTGCCGCCACAGAACCGTCCTCATTTTTCTCAAATCCGGTCACAGAACTGTGAAAATAAATCTGTCCTCCGGCCTTCTGTACTTCCTTTGCCACCGTCTCCCACAGCTGACCCGGCCCGAACTTGGGATACCAGAATTCCTCGATCAGGGAGGTTTCCACCTTGCGGTTTTTGCCGCCGAAAAGCTTGCCGAAGACGTCCTTGATAATGGCCATAACGGAGAGTCCCTTCACGCGCTGGGCACCCCAGTCCGCGGAGATCTCGCTCGGGTGCCTGCCCCAGAGCTTTTCCGTGTAGCCCTCAAAAAACATGGAATAGAGCACCTTCCCGAAACGGTTGCGGTAAAAATTCTCCAGGGAAGTCTCTTCCAGCTTATGCAGGCAGCTTCCCAGATAAGAAAATCCTGCGCGCATGGTCGTGACAAAACCCATATTGTAAAGAGTCTGCCACTTCAATGTGATAGGATAATCAAAAAACTTATGCTTATAATAAATGCGGCTGACGCGCTGGCGTAGCAGCATGACTCGGTCCGTCTTCTCCGGATCGGGACCGTCAGGATTCAACTTTTTTTCCCTGCCCAGCTTTTTATCGTCAAAGGCGTCCGCTCCCTGGAGCGGCATCATCTTCGCCCACCAGTCCATCACTTCCTGATCCTTGGAAAAGAAACGATGTCCGCCGATATCCATCCGGTTGCCGCGCCCATCCCTGCCGTTTAAGCCGGCTACGCGCACGGTTCTGGAAATGCCGCCGATGACGCCGGATTCCTCTAAAATGACAACACGGAAGTCATCCTTTTTTTCACTGTGTAAGAGCTCATAAGCTGCTGTCAGGCCCGCTGGTCCTGCACCGATAATGACAATATTCTGCATTTGATTTCTCCTTCTGATTCTTATGAAATTGTGGGACTGTACAACGCCACCACCGTCAGCATCAGCAGCACGCAACAGAGCATGTAGACTCCAAAGCCTGCTCCCACCGCACAGTCAAACACCTGACCTGCCGTTTTTCTCTCCTTTTCCCTGAGGCGTTTCTGAAAGTCGGAAATGACCAGACCAGTCACCAGCATTCCAATGTATACAGCCGTCATAACATAGCGGATATTCATGGTGCAGACGTACGGATATTCCCAGCAGAAGTACACGTAGGACACCAGAATGACCACAGCCGCCACTCCGAGAAATACCTTATCGATGACCTTGTATTCCTTCATGAAAAGCCAGGCGATAAACGCCGCGACAAACAGAAAAAACAACGCGAAAGTTGCCCAAAATACTACTGTTCCCAGTACATACGTAAAATCATTTGTCTGATAATAATCCAGCTCATTAAAAACACCGTATTTCACCAGACTGACCGGAATATTAAAATCTCCCTCCAACCAGTCCCATCTGAGAGAAAGGCTGGAAAGTGCATATTTGAAATTACGAAACCGGTCCAGCTTTGAATACCAGCCGATATACTGCGTGCCGGTTCCTTCCGGACTCATCACGTACCCCAGCGGCATCCCGTACTGCACATAGCGAAGGACCGAATACCACAGTCCGAGCGGGAAGGAGACGAGGCCAAAGCAGAGAAACTGCCTGAAATACTTTTTCCATTCCTGTCTGTCCTGAAACAGCCGCCAGAGCATCACAATCGCCATGGCCGGCGCGATCAGCACACCGGAAAGCTTGGCCATCATGGAACATCCGATGCATACGGCCATGAGAAGGATCCCCTTCATGGTCGGGTTCCGGTACCATTTCACTGTATAATACAGGCACATGACGCCCAGCAGAATCATCAGCGTATCGTTATTTAGCGCACTGCCCATAAAGACACTATACGGGAAAAAGGCCGCCAGACCCACCGTCACGCATCTTCCCAGAGCGGAACAATCGAACAGCTTTCCCAGCTTATTCATATAAATCAGCAGGATTGTCATGTAGAGAAGCGGCAGCATCTGCAGCGCTTCCGTCCAAAATTCAGCATCGACGCCCAGCAGCGCGTACATCTTCATCCAGACCGCGCTCAGGAAATGATGCAGCGGCGGATGATAATACTGATAGTGTTCTACCAGCATGGGATCCGCGTTGGGCAGACGCCAGTGCTCAAAAATATAAAAAATATAGCCAAGATGGCCAAACTGCATATCCTCTCCCTCATTGATAAACCATTCCAGATCATTCTGCATGAAATCAAAGGGAAGCATTGCATTATAAAAAAGCCGCAGCAGAAAGCCTTCCGCAATCAGAAGGTGAACCGTAGAATCCGTCGCGCCCTTTCCTCTGCGGACAGACCAGATCACGGCGATCACGAACATCACCGGCATGGCCAGCATCACGGCATGAGCTGCGATCCAGCAAATGCCATTAAACGTACTTCCTCCCGCAGTCTGAAACACGAGTCCGGACAGGAAGGCCGCAATTGCCGCGATCAGTATCATTTGATTATCTGTGGAAATCTTCTGCCATCGTCTGCCGATGGCACTCCCGGTTTTATTCATAAAGGATAATATGTGCCTTTCTGTTCTATGCCGCCTTCATCAGTCTTCTGAGGCAATGAAATGAAGATAAAGGTATGATAACACCGGCATTTGGACTGTGTCAAATGATATTCCTTATCGCGTTACATAAAAAGCTTGCGGTAGCGGTTCACGCAGGCTGAAATCTCCTGCCTCCTGGGCCTGGCTAACGACGCGTGGACATCCCGCCCTTCAAACAGGCTCTCCAGCCCTTTCGTATCAAGCTGCCGCTCCATCAGATCAAATAATTCTTTCATGCTGCGCCGTCCATCCATGGCGGTCAATTCCAGCTGCTTTAAGATATAAGCCAGCGCCATGGTCTGCTCGCTGTCGTTTAACTGCTCCACATAGCGCAGCTCCACCGTGTCATGGCCGAGAGAAAGCTCATTAACTCCCATGGCTTTCAGCTTCAGGCGTTCATCCTTTCGAAGCGCCATGTTCGGCTTCGGCGCCCGTTTCTGAGAATATGCCGGGAAGCGGTCCTGCTTTAAGGAAAAAGCCGGGAACGCCTCTGCCGCCGCTTTCGCTTCTTCGGTAATGTCAATTGGAACATATTCCTTCATCTGAATAATGTGATCCGCCACATGGAAATAAGAGCCGGAGCTCCCCGCCACAATAATGGAGGAAATCCCGAAATCCTCATACAGGCTGCGCACCCGCTCAATAAAGGGAATGATCGGCTCCTCCGCGGGCGAGACGACCTCCTGCATCAGCTTGTCACGAATCATAAAATTGGTGGCGGAGGTATCCTCGTCGATGAGAATCAGACTGCTGCCGCTCTCCATGCACTCCATCAGATTGGCCGCCTGGGAGGTCGAACCGCTCGCGTCTTCCGTGGAAAAGTGCTTCGTATCCCGCCCGCCGGGAAGCTGACGGATAAAGGGGGAAATATCCACCCCCGTGACACTTCTGCCGTCCTCGCTGCGCAGCTTCCAAGCGCTCTCATCCGCGATGACCAGCTCACGGCCGTCGCCGCCCACATGATTATAAACCGCATTCTGCAGCGCCTGCAGAACGGTGGATTTGCCGTGATACCCGCCGCCCACAAACAGTGTCACGCCCTTCGGGATTCCCATACCGGCGACCTGACCTCTGTGGGGCAGCGTCAAAGTAACCTCCATGGATGCCGGAGAATAAAAAGGCACCGCCTTTTCCATCGGTCTGTCAGAGACACCGCTTTGTCTTGGCAGAATGGAACCGTTGGCAATAAAAGCGCACAGGTTAAGCTCAGGCAACAGCTTTCTGACCGCCTGCTGATCCTCGCACAGCTCGATGGCAGCCTGTAATTTTTTCTGGTAGATTCTGGCGTAATACAGACTGTTCCTGACGCAGCCGGGCAGGATGTCGAAGAGCATTTTCTCCAATTCCCGCGCGTCGATCGTGCGGCCGCGGGCGGGGAAACCGGCCTCAAAGCGAAGGGTCACAGTGCCGCTCTCCACCCGGCACGCCGTCCGTTCCAGCACCTCCTGCCCGCAGCGCGACGCCGCCAAAAGTCCGCTCTTGCCGGATCCATTCGCCTGCATGCTGCCGCGGCTTAACTGCGCCCCGAACAGGCGCGTCAGGTGATCCTGCAATGTAACGCGCTTTTCATATGTGTCATAATATGTCGCCGGAAAACCCGCTCTTTTCCCTGATACGATCACAGACAGGCGGGACGGCGCGGCAAAAGGGTCGCCCTGCACATGGTCGATGGACAGGACATAGTCGCGAAAATCATACTGTCCCTTTAAGTCCTTGTATGCGGGGTATCCCCTGTGGTCGATCGATTTTAATTTTGTTCTCAGTTCTTCTGAAGTTTTCACTCTGTTTACTCCATATCACAAATCTTTTACTTTTTTTTAATACGCCCACCTATTGTATCACAAAAAAGAAAGTGCTACAATGACTTCCAAATGAATCCGATTTTTTAAGATTTTCTTAAGATAACTGACGGACCTTATCATTTTCCAATCATTTCAGATAAGAGAAGTACAAAGCATGCAGAGAAGCAACGAAAAAGTTACCAAAGATCCAAAGAAAGTGCTGTTAGGAATAGATGTCGGCTCCACCACCACCAAGGTCGTGGCACTGGAGGCCGAAAGCCACAGCATCCTTTACACCAACTATCAGCGTCACCACGCCAGACAGGCCAGAAGCGTCTACCAGGAGCTGCGCAAGCTCGCCCTGCAGTCAGCCAATACAGAAGTCAGGCTGGTGCTGACCGGCTCCGGGGCCAAACCCCTGGCCGAGGCACTGGGCGTCTCCTATATCCAGGAGGTTGTGGCCAACGCCATCGCCCTCAGGGATCGTTTTGAAGACGTCGGCACCGCCGTCGAGCTGGGCGGTCAGGATGCCAAGATCATTTTTTTCAGACATGATACGCAGACAGACAACCTGGAAGTAGCCGATATGCGAATGAACGGAGCCTGTGCCGGAGGAACCGGCGCTTTCATCGATGAGGTTGCTTCTATTTTAAATGTGAGCGTAGAGGATTTTAACGCGCTGGCGGCAGAGGGTTCATGCGTGTATGACATTTCCGGCCGCTGCGGCGTTTACGCCAAAACCGACATCCAGCCTCTCTTAAATCAGGGCGTCTCCAAAGCGGATCTGGCTCTTTCTTCTTTCCACGCCATCGCCAAGCAGACCATCGGCGGTCTGGCGCAGGGCCTGGACTTCAAGGCCCCGGTTGCCTTTGAGGGCGGGCCATTAACCTTCAACCCTGTTTTAGTGCGCGTGTTCGCGGAGCGCCTGAATCTAAAGGAGGAAGAAATCCTTTTGCCGGACCATCCGGAGCTTGTCATCGCGCACGGCGCAGCCCTCTCCTTAGAGGGGCTTTGCGCGGACAGTCAGCCGGTACAGTTAAACCAGCTTTTGGAAAAACTCTCTGAGCTTGAAAAAAACGGGGTAGACGCATCCGTCAAAGGCAAGCCCCTTTTCACCGATGAAACAGAGCGCGCGGCATTTCAGTCAAGGCACGCGCTCCCCGCATTTAAGCCACATACGCCGCAGGCCGGTGAGACCATTCATGCCTGGCTGGGAATTGATTCCGGTTCCACTACCACCAAATTCGCTCTGCTGGATGAGAACGAAAATCTCATCGATTCTTTTTACTCTCCTAATGAAGGGGAACCGCTGATCGTGGCCAAAAACGCGCTGATTGCCCTCAGGGACCGCTATCGAAGCGCCGGCGCCACGCTGGATATCCTGGGCGTTTCCACAACCGGCTACGGGGAGCAGCTCTTCCACAGAGCCTTTTCCACCGAATGTCACACCGTGGAGACAGTGGCCCACGCGAAAGCCGCTACCAGATATGTCCCGGACGCCACCTTTATCCTCGATATCGGCGGCCAGGACATGAAAGCCATCTGGCTGGACAACGGCATCGTCACCAACATCGTGGTGAACGAGGCCTGCTCCTCCGGCTGCGGCTCTTTTCTGGAGAATTTTTCGCATTCGTTACATATTCCGGTGGAGAATATCGCCTCTGAGGCATTCTCAGCCGAGAATCCCGCTTCCCTTGGAAGCCGCTGCACCGTCTTTATGAACAGCAGCATCATCACCGAGCAGCGGGATGGTAAAAAGCCCGCCGACATCATGGCCGGCCTGTGCCGTTCCATCATTCAGAATGTCTTTACCAAGGTCATTCGTATGTCCAACTTAAGCAGCCTGGGCGACAAAATCGTCGTGCAGGGCGGAACCTTCTGCAATGACGCGGTGCTGCGTGCCATGGAGGAATACCTCGGCAAGGAAGTCACCCGCGCCCCCTATCCTGGCCTGATGGGCGCCATCGGCGCGGCCCTGATCGCCAAAGAACAGGGATACACTAAGCGGACCTTCATCGGTCTGGACGCGCTGGATGATTTTACTTACACACAGGAGGCCAATTCCCCCTGTCCCTTCTGCGGCAACCACTGCAGACGCACCATCGTCACGTTTTCCAACGGCGCCTCCTGGGTGACCAACAACCGCTGCGAGCGCGGCGAGATTTTAGGCGACCCGAAGGATGAAAAGGTACGTGAACAGCTGCAGGAGAAAAATCTTCAGAAAGCAAAGGTCCCCAATTTATACGACCTGCACCAGAAGCTTCTTTTCAAAGAATACCCGTATCCGGAACCGGCTGCAAAGCGGGGTGTCACCATCGGCATCCCGAGGGTACTGTCCTTCTGGGACACCATGCCCTTCTGGAGTACGTTTTTTAAAACGCTCGGCTTTGACGTGTGCCTCTCCGGTTACAGCACCCGCAAAATGTACGAGAGTGGCCTTTCCGCCGTCACTTCCGATACCGAGTGCTTCCCCGCCAAGCTGGTGCACGGCCATGTGCGGGATCTGGTACATAAAAAGGTGGACCGCATTTTCATGCCCTCCATCACCACCGTGCCGAGTGAGAATACGGAAAAGACCAGCGAGTCCATGTGCAGCCTGGTCAAGGGTTTTCCCATCGTCATGCGCAATTCCGACAATCCCCAGGAAAAGTGGGGTATCCCGTTCGACGCGCCGCTCTTCCACTGGTACAATGACGAGGACAGGGAAAAGCAGTTATCCAAATGGATGCAGGAAACCTTTGAAATTGCGCCGGATCAGACAAAGGCCGCGATTGCCGCGGGCGATGCCGCGCAAAACAGTTTCCGCAATGAACTTGTAGCCGCAGGGCAGAAGGTACTCGATGAGGTGCGTGCCAACGGCACCTACGCCGTGGTGCTGGCCTCCCGCCCCTACCAGAACGACGCCCTGGTCGATCACGACCTGCCTTCCATGTTTACCAGCAGAGGAATCCCCGTGCTGACCGCCGACTCCCTGCCCCATGTCAATGAGGTAAACTTAAAAGGAAGCAAGCTGGATATCGTCAATAATTATCATACCCGGATGCTCTCCTCCGCCATCATGGCCGCCGGCGATCCCAATCTGGAGTATGTCCAGCTGGTCAGCTTCGGCTGCGGACACGACGCCTACCTGACCGACGAGATCATCCGCCTGATGAAGGAAATCTCCGGCAAGACGCCGCTTGTGTTAAAGTTGGACGAAAGTGACATCCAGGGACCCTTACAGATCCGTGTGCGCTCCTTTGTGGAAACGCTGGAGATGCGCCGCTCAAAGGAACAGAAGCTTGAAACACATGAACTGCCTGATCCCTATGAGGTAAAATTTACAAAACAGGATAAAAAAGAAAAAATTGTCCTCGTGCCCAATACCTCGCACGCATTCAGCCGCCTGATGGCCGCTGCCTTTAAGCGCCAGGGTGTACACGCCGTCGCCATGGACGTAGGCCGTGAGGAAGCGATCCGCCTGGGCAAACAGTACGTCCACAATGACATCTGCTTCCCCGCCCAGATCGTGATCGGTGAAGCGTTGGAAACCCTGAACAGCAATCGCTATGACAATCATAATGTGGCCATCGCCATGGCAAAATATGTGGGCTGCTGCCGCCTGACGCATTACGGAGAGCTGCTGAGGAAGGCTTTAGACGACGCCGGCTATGATTACGTGCCGATTCTGACCAACGACGACAAGGACAGCCACAACATGCATCCCGGCTATCGGATGAGCGTAGCGGCTTCCATGGAAATCGCCATCGGTCTGCCCATGATTGATGCCCTGGAAGAGCTTTTACGCAAGATCCGTCCTTACGAGCTGGAAAAAGGCAGCGCCGACGCCGCTTTTGAGAAAGCAATGGACGCGCTGATCGGGGGACTGGAAAAGGGCAGCATTCCCGGAGAGATCAACGGATTTAAAAAGGCCATCCAGATCATGAATGAGGTTCCCTATGACCGGACCAGTTTGAAACCAACGGTGCTGATTGTAGGCGAATACCTGCTGAATTTCCACCCCGGCGCCAACCACGAAATCGAGCGCTATCTGGAGAAAAACGGTCTGGAAATCATCGAGGCCCGTATGACCGATGTCATCCGCAAAACCTACTTTTTCAAGGATGAACAGGTCAAAGAATATCACGTACATAAATCGACGCAGGAAAAGACCTGGAACCGCCTGACCAACATTGTTTTTGAGTACGCGCACAACGTGACGGACAAAATCGCGGCCGCGCACCCGCTGTATCGGCCGGCCACCCGCCTGCCCGAGATTGCGGACGCAAGCGACCCTGTTATTCCCAGAACCTACGATTCCGGCGAGGGCATCATCATCCCCGGCGAAATCCTGCACCATGCGAAGGAAGGCTGCAAGGCCTTCATCATCCTCCAGCCCTTCGGCTGCCTGCCCAACCATGTGGTGGGCCGCGGTGTTGTCAAAAAATTAAAGGATCTGTATCAGGACGCGCAGATTCTCTGCCTGGACTACGACCCGGATGTGAGCTTCGCCAATATTGAGAACCGGCTGCAGATGCTGATCATGAACTTAAAAGAACGCCAGTCCGGCTCCACGGGCACGACAGGCGTCCAGAAGGAAAAGCTGGTTCCCACGCCAAAGCCGATCAAACGCTCACAGGCGCACAATCCGGCGGTATAGCGTATTTTGACAATTCATTTCCGCGATCAAAATGAGGACTATTCATCTCAGGATAGTCCTCGTTATTTGTCTTAATATATCATGAGCAAAGGGCGCTCCCGCAATCCCTTGTATCATATCATGCAAAGATATCCAGATCCTGGCCGTTTACGACTTTTCCATCGTATCCGGCGTCCTTGATTTCCTGTAAAATTGCTTCGCACCTCCAGGCCATCTCGGCGTCCAGGTCCTTTGTATTGTCCTGGATTTCCATATGGTAAATCCGATGATAGGTCACCAAAAGCTTCGGCTGTGCCTTCTTCACTACCTCAGCCAGATCCACGCTCAGAGTATGCACCTCGCGGTGATATTTCTGCCACTTCGGTTCCCTGGCCGCGATGCCGGCGCTGTACTCCACCTCATGCAGCAGGATATCGCAGTCCTTTGCCTCCTCTGCCACGATTTCCAGGGGCGCGGTATCGCCGCTGATCACGATCACCTTGTCCGCGGTGGTGAATTTGTAGCCATAACTCAAGAGTGTGCCATGACTCACTAAAAACGCTTCCACAGTCACCTTATCGTCCTGGTAAATTACGCCCGGCTCAATCTCCGTCACCTGCACCTGATATCCCACCTCGTTGGCCCGCTCAAAACCGTGCAGGCGGAAATCGATATCCACCTCATAAGCGGCCAGAATGTGTTCCGTCATGTGCCGGATTCCCTTCGGGCCGAACACCTTCAGAGGCGCCTTCCGCTCCAGCACCCATGGTGTGAAAATCAGATCCGGATAACCGGCCGTGTGGTCCGTATGCAGATGTGTGCAAAACGCCACCGTCAGACGGTCCGGCCGCAGGGCGTCAACGCCCTTGCGGTAGGCTTTCGCCGCCTGCCGCACCACGCCTGGTCCGAAATCCACCAGATAGGCCTGGTCGTCCACCACCACGGCGGATGCGGGGCCGCTGGCATTGGGGCAGGCGTTCGGAGTGCCCGTCCCCAGTAAAACAAGTTTTGTCGCCATAATAAGCTCTCCGATATGGTCATTGGATTCTCTACACGCACCATGCCCTGTTCTCAGCATGATCCATGCCATGCTTCTTTTGACATTCAACGCGTTAAAGTACCGAACCTGGGACGATTATACGCTTGCATTTATGGAAAAGCAACAAAAACTATCAAAAATACAGAGGAAAGTTTTAGAAAGAATTAATAGTTTTCTGAAAGGCATTTTGATATAATATGCGGATAGGGCTGACAGAGCAGGTCTCTGCCCGTACTATTTCGGGTCTTGGCCCGCAGAAGGACGGCATCTTAGCCCTTCACCAATCTGTTCAGAAAAGGACTATATACATATGAATAAAATCACCACCTGGGTCAATTCCCACCGCTATTGCCTCGCCGGCCTTTACGCGCTGGTGTTTCTGGCAGGCTTCGGCATTCTGGAGTTGGTCGAGCCGGAACCAAAATATTATCTGCATTCATTCCTGGACGATCTCATTCCCTTTAATGAGTACTTTGTCATCCCCTATTTTATCTGGTATGCCTGGATTCCCCTGTTTTTCCTCTATTTCATGTTCAAGGACCGGGACTCTTACCTGCGTTACAACTTTCTGATTTTCGCGGGCGGCACTGTCTGCCTGTTCATCTACGCGATCTGGCCCAACGGCCTGGAGCTTCGTCAGGAGATCACCTCGAGCAACATCTGTGCCTGGATTGTCAAAACCATCCGTTCCATCGACCCGCCCTGCAATGTCTGCCCGTCCATCCATGTTTCCAGCACAGTGGCCGCGCACATGGTGATCCTCCGCTACAAAGATTTCAAACACAGTCGGCTGGTGAAGACTCTGTCCTGGATTCTGGTCATCCTGATTCCTCTCGCTACACTGTTTATCAAGCAGCATTCCGTTATTGATGTGTTCTGGGGCGTAGTCTTAAGTCTGGTGATGGCACTGATCTGGGAGATTATACAGAGGATTGTTTCTGCACGTCGTCATACAGCCAGCGAAAAGGCAGCGGTGTAAACGCATACTTTGACGTCTTCTCAAAATGGACATTATCATATATAAAACAGAGAAAATCCGGTGCAAATTTACACTCTGTCTGATAAGGAATGAGAACAACAAGAAAAGATAATCCTCAGGAGAAAAATCCACATGGAAATTATAATAGAAGAATTTCACACAAAAAAAGAAATGTACGCGCAGATGGCGCGGCATATTCAGAATATCTTCAGCGAGGCAAACGACCTGTACGCGGCTCTGGCCAACACTTCCGCGCTGCTGAACCTGTATCTGGAGAATGTCAACTGGACCGGTTTTTATTTATGTAAAGACGACGCGCTCGTCCTGGGTCCGTTCCAGGGCAAGCCTGCCGTCGCCCGCATCCAGATCGGCGACGGCGTCTGCGGCACCGCAGTGAAAGAGCGCGCGCAGCAGCGTGTCGACGACGTGCACAGCTGCTGCAATCACATCGCCTGCGATTTAAACTCCGCCTCGGAGATCGTCACGCCCATTTTCATAAAAGACGAAATCTTCGGCGTCATCGATATCGACAGCCCGCTCTCCGCCCGCTTTGATGAGACGGATGAGGAAGGGATGCGGCTTCTGGCGGAGACGATCGCGGGGCAAATCCGTTAACACATCCCTGCTTTATTACATTGCGCCTCATGTTGCTCCTGTACAAAATCTGTGGCAATAGAATTATTTCCGTATCTCATCCGCCAGACTGTCAATCATATTCGCATATTTTTGCAGATCCTGGTTCGCCATACCATCACAGCCCTTCACAGCATCGTTCAGACGCTGGAGGGCTTTTTGTAATGTGCTGTATGCCGAGGCGGCCTTCGCCGCGCCCGCGGACTGCTGTTTAGACGGCTGTATGGACTGTTGCATGGATTGCTGCGCTGTCTTCTTCCGATATGGAATTCCCTCTGTAAGTCTGATAAACTCGCCTGCAGCCAGGTCATATTCCGTCCCGGAATACGGCGCGTACGCGTTCAGCCCATACTCCTGATTCAGACAATCTGTAAAAGCCTCGCAGGCGTCCGGATCCCCATGATTGACAAAAATCTGTTCCGGCTTCTTCTCAAATGCGTTCAGCCAGTCAAGAAGTCCTTCCTTATCCGCGTGACCGCTGACGCCCGGCAAAAACCCGATTTCCGCGTTGACAGCAATATCATCCCCGAACAGCTTCACCTGCTTTGCCCCATCATAAAGAATGCGTCCCAGTGTGCCCGCCGCCTGATAACCCACAAAAAGGATCAGACATTCCTTCCGCCACAGATTGTATTTCAGATGGTGACGGACACGGCCGGCATCACACATCCCGCTGGCTGAAATGATGACCTTCGGTTCCGGATCAGTATTCAGGGCAATGGATTCCTCCGTCGTGACATTCAGACGCAGTCCCTCAAACACAAGCGGATTGATCCCCTGTGCCATGAGTGCGCGTGTCTCTTCATCCAGGCACTCCACGCCGCACTGCATGAAAACGCCCGTAGCCTCAATCGCCAGCGGACTGTCCACATAGACAGGAAAATCGTCGTGTCCCTGCACCAGATGCCGCGTCTTGATTTCGCGGATAAAATACAGAATCTCCTGTGTTCTGCCTACCGCAAATGAAGGAATTATGACATTTCCGCCTCTGTCGAGCGTTTTCTGAATATATTCCGTCAGAATCTCCAGATATCTGCCGCGCTCCGCGTGAAGACGATCACCATAAGTAGACTCGATGAGCAGATAATCCGCTTCCCGCACTGTCTGCGGATCCCGGATGATGGGCTGGTTCGTATTACCCACATCCCCGCTGAAGACAATCTTTTTCTCGACGCCGTCCTCCGAAAGCCACAGCTCTATCGCCGTGCTTCCCAACAGATGTCCGATATCCGTGAAGCGAACGGCCACATTCTCATTCACCTGATAGATCTGGCCGTACCGCATGGGATGCAGCAGCTTTAAGAGTCCTTCCGTATCCTTAAGGTCATAGACCGGCTGCGTTTCAGCCTTTCCGGCCCGCTTCGACTTTCTGTTAGCATACTCTGCCTCCGTCTCCTGGATATGCGCGCAGTCACGGAGCATGATATCACATAGGCTGCAGGTAGCCATGGTGGCATACACCTGCCCGCGGAAGCCCTTTTTATAAAGCAGCGGCAGGTTGCCGGAGTGGTCGATATGCGCATGCGTCAGGAAAACACAGTCGATCTGTGCTTCCGTCACCGGCAGAGGCACATTCTCAAACAGGTTCGTCCCCTGCTCCATTCCATAATCAATGAGAATATGCTTGCCCCCGATTTCCAGCAGCGTACAGCTACCGGTGACTTCATGAGCCGCGCCAATAAATGTCAGTTTCATAAGATGCCTCCTGTTATCCTTCCTCTTTCAGTTCATCGAACATGGCCTTCACAGACGGAGCGTTTTTCGTCAGCCGCTTGATACTTAAATCATCGGCTTTATTGTTCGCCAGGCGAAGATTATTTTCAGAGGACAGAAGCGCCGCCTTCGTCTTCTGCAGGTGATCGATCGTCTTATCAATCTCGTCAACCGCCGTCTGAAACTTCTCGCTCGCCAAGCGGTAGTTGCGTGAAAACCCTTCCTTGAAGGCATTCATATTTTCCTCAAAGTTGCGGATATCGACCTGCTGGTTGCGGACTACCTGAAGTTCCTGCTTATACTGCAGAGAATTGAGCGCCGCGTTGCGCAAAAGCGTAATCATCGGAATAAAAAACTGCGGGCGTATGACATACATTTTCGGATATCTGTATGACACATCCACAATTCCGTTATTATAAAGTTCATTGTCGATTTCCAGTAGCGAAACCAAAATCGCGTACTCGCAGCCTTTTTCCCTGCGGTCTTTATCCAGCTCCTTAAAGAAATCCTCGTTTTTGTGCTTGGTAGCGGTCTCGTCGGCCTCGTTTTTCATTTCAAACATAATGGAAATAAACTCCGTGCCGTCCTCACTGCACTCCCGATAAATGAAGTCTCCCTTACTACCGGTTTTCGCATCATTATCCTTTTCAAAATAAGCGTTCGGAAACGCGGTCATGCGGATCGCGTTGAACTGCGTGAGACAATGCTGCTCCAGGCTTTCCCCGACCATCTTGGTGGACTGACGCGCCTTGAAATCCTTATAATACTCGATCTGCTCGTCTTTGAGCCGGAGCTTTTCCCCGTACTGCTCATCCTTCAGGCGCAGCTTTTCCTCGTACTGCTCCTGCATGGACTTCTCATTTAAGCGGTTCTCGGTCTCTTTATTTTTCAATTCACCTTTTAAATCCGCAATCTGCGTAGTCTTTAAGGCCAACTCTTCATTTTTCTCTTCCAGGGCCTGCGCCACGGCAAGCTCCTGAGCTGTCTTGCTGGCGTTCAGCTGCGCCTGCAATTCGGCAATCTTCTGATCTTTGACAGAAATCTCCGCGTCCTTTTTACTGAGACTTTCCGTGCGGGCCTTTTCCTCTTTCAGGCGCAAGGTTTCCAGTTCCTGCTGCCGCATTGCCTCCAGCTGTGCCTGGCGCCGCGCAAGCTCTTTCTCAAATTCTTTATCCCGCACCTGCTTTACAATCTGGTCGTAACCGCTCTCATCCACCTGGAAGACTTTCCCACATTTGGGGCATCTGATTTCCTGCATCCTTCTCTCCATTCTATCATCTGTTCATCAACGATCCTGTATTCGACATCCTGATTGGCTGGTCATCACTCTGCTTTCACAGAAATGCCCTGATCTGCGGAATTAGTGCCTGGTCCGCCGGAAGCCACGAAACACTGTCCAGTTTCTCCCGTGTCAGCCACCTCGCCGCCTCGTGCTCCTTCAACACCAGACTTCCAGATTTTATTTTGCACAAAAAGCAGTCCATGGACAGGTGAAAATTCGGATAATCGTATTCCACTGTGTCCAAAAGTTCTCCCACCTCAATCTCCGTATCCAGCTCTTCCCGGATTTCCCTTACAAGTGCCTCCTGCGGCGTCTCGCCAGCTTCAATCTTCCCTCCCGGGAACTCCCAGCCATCCTTAAACTCACCATATCCGCGCTGTGTCGCAAAGATCTTATGATCATGATATATGATCGCGGCCACAACTCTTACTGTTTTCATTCTGCTGTCACTCCTCTTCCGTTATCAGATTACTTTCCAGGTAATTTAACAGGTCATCCCGCACCGCGTGATGCATCCGCATCACAACCTTGGTAATATCCTTTTCTCTGCCGTTATTGTCCTTTTTCTTTGCTGCTGAGATTTGCGCAATGTCAAATGTGCCCATATAATAAAAACTCGTTTCTGCGTCGCTCTTTTTCACGAAAAGATGCTTCCGCGCAGCCTCCGTTACATCTCGCATATAGGAGGAATCCGGCCCCTTTCCGATCTGAGAATCCCACAGAAAAGTCATATTGTCTGCAAAGGCATCCGCATAATCCGGTTTTCCTTCCGCGTAAAGCCTGCTTTCATCCTCTGTCGCTTCCTTATGGTAGGTAATGAAAATAAAAACATCATCCCCGATGCGCTTCATTCCATACATCGTGGAGGAAAGGTCTCTGCCGCAGTTCATGAGCAGACAGACATCCCTGCGGGAATATTTTTCATATAAAACAAACGGCCCTTCCTTCTGACTGGCGCTTCCATAGATGTCCTGATAACGGTGAAGCCCCACCTGCACCAGATCCCGCACATGCGCTGCGAATGCAGGATGGCCAAGCCTTGCCTCATAGCTTTTCATCCTGTGAAAACGTCCAGCCTCTTCATCCGCCTTCAAAATCTCAATCACTTCAAATTTCCGGCGTTCCTCTTCCTTACTGACAAACTCACCCCGCAGTACAGAGGCTGCGCTTTCCATGGACATACGATTCACAGGCTCCCCATACTGCTCTCCTAATTCTGCTGACAGTTCTTCTACAGTGAATGTCTCCTGCTGTGAAAGACGTTTCGGCATTTCCAGTTCATATGGCCTTACGCCGCTTAAAATGGTCTTGGAAAGGTACTCCAGTGTCAGCTTCTCCTGATCAGACAGCGCTTCAGCAGTCTGCCCAGGCTCCACAGAGAGAAGGAAATCCGGATACGTTTTGTACTCCCGGATAATCACCAGAGGATCGACCTCTCCGCTTTCATAAAAATCAATCAGATACGGGATCCTGCCCAATCGGTCTTTCAACGTCCGATAGCTTTCACGGACAATCGCTCTGAGCCCGCGCATCTTATCGATGGAATGAAAAATCCGTTCTTTCGCGACCGCGTCAAAATGAACCGTGGAGGCGCCGGGTATCGTGTTATTACCGCTGATCACATATTTGCGAATCGTGTCCGCATTGTAGGTTCGGTCGCCAGAAAGCGCGATCGGGATCATGAAATTTCTGGTGTAATTGCCGATAAAGTCCAGAATCACCACATATTCCTTGCCTGTGGCTTTCCGAAGCCCACGTCCCAACTGCTGAATAAATACAATCGGAGACTGTGTCGGGCGCAGCATGATGACCTGATTGATTTCCACAATATCAACGCCCTCATTCAGGATATCGACCGAGAAAATATAATCCAAGGGCTGCATCTCCTCCGTCGCGTCAGCCTCCTCCATCGCCAGACGTTCAAAGGCTTCCGCACGCTTTTCCTCCTGCGCATCCCCGTTTAAGGCAATGGTACGATATCCCAGAGCATTGAATTTCTGAGACAGCTCTCTGGACTCCTCAACCCTGCTGCAGAAAATCAGTCCCTTCACACGATCTCCGCTGAAGCCATAATACTTCGCCTGTTCCACGATATGACGCACTCGTTCGTCACTCGTGAGCAAACGAAAGTCCTCCGGCGAAAGCTTTCCTTTGTCCTTCCCCTCGTCCCCGATCGTCGACAAGTCACTGATGCCAAAATAATGGAACGGGCAGAGCAGATCCTCCTCCATTGCCTGCTGCAGTCTGATTTCATAGGCAATCTGATGATGGAAAATCTCATAGATATTGCGCTCCGGCGCGTCATCATCTCTCCTGTCTGGAGTCGCCGTCATGCCCAGCCACAGCCGTGGCTTAAAATACTGCATGATCTTTTGATACGTGTTGGCGGAGGAGTGATGCGTCTCATCAGAGTATGTCAAGACAGGTCTAACCTTTTTCTGTGAACATTCTGCGAATTTTCTGCGATTCATTCTACCATACACTCCCCGCCGCATACAAGCACAAAACACAGAAAAACCGGCCAGGCATCTCACCCGACCGGCTCCATTTTCATTCCCTGATCACCCGCATCACCTCATCCGAAAACTTCCAGACAATCTCCATATGCTCCGGATCATACACCACCACTTTTTCAATCAGTGCCTCCGCCATCTCCCGGCTCAATCCATTCGCACCTTCAAACCGCTTCATCTGCGTCAAGGCCTCCCCAAGGGCGTCGTCCCTGACGGTTTCCGCCTCATGCAGCTTCCCCTCGGTTTCCCGGATTCTCCCTTCCAGATCTTCCACCCGTCTCGTCAGTTCCGCGCGTCTGCTCTGGTGCACATCCTGTTCCAGCTTTCCAGCCATAAACAGATCCACATTTGCGAACCGGTCCGCGTTACACTTTTCAAGCTGCCTCTGCAACTCCGCCAGTTCTTTCGCAAACCCGGCCTGATTCATTCCCGCATCCATTTTCCTTTGTGCTACCTTCTCCGCGACAGTATCCGTCAGATCCAGAAGCTTCTTCACCGACTCCCACACCGCCTCGTTCAATTTTTCTTCTTTTGTATATCTCTTACAGCATCCGGCCTCCACCTGAAACGATGCATGCAGACACATAAAGTACCGGTACTCTTTCCCCTTAATCTGATAACTCCGATGGTTCATCGCCCTGTCGCAGGTTCCGCAGCGTACCTTCCCATACAATGGATAAGAACTTTCCTGAACCTTCGGTTTCCAGTAATTCTTCCCAAATGCCCTCTGTGCCGCCAGAAATTCTTCTTTCGTTACAATCCCCTTATGTTTGCCTTCCACAATGACCTGCTCTTCTTTTGGCACTTTCACCGTATGCTTTCCACCCACATCCAGAGCCTCCCGCCTGTGGCCGACCACCGCTCCATAATACATTTCCTGCTTCAGGATAGCGCGGACATTCTCTATGCTCCAACACTTCAGGGCAGACACATTGGCAAACTTCTTTGTTCCCGGATGATTCCGCCTGTAATAAGCTCCCGGCGTTTCATGCCCTTCCTCATTCAACCGTCTGGCAATGTCCGTCATCCGCATCCCGTCAATGGCACACTGGAAAACTTCCCGTACCACCTCCGCGGCCTCCGGATCCGGCTCAACCCTGTAGCGTTCTCCTTCCACACGTTTCAATCCATAAGGCACATGCCCTCCGATATACTCCCCGCGTTTCATTTTCTGCCGCTTCGCCGTCTTCACCTTCACTGACAGGTCCTTGCTGTAAAAATCATAAACGATATTCTTCATTACTACATCCAGACCGCCCGTGGTTCCCTTATAATTCTCGCTGTCATACCCGTCATTCACCGATATGAACCGCACGCCCAGGAAAGGAAAAATCCGTTCCAGGTAATCCCCCAGCTCAATATAATCCCTGCCGAACCTTGAAAAATCCTTCACGATGACCAGATTGATCTCGCCCTTTTTGATCCGCTCCATCATCCGCTCAAAAGATGGTCTGGAAAAGCTGGTACCGGAGAAACCGTCATCAAAAAACTCTAACTGGCCGCAGTCCCTCAACTCCGCTGAAGAATCAATATAATTCTGGATCAACGCCCTCTGATGGGAAATGCTCTCGCTTTCCGTTTTTCCTTCCCGGCCCATCACATCCCGATCCGCCTGTGACAGCCGGATATACTTTCCGATTACCCATTTACTCATCGGCCGCACCTCCCTTCTCCAGTTCCGCAAGAATCCGTTCCATCAGCGCCTTCTCTTCCCCATAATTCAGTTCGACTTCTACCCGGTTATCCTCATAAACACACACCTTCCGGATCAGATCCTTCACCAGGCTTTCTGAAAGCACATCTTCATTCTCCGCCGCCCGGTGCATGACCGCGATCCATTTGTTATCCAGGGAAAGAACCGCATCCAGCTCCGCCTTTGCCTTCCTTGCCGCCGTCAGCTTTTCGCCGACAGTCACAGCTTCCTCATCATAGCGCTTTTTTGCAAAACGGTACTCCTCTTCATCCAGAATCCCTTCCGCAAAATTTTCAAACAGCCCTGCACACCTTGTATCAATCCGTGTCTGTTCCTGCTGCAGGAAACTGACTTTTGCCGTATAACTGTCCAGCAGGTTCTTCTCCTTCGTACTTCCGCGCATTTTACGCATCAGTTTCTCCTGTGACAGCGCATACTCCATCTGCGTCCGGATTACTTCCGCCACAGCCTTTTTCACAGCCGGATAGCGAATCGGATGTCTGGAGCAGCGGCGCTGCCCGCTGTCCAGAAAACCTCCGCAGACAAAAGTTGCATGATCTTCATCCAGCGGATACCGCTTATCTGTAGGCTTGATAAAACGCATCCGTTTCCCGCAGTCGCCGCAGTAGATTCGCCCCTGAAATACATTTACAATCTTTTCCCGTGTCTCTCTGCTTGTATCCATCTTCGCACCGAATTTTTCCGCACGCTCTGCAAACATTTTCTGCACCTGGTCAAACAACTCGCGGCTGATGATCGGCTCGTGCGCGTCCGGGACGTAACGCCACTCCTCCGGATCCGCGCGGTGCATCCTGATCCCGTCACACAGAGATTTCGGAATTCTTCCATATACAATGCATCCCGTATATGTCGGATTTTTCATAATATCAATGATTGTCCGCCCGTGTCAGATGGTATGCTTATATTTTTCCGCCCGCCAGATGCCGAGCTCCACCTTCCGCCTCGCGGGAGTGACGGCTCCCCTCTCGTTCAGGCGCCTGCAGATTTCATTGTGGCTGACGCCCTCTGCCTTCCATTCAAAAATCAGTTTCACGTAAGGCGCGGTTTCCGGATCAACCTCATACCGGTACTGCACGGTCTTTGACTTGACATACCCATACGGCGCGAAAGCAGGGAGAAACTCCCCCTTTTCCTGCCGTGCCCGGAAACTGGTGATGATCTTTCTGGAAATGTCCTTTGCGTAGACATCATTGATCATATTTTTTAGCGGGATCATCAGTGCTCCCTCCGCATCGTCCGCAGTCAGGCTGTCATACCCGTCCGTGATGGAAATGAACCGCACACCCAAAAATGGAAAAATCTTTTCCAGATACTGCCCGGCCTCAATATAATCACGCCCGAAACGCGACAGATCCTTGACCACCACGCAGTTGACCTTCCCGGAGCGAATTTCATCCATCATCTCCCGGAAGGCTGGGCGTTCAAAATTGACACCTGAAAATCCGTCGTCTGTCTTTTCAGAAACCACCCGGATTTCCGGATGCTTCGCAATAAAATCCCGGATCAGCGCCCTCTGGTTCGTAATACTGTCGCTTTCCACTTTGTCGCCGTCGTCCCGTGACAGCCTTGCATAAATACACGCGTTATAAATTTTTCCTGCACTCATAGCCTGGTAACCTCCATTCTGCTGATACTGCTCAGTCAGAAAGGCGCTTATCAGGCTCTTCGGCTTAGTTCATTTTTCTCGACCTGAGCAACATTATATCGTGTCTCTGTCCCGTTTGCATGACCATAAAAAATATGGTCATCTATCTCGTCCGCAGATAGTGCTCCAGACGGTCCTCCAGCGTAGCCTCCGTATTTGCGAACACTATTCTGACCACAACCTCACCGCATTTAAAAACATACGGATTCCGGATCTGCTGCACAAAACTCCTGATCCGCTCCTCCTTCGGCAACGACCTGTCAATCTTCACATCCCGGATATCTGCCAGGGCATTCCTGTCAACCGTCCTTACATCCACATTCTTCATTTCTTCCACCGTCACAGTCAGGCACCTCCATATTCTTTGGTGCCCTCTAAAGTTCCTTGGCCGCGTATTTTTCCGGCGTTTCCAGAAATTTTTCAAAAAAAATTAGGGGCTGCATACTGCCATAAAAGCAGTATACAGCCCCACACTCTTACACTCTCACCGCGTGCTCCAGACTGATCCATCCGTTTCGTCCACTCTGGTACGCTTTCAGCAGTCCCCATCCGGCAGCCGATCCAGTCCCTTCGGAAGTCTCCACAATCGTGAACACGCCCTTCCCGGTATACTTCCCGGTCTTCGCAAACCCTGTTCCAGGACCCACCCGGATATTCAGGTTGCTGATGCTCACCTTCACCTGGAAGCTTTCCGTCTCCGCGCTTTCGGAAGCATCTGCCGCCGTCAATGTGCCGACATATACCACATTCCCGTCCGCGTCAAATACGGAATACCCCTCATATTTATCCGCACACTTCTTCGCATTCGCCAGAATCTTATAGGCACCCTTCTGGCTCTTGCTGTCCGCCCAGGTCTTCCGCACCCGGTACAGCACCG
>JAJQFS010000067.1 GCA_021200995.1 Lachnospiraceae bacterium | reverse complement strand
CGTAGGTTTTGCAAACCTTTATTTGCGGGCATTTGGAACATCGAATTTAATTCGACCTGAAATCCCGCTTTTTCAGCACATTTTTGTGCTTCTTTGCGCCTTTACAGCGAAATACCTCTGCGGACCAGAGCAGACATGCAGACTTTCTCCGCAATTCACCGGAATTATGGCCATCACATCCTCTCCGCGCTGTCACGCGGCTGTATCGAGCGGATACTCTTCTCGACACTGCTCCTCGGCTGCATGGTCATACGGCCGCAGCCCAGACATTTTAATTTAATATCCGCGCCGGTGCGCAGCACCTCCCATTCCAGGCTGCCGCAGGGGTGCTTTTTTTTCAGTTTTAAAACATCGCCGACCCGAATGTTCATGATATAAACCTCAATGCAGCTCTATCTGTGAAAATACCTCTCCGATCGGCTCTCTGATGATCAGATCCGCCGCGTTGTCCCTGGGCGTCGCGGATTTATTGATCAACACCAGCTTACTGCCCTGATAATAATCGATCAACCCGGCCGCCGGATACACGTTCAGGGATGTGCCGCCTATGATCAGGACGTCCGCTTTGCTGATATACTGAACAGACTTTCGCAGCGTCGTATCATCCAGGCCCTCCTCATAAAGCACCACGTCCGGCTTCACGCGCCCCTTACAGATCCTGCAGGTGGGGATGCCCTCGCTCTCCATGATATACTGCACATCGTAAAATTTGTGACAGCGCTCGCAATAATTGCGCAGGACGCTGCCGTGCAGCTCCAGCACCACCTTGCTACCGGCCTTCTGATGCAGACCGTCAATATTCTGCGTCACCACGGCCTTCACCTTCCCCATGGTCTCCCACTCGGCCAGCCGCTTATGCGCGGCGTTCGGCTCCACATCCGGAAAGAGCATTTTATTTTTGTAAAAGCGGAAAAATTCCTGCGGATAATGCTCATAAAAGGTGTGGCTCAAAATGGTCTCCGGCGGGTAATCATACTGCTGATTGTACAGGCCGTCCACGGAACGGAAATCTGGAATGCCGCTCTCGGTGGATACCCCCGCGCCGCCAAAAAAGACCACATTGTCGCTTTCCTGTAACCAGGTCTGCAAGGTTTTGATGTTTTCGTTCATCCGTTTTCCCTCCTGTTCTATTCAGCTTCCTTCAGAACCTGCTGCCATAGCTTCAGGACGCCCATCTCCTCATAAGAAGGGATAATCCCGTCTACAGCTGCCTTTACATCCGGATGCGCACTCTCCACCGCGTAGGAACTTCCCGCAGCCTGCAGCATCTCCAGGTCGTTCGGATTGTCGCCGGTCGCCAGCACTTCCTCCCTGGAAATTCCCGTGCGCTCCATGATAATCTGCAGCGCCGTCCCCTTATTCACGCCGGGCATCGCGCAGTCGATCCACCATTCCCCTGCCACGGAGCAGTGCATCCGCCCCTCCCACTTGGGCAGAAATTCCTTTGAGACATATTTCCAGACGTCCGTCTTCCTGTATAATGTAAACTTCGTCACAGGCGCGTCCGGCAGTGTATCCCAGCCATGCAGACTCTCAATGGAATAATGATAATTCTCCTTCATCAGCCGAAACATCTCTGAGTTTTCGTCCGGCGCGTACGCGCACTGGGGCGCACAGAGAATGCCGTCGCCGTCCGGGATTTTCCTGGCATCAGCCCAGGCCTCGCGCACTCACTCCCTCGGGATCTCCTTAAACGCTTCCACCGGACTGTCCATCTTTAACGTCGCGCCGCCGTCCCCGATAATCCACACCAGGTCCTCCACCTCATGAAACAATCTCCTCACAGAAGGATACTGCCTGCCGCTGGCAATCACCACATAAATGCCCTTCTGTCTGAGTTTGCGGATCACTTCAAAATACGCCGGATACATCTGCGGCGAGCTCTCCTTCACCATCGTCCCGTCCACATCGGAGATCACAAGTCTGATCATCAGGTAATTCCTCTCTCCATTTTTTGTTTCAGCATACCATCAAATTCCGCCTCTCACAAGAGAGAGTTTGTGCAATTCAGGTAAAAACACAGGTTCCACGCCCGATTTGATCCCCATGCTTTTCTTCCGCCGTAAATGAGCTGCCAACTGCAGTTCACTCATCTTCGTCCGAAATCTGGCGCCGGTTCAATTCTCCATATATCTCACGCTTGCCTACGCCGCGGTCCTTCGCCACCTGCTTCATCGCGCTTTTGCGATCCATGCCCTGCCCTTCGTAGAGCGCCATGTGTTCCTCCACGGAAAGCGCCTGCCATGCCGCGATCTCCTCGCGGCGTTTTTCCTCACGACTCCTGCCCTCCAAAACCAGCACGAACTCGCCCCTGGGCTCCTGTTCGTCATACAGCGTCTGCGCCGCCCTTAACGTCGTAGGAATCACCGTTTCAAAAACCTTCGTCAGTTCCCTGCAGAGCGTAATCCGCCTGTCGCCGAGCTGCTCATACAGTTCCTGCAGAGTTCGTTTCAGACGATGAGGCGCCTCATAGAGCACAATTGTGCGGCTCTCCTCCTTCAGCTCCTCTAAAATGACAGATCTGTCTTTTTTCTCTGTTGGCAGAAAGCCCTCGAAGCAGAAGCGGCGGGTGCTTAAGCCCGATAAGGTCAGTGCCGTAATGCAGGCGGCCGGGCCGGGCAGCGACGTCACCGTAATACCCGCCTCCTGACAGAATTGCACCAGCACTTCCCCCGGATCGGAAATCGCAGGCGTACCCGCGTCCGTGATCAGCGCCACATTCACGCCCTGCTGCAGCTTCCCGACAAGCTCGTGCGCCTTCTCCATCTTATTATACTCATGATAGCTGGTCATGGGCGTATGGATATCGAAATGCGTCATCAGCCTGCGGCTGTTTCGCGTGTCCTCCGCAGCAATCAGGTCCACACTTTTTAAGGTCTCAACAACCCGCGGCGTCATGTCCTGCAGATTTCCAATGGGGGTGGCGCATAAATACAGAATTCCTGGCATGATGTTCCTTCTCCCGTTCTAATATCCGTAAATTTCATAAATCTCAGATGTGTATTTCCCATTCTCACCATACACAATCAGCGGCTTCTCCACCGTCATACGGCTTTTACCGCCGCGCACGCCCTCGATCAGCACCATATTTGGCTCCTGATCCACTCTGGGATAGACTAGGCGCATGCGCTTCGGCTCCAGACGGTACTGTACCATCAGGGAAATCATTTCCGCCAGTCGAAACGGCCTGTGCACCATGTAAAAATGTCCGCCGGGCTTTAAGACCTTCGAAGTCTGGGAAATGACGTCCTCCAGACTGCAGAGAATCTCATGGCGGGCGATTGCCAGAGCCTCGTTAGGATTTTGCAGTCCGTGACTGTCAATCATATAGGGCGGATTGGATGTCACCACATCAAAAGAGGCGGCCCCAAACAGGCCGGCCGCCTCCCTCAGATCGCCTTCCACGATTTTGACCCTGTCCTCCAGGCCGTTTAATCTGACACTCCTGTCAGCCTGTTCCGCACTCTCGTGCTGGATCTCCAGGCCAACCAGCTGATCAGCCTTCGTCTTCGCCGATAACAGGATCGGGATGATACCCGTCCCCGTTCCAAGGTCCAGAACCCGCTCGCCCGCCTTTGCCGCCGCGAAGCCGGAGAGCAGAACCGCGTCCATCCCAAAACAGAATTTTCCCGGCTTCTGAATAATGGAAAGACCATTTCTCTGCAGGTCATCCAGACGCTCGCCCGCTTTCAGTTCAGGTTTCATGGCTCTTTTCGTTTCCTTCCGGCTTGCGGTTTTTGCGGCCGCGATAATTATTCCTTTTGCGGTTTGTGCTGCCGGACTGAGCACTGTTTAAGCTGCCGCCAGCCTGGCCGTTGCCCTGTCCATTATTCTGCCGATTGTCAGGCCGTTCACTCCGACCGCTGTTTAAGCTGCTGCCGGACTGACTGTTCTGCGCGTTTTTTACATTGTTCTGACTGCCAGTAAGCGAACCGCTCTGGCTGTCGCGATTGCTGTTTCCACTGTTATTGGGAAGCTTCGCTTTGTCTGCGCGAGTATTCTTTGCCTCAGATTCGGCATTCGCACCGCGCTCATACCGGGATCTGCGGGACTTATTGCGCTCGCTCTTTTCCTGGCTTTCTCCGGTTTCCCTGCCGCGGTTCGCCCGATTCTCGTTCACACCACGCCTGCTATTGCCAGAGGTTGAGGTTCTGTCGCTTTCGCGGCTCCTGTTCTCTCCTGTTTCACGGCCGCGGTTTGTGCGGTACTCGCGGTTCCGCTCCCGATATGGCCTGTCCTTTTTCTCCGTCTTGAGTGCTGTCTCCTCCGGCTCCAGGCTCTCCACGTCGTTCTTTTCCTCCAGCTCCCGCACCGCCTGCAGCTCTTCCTCGGTAATCTCCACCTTGCTGTTTTTATGATGATGGAAATGAATCTCCGATGCCGGAAATTCTTTGATTTCTTTATTGTCTCCGTCCTCCACTAAAACCCTGACGGTCTGCCTGAGCACATTCACGCCGTTCACTTCGCCTTTAAACCCGCCCGGGCAAATCACCGCGTCCCCGACGGTCGGCAGCGTGCGGTTCAGTTCCTCATAGGTTTCCTGCTCATTTTTCAGGCAGCACATCAGTCTGCCGCACATGCCGGAAATCTTGGTCGGATTCAGGCTTAAATTCTGTTCCTTTGCCATCTTGATGGACACCGGGATAAAATCCGACAGATAGGAATGGCAGCACAGCGGCCTGCCGCAGACGCCAATGCCTCCTCTGATCTTCGTTTCATCGCGCACACCGATCTGGCGCAGCTCAATCCTGGTTTGGAAAATGGACGCCAGATCCTTCACCAGATCGCGGAAATCAATCCTTCCGTCCGCCGTAAAATAAAAGAGCACCTTATTATTATCAAAGGTATATTCCGCGTCGATGAGCTTCATATTCAGCTCATGCTCTTTGATTTTCTCCAAGCAGATTTTGTAGGCTTCTTTTTCTTTTCTCTTATTCTCCACCTCCTGCTCCATGTCCCTGGGCGTCGCCACACGCAGAACCGGCTTTAAGGTCGAGACAATCTGATCCTCCTCCACCTCTCTGGGAGCCCCTACCACGGTGCCATACTCAATGCCCCTGGCAGTCTCCACAATGACATGATCGCCCCTCTTAACCTCAAAATTCAACGGGTCAAAATAATAAATCTTGCCCGCGGTCCGAAATCTTACTCCAATAATCTTTACCATCTATCAACCTCCCTGTCACGGCTTATCCGTGACTTTTCATACGGCTGTCGCGTCCATGCTTGCTTCAAAATGCGACCTCTTTTCTGTCAGGTCTTCTATGCCACGTTCCGTCAGCCGCCGTTTTGTTTTTCATGCGCGGCCCGCCTGCTCGTCCCTGCACGTCAGCAGAAGCCACTCCATGGACAGCTCCGCGTTCACGTTTCCCGAAATTCTGTCCGCCGTCTGTAAAATCGCGTCAAGAATCCGGTTAAGCCCCTCAAAAGAACACGCCGCCGCTGTTTTTTTAATATACTGTACTTCCCCACTGAAAATCAAGTGTTTCGTGCTCTTTGTCGCTTTATAAAGTAAAATATCCCGATACCACAGCTGCAAAAGCTCTAAAAACGCGCCGGGGTCCGCGCCCTTCTCCACCTTTTTCCTGGCGACCGCGGCCAGGTCATTTACATTTTTTTGCTTCAGGGACTTTAAAAGCGACACTGTCTCCTCTCTGCTCTCCTCAAACTCCTGACTGGTAGAAAGCCAGAGCGCCCGCCCGACATTGCCCCGCGCGAACGCGGTGCAGAGACTTGCCCGGTAATCCGGCAGTTTCGCTTTCTGCATCAGGTAACGCTTAAGCACGTCCTCCCGTACCGGTCTTACCGCAAGCGTCACGCAGCGGCTTCTGATTGTCTCCAGCATGCTGTCCGTGTTGGCCGTCAGCAGCAGAATCACCGCGTAATCCGGCGGTTCCTCCAGCGTCTTCAACGCCGCGTTCTGTGCCTGGACGTTCATCTTTTCCGCCTCGTCCTCAATATAAATTTTCCACTTTGAGCGGTACGGTTTGATGCCCACATCCTGATTGAGCTGGCGCCGGATTTCGTCCACACTGATAACATTCGGCTTCTCATGCCGCACATAAATCACATCCGGATGATTTCCGGTCATCATCTGCATACAGCTTAAACATTTACCGCAGGGCTTCTTCTCTGACTCACTCTCGCACTGCAGGGCGCTGGCAAATGCCTCGGCCAGCATCTTTTTGCCGCTTCCTTTTTCCCCGCACAAAAGATAAGCGTGGGAGGGATTCTCATGGCGCACCGCCGCCAGCATGTGCGTTTTGATATGCTCCTGTCCGATGATATTGTCAAAATATTCCACGATTCTTCCTCATTCTGTTTGTATATTCCCGTGTTTACCTGGCATATTTTTTTGCAGTCGGTATTTCTCACAGGATATCGTAACAAAATACGTCACGATCCAATTCGTCGCTCACCGGACATGTACACCCGCAGGGCGTCCCTTGCGGAAACATGCCCTTCTCGCTTGCACTCATTATCATGGTTCAGTCCTTCACGAATATAATCACAGATCTCCCGCACACAATCGGACAATTTCCTGTTTTCAAAGCTTCTGTCAATTCCGGCCTTCGCGATATTCTCCTGCGAGAAATCCTCGCTGTCCGCTAAAAAACGGCGGCACATTTCCTCATATCGCGGTTTCTCCTGTGCCCGTTCCCTGTCCAGCGCCCGCTGTAATCGTGTGCCGTCCTCCAACGTCACCATAACCGGCAGTACCTTCTCTTTTCCGAAATACCGCACAAAACTGTTGTAAGCCTCCAGCGTGGCGATCAGCAGAAAGCTGCCCCTTTCCAGATCAAGCTGCCCATCCTGCGCCGTAAAATACGTCCACGGGCCATGCACTGTCTGATATGTCCTGTACTCAATCACCTGGCCCTGAACGCGCATTTTTTCAAACTGCTGTGCCGTCACGAAAAAATACTCCCTGCCGTTTTCCTCCCCCTCCCGCTCAGGGCGGGTCGTATAAGTCACAATCCGCTGCAGGTTCAGGCTTTCCTCTTGCTGCAGCAGCTTGAAAATTGTGTCCTTGCCACAGGCGCTTTTTCCCATTAAAACTATGATTTTTCCCATTATGATCTACCGCTTCGCGGTCCCCATATTTTCCAGTGCAGTATCCTATATTCCCTGCGTTCACATTCAGCTTGTCTCACGGCTTTTTTAATTGCTTTTGAAGCCACTCACTTCATAGTCACCGGCTTTACCTTTACTGTCTGGTTTTCCGTCACCACGACTTTTATTGTACCACATTTTTCGACGATTCCAAGCATTTCGTAGCCAGTGGCAATTTTTTCCACCACTTCGCTGACGAGTTCCTCATCCCAGACCTCGCCCGGTACGACCAGCGGAATGCCAGGCGGATACTGATATACGAACGCCGCGCTGATTCTGCCTGCGCATTCCGTGATCGGTATGATCTGCCCCTCGCTCCAGCTTTCCGTAAGCGTTTGCGCCTGCCGCGGAAGATGCGGCGGGAAGGTATGAAGCTCCCCTGTCAGCCCAATACTGCAGCTTTCGTTCCGATACCTTCCAGTCAACTCCCAGTCGATCTCGTTTAACGCCGCCGCCAGCCGGTCAAACCCTTCCTGCCTGTCATACGGCGTCATGATCGCCAGCACATGATTGTTCTCGCACAATTCCATTTGCAGGTGATATTTCTGCAGCAGGACATCATACAGTCTTTTCCCGGAAAATTCCCGCGCACGGGAGCAGATCAGGATTTTGCAGGGATCCGCTTTTTTGTCTGTTTTCCCATTCTCGTCCGCATCCATGCAGAGAGCCATGTTTCCGCATTTTTTTTCATTCTCAGACGCGTCCATCTGCTGGTATACAAAAAGGGTTTTCATACCGGCTGTTTTTTTCAGAAAACTCTCCTTTTTTTGCATGAAGTCACGATACAGCTGCTCTCCGTTATCCAGAAGGTCTTTCACCGCCTCCTCCATGCTCGCCATGAGCAGATAGGACGGGCTGCTCGTCATATAAATATCAAGATATTTCTGTACCTGCGCAGCCGACACCCTGTTCCCGTTTACATGCAGCAGTGCCGTCTGGGTCAGCGCCTTCGTCGTCTTGTGCAGAGACTGCACCACCAGATCCGCCCAGGCATTGCTGTTTGACGGCAGGCAGGAGGCAAAGCCAAAATGCGCGCCGTGCGCCTCATCCACAATCAGCGGAATCCCCTTCTCATGCACCGCCTCCGCAATCTCACCTACATTCGCGACAAGGCCCTCATAAGTCGGACTGGTAATCAGGACAGCGCTGATATTCGGATATTCCCGCAGCGCTTTTCGTACCTGCGCCGCGGTCACCGGCTTTAAAATCTGCCCCTGCGGATCATACTCCGGCACAATATAGTGAAGCTTCAGGCCTCGCAGATACGCCGCATGATAAACCGATTTATGACAGTTACGCGCAATCAAAAGCTCACTCCCTGGCTCCAGCACTGCTGACACCGCTGTCAGAATCCCAGCCGTGCTGCCACCCACCAGATAAAAGGTTCTGTCCGCCCCAAATGCGCAGGCTGCCTCTTCCTGCACCCGCTTCAAAATATCGGTCGCGTGATGCAGATCGTCAAACCCCTCAATCTCCGTGATATCCATTCCATGCAGCTCATCGAAGATGCTTCCTGTATCCGCGTTCCCCTTATGTCCGGGCATGTGATACGGATAGACGTCCGACTCCGCGTATTCCTTCAGTTTTTCAGCAAGAGAAGGCATTTCTCGTTCCATATTTACAAAAGTCCCTCTGCTGACTATTGCCAGGATAAAGGAAACAGCCACTGGCAACATCCCCTGTTTTCCATTTATCTTACAGCCGAAGTGCGAATACAAAAATAGCTATTGTCTCACTTAATTCCGACAATAGCTACCATTCTGATCTATATTCTGTCATCCGCGGCTCCGCAATGAAATAAATCAGCGTGAGCCATGGGGGATTCGAACCCCCGACACCTTGATTAAAAGTCAAGTGCTCTACCGACTGAGCTAATGGCTCAAAAAATGCCCAGAGCCGGAATCGAACCAGCGACATAAGGATTTTCAGTCCTCCGCTCTACCAACTGAGCTATCTGGGCACTTAGTAGCGGGGGCAGGATTTGAACCTGCGGCCTCCGGGTTATGAGCCCGACGAGCTTCCAGACTGCTCTACCCCGCGATATGCATTTAAATCGGCTGAAAGCCAAGTGGGTGGAGGTGGATTCGAACCACCGAAGCTATCAGCAGCAGATTTACAGTCTGTCCCCTTTGGCCACTCGGGAATCCACCCATATATGATAAAAGATATGCCTCATGTCAAAGGTAAAGCCGATGATCGGACTCGAACCGATAACCTGCTGATTACAAATCAGCTGCTCTGCCAATTGAGCCACATCGGCACAGGTAAAATAAAAATGTGCATCCTTGGTTCTGAAAAACGACCCGGGTGGGGCTCGAACCCATGACCTCCGCCGTGACAGGGCGGCGCTCTAACCAACTGAGCTACCGGGCCATCAGATACATTGTACCCTCAAAACCGAACACTGAAAATTCTTCCTCTTCTTCCTATCCGC
>JAJQFS010000054.1 GCA_021200995.1 Lachnospiraceae bacterium | reverse complement strand
CGGGACCGCAGGATTCTGCTTGTAAACCCAAATGGAATATGATATACTCACTGAAGAA
This sequence comes from Lachnospiraceae bacterium, assembly GCA_021200995.1. Lineage (GTDB taxonomy): Bacteria > Bacillota > Clostridia > Lachnospirales > Lachnospiraceae > RGIG6307. The sequence goes on along the minus strand of JAJQFS010000054.1, from coordinate 9,584 downwards.
ATGTATTTTGCGTACTTCCTATGTGTCTGTAAGTATCATACTTACAGACCGGTCATTTCGGGTAGAATCAGACCCCAAATTCCCTATACTTATGATGATTGTACTACCTGTCAGGCAGTAAGTCAATTTATTTTTTTACATACTTTTTATTGGATTTTCTACATTTTTTAAGGGTTTTGGCGATATATCGCCGAAAATGAAAATCATTTCTCAAAATGAGTGGTCAGGAAAATGTCTGTGTTTTGTATGCACAGACATTTCATGAAATGTTCCAGGGTTACCAGAAATACTGGTAAATTTCCCGAAATGCAGGTCAATTTTCCGAAATACAGGTAAAAACAGTGCGTATGACCAGCCAGGACATCGACGTCAAAACGTCGGTCAATGGCAAATCAGTGGTCAGTCAGTGGTCAGATCAGTAGTCAAATTCGTGGTCAGAACCGAGGCCCGACAGAGCGGAATCTGCCGTAAATAAAGGAAAAAAATGACAAAATGTTCTGTAAGTATGGTACTTACAGAACATTTTTCAGATTCAGCCGTCAAAATGAGGATGCTGGCTGGGACTTTTCACAGGATTGCGACGGTGAGATAAATCAACATCATGAAAAGAGATAAAAAAGAAAACGGAAAGTGGGCTGTGGAGGGTACGTATCCTAAGCGAGGAGACGGTTGCCGTCGAGCGGGAACGGCTGCAATATCAGAAAAAATACCGCCGAACCTTGCGTACCACCATTTACGTGATGCTTGTGGGGCGGGTGATCCTGCGCATCTGGCCGTTAAACCGCCTGTCGGTTCAAGTGTGAAAGGGAGGGTGAGGATAATGAGATATTGCAGAAAAGGTGCTGCCTCGGATCCGGGTGCGAGGGATCCATGACGGGGCAGCGGGAATATGGGTGATTCTGCCAGCCTTCGCGCCGCTACAGAAGGGGAAAAGCGGATGCGGATGCGGCAGGTGCTAAAAAAATATATCAGGAGATTATGGGCATGAAAAAATGCAGAAAACTGGCCAGCATCCTGCTGGCACTGGTCATGGTCATGGGACTGGGCGTTACGGCGATGGCTGCAACCGTAAACAGTGAGATCGTGATCGAAAATGTAGCGTCGGACAGCCATACCTTTACGGCGTATCAGATCATTTCGGGCGATGTGTCCGGTACCACGATATCCAACGCCGTCTGGGGAGACGGAGTGGATGGGGATGCCCTCATCACAGCCCTGAAGGCATCCACAAAAAGTGTGACCGCAGCTTCAGGAACCACCACAACACTTGGCGCATTATTTGCCAGCTGCAGTACGGTGAGCGGAGTGATGGAGGTTCTGGAGACGAATAACGCATATTCCAGTGTTGTGGAGGCATTTGCGGAAGTTGTACAGACATGCGTGACGATGACCAGTAAGGCGTCAGGCACACCGGTAGAAGAGACAGACGGCACCTGGACATATACCATAACCGGAATCGCGGACGGGTATTATCTGGTAGTAGACAGCGGAGCGAAAACGGATGAATCCGAAGACGCCAATTCCAGATACATGATCGAGGTGGTAAACGGCACTGCAACCATTACGTCAAAAGCGGTTGTGCCGACCATTGATAAAACGATCACGAACAGCACGGGTCTGGATAAAACGACATTAACAACCAGCGAAAAAGGAACGGCTGTCAGTGTCGGCGACACGGTGAGCTTTGAACTGGAGTGCACGGTGCCGAGTGATCTGGGCGGCTATGACACTTACACTTATATCATTCATGATACGATGGATGATGGACTGGATTTCCCGGATGATGGGGACGCGACAAACCCACAGGTGACGGGAACCACCATTGGCCTGACCGTGAGGTCGACCTCGCAGAGCGTAACTCCGCTGTATACAGCTGTAATTGACGCAGATGCACGCACGCTTACGATTACAATCTCAAATGCGAAAGCTCTGGCCGGAGAAACTATTTATGTGGAATACAACGCGGTGCTCAATGACAACGCGGTGGCCGGCGTAGCGGAAGACAATACAGTTTATCTGGAATATTCCAATAATCCAAATGGCAGCGGCACAGGCAAAACCCCGGAGAGCGTCGTTCATGTGTACACGTTTGACCTGTATACATATAAGGTAGACGGGGATACTCAGCAGCCGCTGAGTGGAGCAACCTTCACGCTGTATAAATCCACGGATAGAGGAAGCATTTACACAGAAGAGGTTGCAGAGATAGCCAGTACTGACACCAATGATGGCTCAACCTTCACATTTGAGGAGCTGGGAGCAGGTTATTATAAACTTGTGGAAACGGTTACGCCTACGGGATATAACACTGTTGAAGATATTAAATTCCAGATCGTTGCAACATACAATACAGATGGAACCATCAGTGCGCTAAGTGTGGCGGGAAATGAGAACAAGGTATCTGTTTATGTGGCAAAAACATCTGTGACAACAACAGTGGAGAACATGTCGGGTACAAGCCTTCCCTCTACCGGCGGCATCGGCACCACAATTTTCTACGTTGTCGGCGGCATCCTGGTATTCGGAGCGGCTGTTCTGCTGGTCACCAGGAGACGTATGAGCAGAATGAAATAATCACATTGCTGCGAAATCCTCATGTTAGCCTGCCGCTGGTCGGTTGAGCGGCGGGCTAAGAGGATTTCGGGCGGCATTATAAAATATTTAAGAAGTAACAGCGCAGCTTTTTCAGGCGGCGGAGCGGACTCTGAAAAGGAGCGGGAGAGAGCAGTGGGCAGTGTGAACCGGAAAGACTTGATGAATGAGGCTTGATGAATGAAAAAAAGCGGACAGGCTCATGATACGGCGCACAGGCACGAGCAGAATAAAGCGCGCAAACGGGATCGGATATGGAGTATTGCCCTGGTGTGTGTTCATGGTCGGGATCGGCATCCTGCTTTACCCATCGGTCAGTAACTGGTGGAACGGGAAAGTTACCTCCCGCGCCATCGCCACCTATGAAGCGGCATTGGAGAACCTGGGGGAAAGCGATTATTCCGCGTATCTGGAGGCGGCGCAGGAATATAACAAAATGCTTGCGGCGCTTGGCTCCGCGTCCGCGATTGCGTCTCCGGAACTGGTGGACGCAGATTACTGGGAGCTTCTGGATGCTTCCGCTACCGGCGTCATGGGCTATATCACGATTGAAAAAATCAATGTGCAGCTGCCCATCTACCACGGGACGGACGAGGCCGTGCTGCAGGTCGGCGCCGGTCATCTGGAGGGGAGCAGCCTGCCCGTTGGCGGTGAGAGCACACACTGTGTTATATCCGCGCACAGGGGCCTGCCCAGCGTGAAGCTTTTTACCGATTTAGATCAGATTGAGGTGGGTGACACATTCACCATCACAGTGCTTGATCAGGTGCTGACCTATGAGGTGGATCAGATCGCCATCGTGGAGCCGGATGAGATTGAGAACCTGTATATAGAAGACGGAAAGGATTACTGCACGCTGATGACCTGCACGCCTTACGGCATCAACAGCCACCGCCTGCTGGTGCGTGGCGTGCGCATCGAAAGTACGGAAAAGACGCAGATTTTTGTGACAGCGGAAGCCTATCAGATCGATACGGTGCTGGTCGCGTCTGTTGCTGCCGTGCCGCTTTTGCTGATCCTTTTGCTCTGTCTGCTCATCGGTACACGCCGGAAAAAGAAATAGGAGGCGAACCATTATGAATCAATTCAATAAAATATGGCGCTGCGGGCTTGCGCTTCTGGCCGCCCTGGCTATGGTGCTTGGCGCGGGCATGACCGTGTCTGCGGCATCCGCAGCGTCCCTGGATTTTGACAAGGCCGCCTCTGTCACCCTGACCCTGGCGGACAGTGAGGGAAATACCGTTTCCGGCGGGGAAATCACGCTCTATGAAGTGGCGTCCCTGTACCTGGATGACGGAAATATGGCTTATTCCCTCACGGATCCGTTTTTAAACTGCACAGTGGCGCTGGATGTGACGGACACTTCTTTAGCTGCGGCGCTTGCGCAGTATGTGAAAAATAACAGTATCAGCGGCACTGCCGCTGCAGTCGGGGCGAACGGAACTGTCACATTCAGCGGCCTGAAGCTGGGTCTCTATCTGCTTGTGCAGACCACTGCGTCTGACAGTTATCTGACCATCAACCCCTTTGTGGTGACCCTGCCTATGGAAAGTGACGGCGTGTGGAGTTACGCGGTGGACGTCAGCCCGAAGGTGGGGACCGTGACGCGGACGGAGCCGGAGGAACCGACAGAGCCTGACGAGCCGACAGAGCCGGAGGAGCCTGGTGAGCCGACTCCTGAGACGCCATCCACGACTACCCTGCCGCAGACCGGGCAGCTGAACTGGCCGGTGCCAGTGCTGGCTGCCTGCGGACTGATTCTCTTTGCGTTTGGCTGGATCTTGAGATGCACTGACAGAAAAGGGAAGTGTGCATGAGAAAAAAGGCAGCTTCAGTCTGTATGGCCCTGGGTCTGCTGTGCCTGTTGGCCTCTGCTGCCCTGCTTGGTTACAATCGCTGGGAGGATTACCGGGCCGGCAGAACGGCGGCTGAGGTCGTAAGCGCAATGGAAAGCATGACAAACAATGACGCGGATGTGTCCATGGATATGGAATTGGCGGATACCGGTATGGGTAGTACTGATGGCGTGGATTCAGAGGAAGGCGAAATGACCACTGTGGAGATCGACGGCATAGCGTATATCGGGACGCTGACCATTCCTGCCCTGAACCTGGAGCTTCCCATCCAGTCGCAGTGGAGCTATGCGGGTCTGAAAACCGCACCCGGGCGCTACAGCGGTTCCGCATGGACGGACGACCTCGTGATCTGCGGGCATAATTACACACGCCATTTTGGAAACCTGAAATATCTGGAACAGGGGGACGAGGTGAAATTTACGGACGTCAACGGGACTGTATTTTCCTACCTGGTGGAGGAAGTTTTAATTCTGCAGCCTACGGACGTGGATGAAATGCTCAGCCACGAATTCGGGGAATGGGATTTCACACTCTTTACATGCACTGTCGGGGGACAGACGAGAGTGACAGTCCGGTGCAGCCGGACAGAGTGAATAGATTTTATTTTGCGTTTCGAGGGTCGGTTCTCAAAGCCGGTTTGCCCTCAGTGAATGTGGGCGGAGAACGGACTGCCTGAATGAAAGTAGAGGTGCAGGTATATGAAAGACATAGTGAATACCTATGTGGAACAATTCAGAGCGGATCACCGCAAAGCCCGCCGGATGGCTTCCCTGTTGCTGACCCTCGCGCTAATAGTGATTGCGGGTGTTTTCTGGCAGCTTCATTCCACAGGCATCGCCATGACGAACGAAACCTGGTGTGGTCTGACAGAGCACCAGCACAGTGAAGACTGCTATGAAGATGTGCTGGTATGTGGTCTGGAGGAATCTGAGGGACATACGCACAGTGAGGAATGTTATGAGACACAAACAGTTCTGGTATGTGGTTTGGAAGAGTCTGAAGAGCATATTCACAGCGAGTCCTGTTATGAATCGGAGCAAGTGCTGATTTGCGGGCTTGAAGAATCTGAAGGTCACGTCCACAGTGAAGAATGTTATGAATCACAGCTCATATGTGGTTTGGAGGAGCACACTCACACAGTGGAATGTATGAGTGAAGAGACCGCCGATGTGGAGTCGGCCTCTGACTGGGAAGCAACGCTTCCAACGCTTACGGGTGTGTGTGCGGATGGTGTTGTCGCAATTGCGGAAAGTCAGCTTGGGTACACGGAAAGCACTGCTAACTTTACTTTGGCGGACGACGGCGAGACCCGCCAGGGCTACACCCGCTATGGTGCCTGGTATGGCAATGAATACGGCGACTGGGACGCCATGTTTGCCTCCTTCTGTCTGTACTATGGCGGGGTGGACACTGACGCTTTTCCCCTTTCCAGCGGGGTCTACAGCTGGGCGGCGGAGTTAAAAGGGCTGTCCCTGTACGCCGATGCCGCTGAATATACCCCCGTCCCTGGTGATTTGGCGTTTTTTGACACGGATGGAGACAGCCGGATTGACAGGGTGGGCATTGTTTCCGCTGTCAGTGAATCCAGCCTCTCCGTCATTCAGGGCGACTATACCACCGCCGACGGCGACATGGTCTGCGAAAATACCTATAGCCTGACCGCCGGGAGCATCGCGGGCTTCGGCGTCCTGCCCACAGAAACCGCAGCCAATGGAATCATGCTCACCGCCGAGGAGGAAACTCAGCCGGTTTTGACAGCGACCGACTATACCCTGGATGGTGTGAAGGCGTTGTACGATGCCCTGCCCACAGAGGCAGAGATTGAAGCAATGACGACATCCGCAGAATTGTACGCCGCATACGATCGGTTAGCGGAGGCATATGAAGCGTATATGACACTATCCTTTAATGATAGAGTTGAGTTATCTGGCTATATTAGTGATGAATTTGGTTATTCCCACGACATCTATTTAAAGGTCCTTTTTGAAGTCTTTATGAATAAAATCATGACAGTAGAGGGTTCTCTCGACCTTATTGATGCCGTAAATCTTTACAAAGGCGTTGGGATCTTGACCACTCTTGATTATACATTTACGGACAGCTCTGGAACTGTCATCACGCCGAGCAGTGGAAGCAATTATACGCTGACCATAGAGGAAAGTTATAAAATTGAAATGACCCTCTATTGCGAACTGATGCAAGAAGGTGTTTATACCATCGTGCTGCCGGATGAAATAGAGGTAACAGATTCTTATGAGAAAACACTTACAGTTTCCGACAGCTATGGCAACGTTTATGAGGTAGGTAAATATATCAGCGAAGCAGGCAACCAGATTGTAAGATTTGAAATTAACGACCTTTATAAATTCAATGGCATTACTGTGAGTGGGTATATTATGTCAAAGGTTGTTGCAAGGCAGGATTTTGAATTATTTGAGGGTGCAACTATCCATGTCGATTTGCCAGACCCGGAAAAGGGCACGACCGTGGATAAATCCGGGAAATATGACACGACAAAGGGCAAACTGACCTGGACTGCGACATTGACCGGGCATGAGTACTCCAGCATCCCCGGAATGGCCCTGACCGATACCATCACTACGCCGGATACCCATTATTTTTCACAGGACGATATGACCTCCGGCATTGTATTCACGGCCCGGTATTTCGGCAACGGGCTTTATACCAACCCCACAGAAACCTATGTCTGGACGGTCACCGACGGGGACCCCAACCTGACATGGACGAAATCGGAGTGGGTCTATACGTTCCCCACGTCCACATTTACGGATGACAATGGGGCCGGCGTCACTCCGCCCGTTTCTGATGCTACCAACTGGGTCATTACGGTGGTCTACACAAGCACCATGATACCCCAGGCAAGCGGGGGCGTGATTTCCTACAGCAATATGGCAAGCTGCGACCTTTCCTCGGATGTGACGACGGTCAGACCCCCGGTGGAGGAAGCGTACATCAATAAGGTAGGCGAATATGTTGCCGGGGACAAGACGACTTCAGATGACGACTATATCGAGTGGACAATCACGGCCGTTATCCCTGCGTACTCCGGGCAGGGCACCCCTGTTTTCGGCTGGCGGATTCTGGATGACAGTCTGTCCGTCGTGGACGCAAGTGGGAACGAGGTAGAAACGCTGACGAACACATTCGCCGACAGCAGCTATGTGGAAATTACGGCGACAATTGGAGATACCACATACCAGGTGCCTTACTACAGTAACGTGTCCAGCAGCAGTACCTCTGCGGATACGCCAATCGTGTGGACGACAGGCACAGACAGCGGAATATATTCCGCCAGAGACAACGTAAATGCCATCATGTTCTATAACGTGGACAGCTGCACCAGCAGCTCCTGTTCGTTTAGCGGTTACCGTGATGCATTCAGAAAAAAATATGAAGACACTTATAGTGTGAAATGCGATAATGACGTGATATATTGTATGTGCTGGGAGCGGGCCCAGGACGTAACGCTTACCATCACCTACCGCACAGATGTCTCTGACATTGTAGAAAAATATGGAACACTGAACGAGGACTACAGCGTGTATAATCATGCACAGCTGATGCATGCAATTATAGATACTGATGAAATCCCGGCGGATTGGCCGAATAAGACGGAATGTGAGACTGAAGAATTGGTAGACCTCCCGGTCATTATCAGCAAGCGGATGACCACCGCCTCCCCAACCTATCTGGGCTACGAAGCTAAATTTGAGGTCAAGATCGACAGCAGCATCATCGATTTTACCTTATTAGACGAAATCACGATTACCGACACCATGAACAAAGCGCTGACCTTCGTGGAAAGCTCGCTGAAAATCACCTGGGCGGACGACAACGGAAACAGCGGGGTTCTGTCCACAGACTATTACACGGTAACCAACGACGCCCGGAACAAAATGTTTGAGATCGTGATAGACAGGCAAGTGGTGAAGGCGACCAGCTATGTCCTGGAATACAGCGCAATATGGTATCCTCTTTCAGGAAGTATAGATACGGCCATCGAAAATACTGCTGAACTCACGATTGGCGGGAAAACCTATAGCAGCACCAGAAAAGAGGTAGTGGATATGTCAGTATTCATGACTGGCACAAACCGTATGCTGTATATCATAAAGGGAGATGCGGACGACAGCAGTATGAGACTGGCGGATGCGGAGTTTAATCTCTATTCTGCCGACAACAATACCCTGTTAACGACCGTTACCACGGGAACCAATGGGCAGGGGGCTGTATCATCATCCACCCTAATTCCTTTTCAGGAACATGAGCTTTATTATGTCATAGAAGTCACGCCCCCGGATGGTTATCAGCTAAACAGCAATAAATATTATTTCTGGTTCTGTGACGATGGGGGACTGGACATCAATGGGATCGACGACTGTCCGGAATGTCAGACCCTTGCGGATGCCCTGATTCAAAGCGGCGTTTCGGAAGAGTATATTTCCAACCCCATCAAAACGGGACAGGCATACATCGAAACCATCTATATCGCGGACAATAAAATATCCTACGAGCTCCCCAATACCGGCGGTACGGGGGTGCAGACCTACACCGTTACCGGGCTGGCGGTCATGGGCGTGGCGGCGTTTATGCTGACCGGCCGCAGAAAAAGGGGCAAGCGGAAATCCTCCTGATATAAGAGGACAATGAAAATAAAGGGCGGGAGCGAAAATCTCCCGCCCTTTATTTTGGGCACAATGTCAATCGCAGTAATCAGTCTTCTTTGGCAAAATCCGTTGCTGCAGTAGGGGAGTCTGGGAACATTCCCATTCTCGTGCCCTGTCTTTTGCAAATCATATGATGTTTTCGTTATGGATGTAATGGTTTCAGAACTTTATCTGTCTCACAGATAGGCGTTTGCAGCCTGTTCTGTCAGGGTATATTTCAGCATAATTCGCTGCCGTATCTCTGTTTCAGGGACATTCATCTCGCGATAAATGCCAATGGCACCGCTGATGATCATGCTCTTCGCCGCCTCGCGTTCTTCCAGTCTTACCTCTTCCCTGGCGTCCTTGATCGCGTCCTCCCAGCCTTTACACAGCTGTTTCTCACGTTCCTGAGCCGCCTCGCGTTCTTCTAATCTGGCGTCTTCAATCGCGTCCTCCCAGCCTTTAC
>JAJQFS010000046.1 GCA_021200995.1 Lachnospiraceae bacterium | reverse complement strand
ATCATCCACATGGATGGTTAGTTGAGCTGAAAGTGCTATTTTTCAGTGTTTCCCTTATAATCCATAACATCCTCCTAAATGCATTTTTATTTGGCTTATGAAATTTGCCTCTGGTGGCCCTTTATTCGCCGAGCTCCTCCCCGTCTGAGGCAATTACCTTCTGGTACCAGTAAAAGCTGTCCTTTTTCGACCGCTTGAGCGTTCCGGTTCCGTCATTCTGCTTATCCACATAAATCATGCCGTAACGCTTTTTCATCTCTCCAGTGGAGGCGCTTACCAGGTCAATGCAGCCCCAGCAGGTGTAGCCTAAGAGCGGGATCCCGTCCTCATTGACCGCGGCCAGCATGGCTTTGATATGCTCCCGCATATACGCGATGCGGTAGGTATCATGAATGCTGCCGTCCTCCTGCGGTGTGTCTGCAGCGCCCAGACCGTTTTCCACGATAAACAGCGGTTTTTCGTAGCGATCATACAGAGTGTTTAATGTGATGCGAAGCCCCAGCGGATCGATCTGCCAGCCCCATTCCGAACTTTTGAGGTAGGGATTCACAACCGCGCTGATCACCGCGTTGCCGCCGCGGCTGTGGTTTTTGATAATCTCAGGATCCGCGGACATACAACGGCTGCAGTAATAGCTGAATGAAATATAATCGACTGTTCCCGCCGCCAACGCAGCTTCGTCATCCGCAGCCATCTGAAGGGTGACACCCGCGCGCTCCATACGCTTTTTCGCCCATATGGGATAGACACCTCTGGCCTGGACATCAATGAAGAAGTAGTTATCCCGGTCGCATTCCATGGCCTTATAAATATCCGCCGGATTGCTGCTGTAGGGATAGAAATTCCCAGCCGCCAGCATACACCCCACCATGGCGCCAGGCATCAGCTCATGGGCCAGTGTCACCGCCTTCGCGCTCGCGACCAGTTCGTGGTGCGCCGCCTGATATTTGACCTGCTCCTCATCCTCTCCTTCCTCGAAATAAATACCCGCTCCCATGAACGGCATGTGCAGCAGCATATTGATCTCGTTGAAGGTGATCCAGTACTTCACCTTTTTGCCAAAACGCTCAAACAGAATCCGGCAAAGCTTCAGATAGGCGTCGATCATACGCCTGTCCTTCCAGCCGCCGTATTTTTTAATCAGAGCGATCGGCGTGTCAAAATGACAGATGGTCACTAAGGGTTCGATGCCCCACCGATGGCACTCGTCGAAGATAGAATCGTAAAACTTAAGCCCCTCCTCGTTTGGTTCGTCATCGTCACCGTTCGGAAGAATGCGTGTCCAGGAAACGGAAAGCCGGTAGCAGCGAAAACCCATTTCCCCGAACAGAGCAATGTCTTCCTTATAATGATGGTACATGTCGATCGCCTCATGCGCCGGATAAACATGCTGATCGTCGCAGTCGAACATCTTCATCTGCCCTCTGGCCACCTTCATCCGATCCGGTCCGAACGGCACCACATCGACACTGGAAAGTCCCCTGCCGCCTTCAAGATATCCACCTTCACCCTGGTTTGCGGCCGTGGCGCCTCCCCATAAAAATCCGGGTTTCATTTTCATATGTCTGCCTCCTCTCTTTTCATCATTTTTTCCAAAACCCGTGCGAATTAATTATATACGAGCAGGTAATTGGCGTCAATAGACTTTTTGGATTTATGGAAAATACAGTCATTCTGCACAAGTATTTGGACCCTTTCACGGAAAATTGCGCAGCGCGGCTGTAGACGAATACTTTTAGAGGAACCATTTTTCCGCAACAAAAAAGGAACCTCTCATGCAGAATGAAAAGTTCCTCTTTCGTAGCGAAGGGGGGATTTGAACCCTCGACACCACGGGTATGAACCGTGTGCTCTCGCCAACTGAGCTACTTCGCCAAAATGGGACCTACAGGGCTCGAACCTGTGACCCCCTGCTTGTAAGGCAGGTGCTCTCCCAGCTGAGCTAAGATCCCGTTCGTCGCAGCCGACTAAAATAATATAGCACCCCGACCGCCTTTTGTCAACAAAAAAGATTCGTCTTATGCAGCGGTTTTCAAAAAATAACCAAAATACCAAATCCTCACACCTTCTCCAGCATCTCCTTCATGGTGTTCCAGCCCAGCACGGCGCACTTCACGCGGGCGGGCATATGGGAAATATCACGCAAAGCGCCCGCCTCCTCAAGCTCCTCGATTTCCTCTTCGCTGGCGCGTCCCTCGATCATTTTATGAAACAGGTCCGCGATGTGCAGAGCCTCCTCTTTGGTGCGTCCCACGACCATATCCAGCATGATATCCACGGAAGCCTGGGAAATGGCGCAGCCATCGCCCTCAAAGGTGCCGCCCACGATGACGCTGTCCTCCACCTTCAGCTGTAGAATGATATCGTCTCCGCAGGAAGGATTGATGCCCTCCAGCACCAGATTGGCGTCCTGTAAGCGCTCCTTGTGATAGGGGTGCAGATTGTGATCGGTTAAGATTTCATTATAAAAGGTATTATTCGCCAAGGCCCATTTTCCTCCTGATGGATTTGAGACTATCTGAAAATCTGTCGATGTCTTCCTCTGTATTATAAAAAGCAAGACTTACCCGCGCGGACGAACGAACGCCCAGGTGCGTCAAAAGCGGCTGCGCACAGTGGTGTCCGGCGCGGACCGCCACATGATCATCCGCCAGAATCGCCGCGATATCATGCGGATGCACCTGATCCAGCGTAAAGCTTAAAATTCCGTGATGTTGACGATAGTCGGCACTGCCCAGAATGTGAACACCCGTCACTGCTGTCATGCAGTCAAAAGCGTACTTCGTCAGTTCCTCTTCGCGCTTTAAGATCGCATCCCAGCCGATCTCCTCGATGTAATCGAGTGCCGCCGACAGCCCCACCGCGTCCGCGGCATTGACCGTGCCAGCCTCAAATTTGTGTGGAAGCTCGGCATACACCGCACCATCCCGTCTCACATAAGAAATCATCTCTCCGCCGCTCAAAAATGGCGGCATCTCATTCAACAAATGTTCCTTTCCATAAAGAACACCGATACCCATGGGACCATAAACCTTGTGTCCGGAAAACGCCAGAAAATCCGCGTCCAGAGCCTGCACGTCAACCGGCAAGTGCGGTGTGCTCTGCGCCGCGTCCACCAGGACAAGACCGCCGTTTGCATGCACCCGCGCGATAATCTCCTCCACTGGGTTGACACACCCTAAGACATTGGAAACATGGCCGATGGCCGCGAACTTTGTCTGCGGTGTGATTGCCTCCGCAATATGCTCCAACGGGTAGCTGCCGTCCGGGTCACAGTCCAGATATTTTAAGGTGGCGCCGGTCTGGCGGGCTGCCATCTGCCAGGGCAGCATGTTGCTGTGATGCTCGGCGATGGTGATCAGGATCTCGTCGCCTGGCTTTAAATTCGTCAGTCCCCAGCTGTATGCCACGAGGTTGATACTCTCTGTGGTGTTGCGGGTGAAAATGATTTCCTCAGTCTTCTCCGCGTTGATGAAACGTCTGACACGCTCTCTGGCCGCTTCATAACGGTCCGTCGCGTCAACGGCCAGGTCATAAAGACCGCGCAGCGGATTGGCGTTGGATTTTAAATAAAAATCCTGCACCGCATCCAGCACCGCCTGCGGGCGCTGGGCCGTGGCTGCGTTGTCCAGGTAAGCCAGGTCTGTATTCATTAAAAGAGGAAAGTCTTCTTTATAGTTTCTCATAGCAATATTATTCTCTCATACTCCACAGTCATATCATAGTCATATATGTCATACATATGTCCTGTGCATATAAGCTCCGTTTATATATATGTCAAAACACGCGCGGCACAATATAATGCATTCCTTCATAACCGTTTACAGCTGTTATGATCGTCACTGTTACCCGCAGATCCTGTCCCGCGTCATGGCACAGAGGAAAGCCCGCACCGTCTGTTTGACCTTCTCATCCGGAATCAGGCCGCAAACCGCTTCCAGCTTTGCTGACGCTATCAGATCCTCGGCGGCCTCTGACGAAATACCGCGCGTACCCAGATAGAATAAAACCTGCTCCGGCAGCCTGCCGATGGTCGCGCCGTGGTTGCCTTCCACCTCCTCCTCCTGGCACAAAATCAGGGGAATGGTCTGGTTGACCTGCCGCTCTCCCAACAGGAGAATATCCTCTTTCTCATTGCCCTTCGCGCCCGCGCAGCCGCACGGGAAATCGATGGTGCCGCGGAAAAGCTTGAACGCGTTTTCTTCCAGCACGCCGGAAGCGTTCATCTCACTGGTTGTCTTTCTGCCAACATGGCGTACCAGATAATTCATGTCCAGATGCTGGCCAGCACGGACGCGATAACCAGCCTCCGCGTGGAAGGCGCTTTTATTACCCTCCAGAGTAGTGCAGACGCCCACATACTGTGCGCTGCCTCCCAGTTCCAGCTTCGTTAAGGACACCTGTGCCTTTTCCTCGCAAAGACTGTCCACATCTGTCAGAACGGTCGAGCCATCCCCCGTCAGCTGCGCTACGAACAGGTCTACCTGTGCTTCAGTCTCCGCGATGGTTTTAATCTGCAAGGAAGCCTGCACTTTCCGCGTGCTTTTTAGGATAAAAATGACGGATAAACTGCATTTTGCGGCAGCATGAAGATAAATTCTGTCGGCCGCCGGTGCTTCGTCCGTATAGTTTAAGTTTATAATAAGCGGAACATCTGCTTCACAATCAGGCTGTGTTTCTATCAGGATCACACGGCTGTCCGCCATATACTGCTCATATTCAACGCCCATGCCGGACTCGATTTCCCGGAATTTTCCTGAAATTTCCCCGTCACTTTTCTGATTTTCAGTTTCTGAATGAACCGCTTCAGGTTGATATTTCGTCACGGAAACACCCGCCGGCAGCTCGCTCATCGTCATCTTTGCGCCCGTCCGCGCAGCCGCAAGCTCCACCTCGCCCGCATTCATTTTCAGGCGGTTCCAGGTCAGGGCCGGGAGCGGATTGACTGTCATATTCCTGGTTTCTTCCATCATCCTTCTCCTCCCTCAGCCGATGCTGCCCTTCATTTCCAGGCGAATCAGATTATTCATCTCCACTGCGTACTCAAGCGGCAGTTCCTTCGATACGTTGTCCGCAAAGCCGCCCACGATCATCGCCCTGGCGTTTTCCTCGCTGATGCCGCGCGACATCAGATAAAAGACCGCCTCGTCGCTGATGCGTCCGATCTTCGCCTCATGTCCCACATCCGCGTCGCCGCAACGGATATCCATCGCCGGAATCGTATCGGAACGGGAGATATCGTCCAGCATCAGGGACTGACAGGAAACCGCGGCCTTGCTGTGCGCAGCCTTCTCCTGAATTACCACAGAGCTGCGGAAGGTACTGATGCCGCCGTCCTTGGAGATGGATTTCGTATTAATATAAGAAGAAGTCCCTTCGCCCATATGCACGACTTTCGCGCCGGTGTCCAGGTTCTGCCCCTCTCCGGCGAAGGTGATGCCGGTGAACTCCATGCGGGAATTTTTCCCTTTTAAAATGGTCATCGGGTACAGGTAGGACACATGCGAGCCAAAGGAGCCAGACACCCATTCCATGGTGCCGCCCTCCTCCACGATTGCGCGCTTGGTGTTCAGATTGTACATATTCTTGGACCAGTTCTCGATGGTGGAGTAGCGCAGGCGGGCGTTTTTGCCCACATACAATTCCACGCAGCCGGCGTGAAGATTGGCCACGTTATATTTCGGCGCGGAACACCCTTCAATGAAATGCAGATTCGCGCCCTCGTCCACGATAATCAGCGTGTGCTCAAACTGCCCCGCTCCGGGCGCGTTTAAGCGAAAATAAGACTGCAGAGGAATCTCCACCGTCACGCCTGGCGGCACATACACAAAGGAACCGCCGGACCAGACCGCCCCGTGGAGCGCCGCGAATTTGTGATCCTGCGGCGGCACCAGCTTCATAAAATGCGTCCGGATCATGTCGGCGTACTCGCCGTGCATGGCGCTCTCCAAGTCCGTGTAAACCACGCCCATGGCCGCCACTTCCTCACGGACATTATGATACACTAACTCGGAGTCATATTGCGCGCCCACACCGGCTAAGGACTTACGCTCCGCCTGGGGAATACCCAGACGCTCAAATGTATCCTTGATATCCTCCGGCACATCGGACCACTTCGCGCTCATCTTCGTGTTGGGCCGCACATAGGTCACGATATGGTCCATGTCCAGGCCATCGATGCTTGGTCCCCAATTTGGAACCTGCAGAGAGTTATAAATCTGCAGGGAATGCAGGCGGAACTGATTCATCCATGCCGGATCATTTTTTTCCTTTGAAATCTTGTCCACAATCTCAGGCGTCAGACCGGCCTGCAGCTTATAGGCGTCCTCGTCCTCATTTTTAAAATCGTATATACTGCGGTTGATATCATCAACCTGACTTTTCTCTCTCATTCATGCCTCTTCAAGTTCTCTTATAACGCGAAAACGGCTGTATCCCCGTCAGTGCTGTCTCTCATGACCTCTTAAGAAACAAAAGCGGCCCTGCTCCTTCTCCTAAGCGGCGCAAGCTTTCATGCTTTCGTCAGGAACTGCTCATACCCGTCCGTATTGATCGTATCCACCAGGTTGCCGTCGCCGACAGCCACGATATGCCCGTCCACCATCACATGCGTGTGATCAACCTGGAGTGATTCCAGAATCTTCGTGCTGTGCGTAATAACCAGCAGCGCGCCATCCTGCTCCTGCTGGAAAATCCGGATGCCGTCGGAAACCACGCGCACCGCGTCCACATCCAGACCCGAATCGGTCTCGTCCAGAATAGCCAGCTTCGGCTCAAACATCAGAAGCTGTAAAATCTCGATCTTTTTCTTCTCACCGCCGGAAAAACCGACGTTTAAGTCGCGGGAAGCGTAGCTTTTATCAATCTGAAGAAGCTCCATGGCTTTCTCCAACTTCTTTTTAAAATCCCAGAGGCGAAGACGTTTACCCGTACGCTGCTGCACCGCGCTGCGCAGAAAGCTCTCCAGCGTCAGCCCCGGCACCTCCAGAGGCTCCTGGAAAGAAAGGAACAGGCCTGCCTTCGCACGCGCATCCACAGCCGCGCCTATGATATCCTCCCCGTCCAGCAAAATCTGTCCGCCTGTGATCTCATACTTCGGATTGCCCATCAACGCAAAGCCAAGCGTGGATTTGCCCGCGCCGTTGGGACCCATGAGGACGTGAGTTTCTCTCTTTCTGATATCCATATCCACGCCGCGCAGGATCTCTTTTTCCTCCACACGAACGTCCAGATTTCTGATCTGTAAAAGTGTATCTGACATGCCGTCTTTTCCTCCAAGCTCTATTGTAACCTTTTTTCTTATCTCAATATTCCAAAGGAATTATAAGCACATTTCATCGTTCTGTCAAGCTGTGCGGGGCTGCCCTTAATTCCTATGTTTTTCCTAGGCATTGCCATTATATGCCCATCCGTGTTTCCTGTCAACCGAATTGCGAAATTTATGTTTTTTAAAAATTTGAAAACAAAAATCCGATTGAATACCTACTAAACCTATGGTATAATCCTGTTGAAATAAGGTTGACAGGAGGAAGCAGTTTTTGAGGATTTCAACACGCGGGCGCTACTCGCTCAGAATGATGATCGACCTGGCGCAGCACTATAACGAAGGCTTTATTGCCTTAAAAGACATTTCGCAAAGACAGGAAATTTCCAAAAAATACCTGGAGCAGATCATTCCCTTTCTCAACCGCAATAACCTGCTTTTAACTAACCGCGGCCACATGGGCGGCTACCAGCTGGCCCGTCATCCCATGGAAATCACGGTGCGGGAAATCTTAGAAAGCGCGGAGGGGAGCCTGATGCCTGTCAGCTGCATGGACACCTCCCCCAATTCCTGCGAGCGCTGCGACGGCTGCATGACGCTGCCGATTTACGAAGGGTTGTCCAAAGTCATCAACGACTACCTGGACGGCATCACGCTCCAGGACATCATCGACAACCCACGCTACACGTCGGAATATTATATCTGACGCGCACTGTCCTGCTATAGTAAAATGGAAACATAATAAAAATGTCTTCGGACAGAAAAGAGGTATTCATTTATGGAAAATTGTGGTTATTGTCAGAAGGGCGAGCTTCTGGCCGCCTTCGGAATCGAAATCTGCGAGCTGTCCGTCAGCACGCTGATTCTTTTCAAAGAGCAGTCTCACCCCGGCAGATGTATCGTGGCCTATAAAGACCACGTCAGCGAGATCGTGGATATTTCTGATGAGGAGCGCAACGCGTTTTTCGCGGACGTCAACCGCGCAGCGAAGGCCATCCACGCGGCCTTCCATCCGGACAAGCTTAACTATGGCGCCTACGGCGACACGGGCTGCCATCTGCATATGCATCTGGTGCCGAAATACAAGGACGGCTATGAGTGGGGCGGCGTCTTTGCCATGAATCCGGGCGAGAAATTCCTGACAGACGCCGAGTATGTGGAAATGATTGAGAAGATTAAGGCCAATCTGTAAAAAATCTCTTGAGGAATCATAATCAGGGACATGAAATTATATTCAAAATGTCCCGAAAAACACAGAATGTCCGGCAAACTCTGCCGGACATTTTCACATTTCTTCGTTCCCATACTGTCACTGGACTGCTTACCATGACTGCCGCCGCTTTTCTTGCATTTTATACAGATATCTCATAATGATCCTTTAATTCATTCAGCATATTGTATTGGATCACCCCTTCACGCTGCATTCTCCCCACCACAATTCCCGGCGCAATTCCCTGCTCAGACGCAAATTCACATATCCTTTGCTCCGAATAATCCCTGTCGGCGACAAAAGCGTAGAATTTCTCTGAAGGAATTAACATGTCACTCGCCCAGGCATTGGCTGCATCCTCATCTTCCTGCGATGTTCCATCCGGCAGGTCCACATGCCCATAGATAATATGCGCCAGCTCATGAAAAAGACTGAACCAGAATTTATCCGCATCTTTTCCCCGCGCAGTAAGACCAAGAACAATTTTATTTCCTTCCCGGAAGGTCGCACCCTGCAAAAATGACCCTTTCAGATGCGGCAGAAAAACCAGCGCAACGCCGCACCCTGACAAATCCTGCCTGATCTGCGGATAAAACTCATCGAATTTCATCACAGTCATTTCCCGAATTCCGGGGAGCACTGCAAGTAATCCTCTGACATTTACCGGAGAAGTCTCCATACTGCGGGCCAGAATCCTGGCCTCCTGCGCCCAGGCCATAAGTGCCAGATCGCTTTTCTCAGTAAACGCGAGTCTTCTGCAGGCAATTCTGGTAATCTGCGTATTGCCAAGCAGTGCCAATTCCACCACCTCAAAATAATTTCTTAAATTAACTACCTTCTCCTTAGAATCTCTGGTTTCCGGAACCCAGCCAAGCTTAGCCATTTCATTATACGGAAACTGTCTGGCAAGCTCTATATCCGCATCCATGGTGTTTTCTGCCTCAACCTTCACAATCTTCTCTCTGTAAATTGCTTCCAAATTGCTCCAGAAACGTGCCGGGACGCCAAGAACTGTCTCCAGCCTGACGGCAACATCAGGAGTAAGCTGCACATCCCCGTTAATCAATCTGCTGATATGCTTCTCAGACAAATTCATCCTGGCCGCAAACTCCTTCTGGCTCATGCTCCTGTCATTCAGCTGCTCCTTAATCGTCGCTCCTGGCGGCGTTGCAATATAACTGCGGCTTTTCTTCATAGCGCTTCCTCCTCTCTCTTTCAGTGGTAATCCACTATTTCCAGAATATTTGCAATCTGAACCTGCTGTCCGATTTTCTCAAATACCAGCCGGTACGGATGTACCAGATCCACTGCGTACTGTCCTTTTCTGTCCTGTTTCAACGGGTGACAGCGGCCAAGGCGAAACTGTATCATCATCTCCACATTATCAGCCGCAGAAATTTCATCCACACGCTGGTGTATTTTCTCAGCCATCATTGCTCCATATGTTTTCTCAGCTGTTTTCGCATTCGTGCAAATCTTTTCGATCTTTTTGGTCTTATATGTAATGTACAAACCCGCCTCTTCCTAATTAACCTTTGAGGTAAATTTATATTATCACAGCAACAGCCCTATGTCAACATAAAATTTACCTTATGGGTTAATCATTTTTAATAATTTGAGCATTCATTGCCTCACTCAATACTTTAACACAGGATTTCACCATATATGGACGATATATCGTCCCAGATGAACTATTTTGTCATAAGATTTCTCCAACAACCAATGATACCTTTTCTGAAAAATCATATATTTCATGTAAAACAGTTCATACAGATTAAAAGTTCTACACAGAAGATTTTCAGGAAAATGATATTTTTTCAGAATTCTATGGCAAAATCAGTCCTCTGGTTGTATACTGAAAGACGGTACGAAGGAATTGTCGCGCAATCGCGAATGCCTGCTCCAGATAAAAAGTTTACCTTGAGCAGACAAATCAATACTCATCCGATTTCGCTGCGGCCATCCCAAAACAGACATGTCCGCTCGCGCGGACGTCACTTCATACAAGTTGTATATGTATAGGAAGGAAGGGTTTTGTATGAACAGTATCAAAAAGTAGATTGCAGAGGCAATTGGCACCTCCGTCAACCCTGCCAGAAGCCTGATGCCCGCCATCTTCGCAGGCGGCGATGCGCTCTCCCAGGTGTGGATCTTCATCGTCGGCCCGCTTGTCGGCGGCGCGCTGGCAGCTGTTGTGTACAGCTATCTGGAGAAGGAATAAAGCCGCTTCATTTAAAAAAGAATGCGGCATGAAGCCGAAAATTCATGCAAAAAGGCTCTCTGTAAACGGATGCTATTCCGTTCGCAGGGAGCCCTTTTCAATCCTATTTCATAAACGAACGCTTTTGCAGATCTTTGCCGGTTGCTTTTGCGAAATAACCTCCCTATGCAAAAATCTTCATCAACGCCTTCACCTGATCTACGTTGCCGTCTACTTTCAATCGTCCGGCTGCGTAGGCGGTGATCGGTGTCAGACCGCCGTCGCACAATGCCTCGTAAGTCGCCGCGCTCGCGAAGATAACCCCATTATGGTCATGATAATCATAAGGCTGGACATCGATCTGCCCGTCATGGGCTTCTACATAAAATACACCTTCCAGGTCGCTTAAATGGAACTCATAGGCAATCCTGTCCTTCAAAGCGGTGATATCCGCCTTTTCCAGCTTCTCTTTTATCTGCGCAAAAAGCTCCGCGAAAGTCTTTTTATTCACTGGCAGTTTCACCTTTTCTGCTTTCTTTTCTGTTTCAGCTTCCTGTTGTGAAATTTCTGTTGTGCTCATTTTTCTCCCTCTTTTCAGTGCTTCAAATTGATTGACAACATTTTTACTTAAATAATCCTTCCCTTTCAGAGCCTTCAGACGCCCGCCAGATCACGGATTACCTCGCCCGCCAGGATTAGCCCGGCGACAGACGGCACAAAGGAAACGCTCCCCGGAATGTCCCGCCGCTCGGTACACTTGCGGGCCGTCCCGGGTGGACAGACACAGTTGGTTCTGCAACTGACAGCCGCATCCTCCAGGGGCCGAACCGCTTTCTCTGTGGAATACACTACCTTTAAATGCTCAATGCCCCGCTTTCTGCACTCACGGCGCATGACCCTCGCTAACGGACAGATCGTTGTCTCATAGATATCCGCCACCCGGAACTGTGTGGGATCCAGCTTATTACCCGCTCCCATGCAGCTGATAACAGGCACGCCTTCCTGCTGCGCCCGTGTAATGATCTCCAGCTTCGCGGTGACCGTGTCCACGGCGTCGATGACATAGGAATACTGTGAAAAGTCAAAGTCCTGCGCGTTTTCAGGAAGAAAAAAACACTGACGGGTTTCCACATGCGCCTGCGGGTTGATCTCCAGTATCCGCTCCTTCATCACATCCACCTTATATTTTCCGATGGTTTTACGCGTGGCGATGATCTGGCGGTTTAAATTGGTCAGACATATCCTGTCGTCGTCGACCAGCACAAAAGAGCCTGCGCCGCTTCTGACAAGCGCTTCCACCGCGTACCCTCCTACACCGCCGATGCCGAAAACGGCAATCTTCGCGTTTTGGAGGCGCTCAACGCCGTCTTTTCCGATTAACAACTCCGTCCTGGAAAACTGATTTGTCATAATAGATATTTCTGCCTTTTCTCTGTCGTCTGCCCGGTAATTTCATAAAAACATCACCACGACACTGCGGTCTTATCTCACGGTATCCGTCCTGTTCACTCATTGGTGACAGAACCGTCTGCACTCACCTCATCATAGGTATCCAGGAAAGAATGCTTCTCTCCCTTATATTTATATCCCACCATTGTATCAAGGCTGACAGCATGAATGCTGTTGAAAATGCTCTTCTCAATATTGGGATTGTCCCGCTTCAGCCGCCGGATCAGCGTTTTGACCTCCTGGCGCTTGGAACCGCCGCCACCATTGTCGCACATGGTGCAGTTCTCCGTAAAGTGGCAGGCACATTGAATAAAATCGAGCTCATTATAGCGCTTCCAGGCAATGATGTCATCCTCGTGCACACAGTAAAGCGGCCGGATGAGCTCCATCCCCTCAAAATTGGTGCTGTGAAGCTTTGGCAGCATGGCCTGCAGCTGTGAACCGTAAAACATACCCATGACTGTCGTTTCAATCACATCACTGAAATGATGGCCGAGAGCGATTTTATTGCACCCCAGCTCCTTCGCCTTGCTGTAGAGATAACCGCGGCGCATGCGGGCGCAGAGATAACAGGGATTTTTGTCCGTGCTGTTGGCCACCTCGAAAATATTGGTTTCAAAAATGGTGATGGGAATCTGCAAAAGCGCGGCGTTTGACTCAATTTTATGTCGATTCAGTTCGTTATAACCGGGATCCATCACCAGATAAACCAGGTCAAAGGGAAAATCGCTGTGCCTTTGCAGCATCTGCATGAGCTTGGCCATCAGCATGGAATCCTTGCCGCCGGAGATGCAGACGGCGATCTTATCGCCCTCTTTGATCAGTTCGTAGGTCTTGACCGCGCGGGTGAAGGGCGCCCAGATTTCTTTATGATATTTTTTCGTCAGGCTGCGCTCCACGCGCTGCGCGTAGTCAAGTTCACGGGGCATGGTAATTTCCTTCAAATAGTCATCATAGTAAAAGTAAACAGCACGCAGAAAATATACAAACTGCTGAGTGATTTATATATTTTCCACTCTGTTACGCAAAGTCTCATATATACGGATGTTCATACCCCGTAATTCTACTACACTGGAATAATAAATGCAAGCAGCGCAAAATAAGTTGCCGCCAAATGTCATTTTCTATCCGTCAACTCATAATAGCAAGTGTCAAATATCTGCAAAAACTCCCGCGCCTCCTCTTCCGTGGTTCGATAACTTAAGCTGATTCTCCAGGAGGAAAGCGCGTTTCTGCGGTCGCGGCTGACGGCAAAAACCGCCCTGGAAGGCGTCCCATCGGAGGAGCAGGCGCTTTTCACGG
Source organism: Lachnospiraceae bacterium (assembly GCA_021200995.1). GTDB lineage: Bacteria > Bacillota > Clostridia > Lachnospirales > Lachnospiraceae > RGIG6307. The sequence continues at coordinate 34,398 of JAJQFS010000046.1, read as the reverse complement.
AAACGCACACGCCATGATCGGCCAGCGCGCTTTGAAAGCGGGTGCCTTTCACGCCATCCACGCTCAGATTGAGGATGTGGGGAACCGCGTCCGACGGGCTGTTGATACGCACCTTCGGATAGGCTGACAGCGCGTTTTTCAGTTCATTGGACAGCTCTGTCACCTTCTGCACATGATCTTCCCGGTTCTCGATGGCCAGGCGCAGGGCAGTCTCCACAGAGGCCGCCAGTGATACTGTCGGAGTGCCGCCCCGATAAAGGCTGGTACTGACGCCGCCGTGCAGCAGAGGTTCCAGCACCAGTCCCCTCTTTTTTAACAGCAGGCCGCTGCCATTCAGTCCTCCAAATTTATGGGGCGCCAGACTCAGGGTATCCAGACCCGAAAAAGCCACCGGCACTCTGCCGATGGCCTGCGTCGCGTCCACATGCAGGGCACAGTTCGGGAAGGATTTCAGTATCTCTTTGATGCCCTCAAGCGGCTGGATCGTTCCCAACTCACTGTCTACCGCCGTCACTGCCAGCAAAACCGTGTCTTCCCGGAGCAAGTCTTTCAGATGTTCTAAGTCCACCCTGCCGTCCCGTCCAATGTCCAGCAGATCAATTTCATACCCCTGCTCCTGCAGATATGTCAGACTGGCGCTGACGGAGGCATGCTCCAGCGGTGTGGAAATGATGTGCCTGCCCAGATGCCTCCTCGCACGGGCAATGCCTTTGATGGCCATGTTATTGGACTCGGTAGCGCCGGAGGTATAAATCACCTCCGCGTTTTCCGCGCCCATAAGGGAGGCAATAGAAGCGGTAATCCGCTCCATTTCCTCCCTGGAGGCCTCTCCCGCCGGATGGGAGGAATTGGCATTGCCGATCAAGGCGCGTTCCGCCTCACAGAATCTTTGCAATACCGCCTCCTCGGAGGGATGATTGGCCGCGTAATCCAGATAAATCATGGTGATTTCCTCATAATTTATTCACAGTCGCTTTTAGTTCGCAAATAGAGGCGTCGACAGATATCTGTCTCCGGAATCCGGCAGAATCACCACGATCGTCTTGCCCTGATTCTCCGGCCGCGCCGCCAGAATGCCGGCTGCCTTTAAGGCCGCACCGGAGGAAATGCCCACCAGTATGCCCTCGGAAACCGCGAAGCGTTTGCCCTCCGTGAAGGCGTCCTCATTCTCAATGGCCAGAACCTCGTCATAAACCTCTGTATTCAGCACCTCTGGTACAAAACCCGCACCGATTCCCTGAATCTTGTGAGCGCCGCTTACACCTTTGGTCAGAACCGGACTGGATGCCGGCTCTACGCCGACCACTTTGATCTCCGGGTTCTGTTCCTTTAAAAACTCCCCTACACCGGTAATGGTGCCGCCGGTACCGATGCCTGCCACGAAAATATCCACCTGGCCGTCCGTCTGTCTCCAGATCTCCGGACCCGTGGTCGCTTTATGAACAGCCGGATTGGTCGGATTGACAAACTGTCCCAGAATAACCGCTCCCTCGATCTCCTGCACCAGCTCATCCGCCTTTGCGATCGCGCCCTTCATTCCCTTGGAACCATCCGTCAGCACCAGTTCGGCGCCATAAGCCTTCAGCAGGTTTCTCCGCTCCACACTCATGGTCTCTGGCAGCGTGAAAATCGCTCTGTATCCCTTGGCCGCCGCCACAGACGCCAGACCGATGCCTGTATTGCCGCTGGTAGGTTCAATAATGGTCGCGCCCGGTTTCAGGATTCCCTTCTGCTCCGCGTCCTCGATCATCGCCAGGGCGATTCTGTCCTTCACAGAACCGGCGGGATTTAAATACTCCAGCTTCGCGATGACGGTGACGCCCTCAATGCCCGCTGCCTGGCTGTAGCGGTTCAGCTTCAGTGCCGGGGTGTTGCCGATCAGTTCCAATGCGCTTTCTTTTACTTCAGACATGACTTTCTCCTCCATTGAAAAATGATTGTCTTTCCACAGGATTCCCTCACTTCCTAATTCCTATGTGTTTGATAGGTTTTATAAGTGATGTGGTCATTATAAGACTTGATATTCATTCTGTCAATACGGATTTTAGAAATATTTTATTTTTTACACAAAGGAATAGCACCTCAGCTCAAAAGTGAGGTGCTATCGTAACTGAAAACATTTCGCCGGAAACGGATAGGTGACGCTATCGTGTCGGCTTCCAAACTACTCCCCCAGCCTGCGCAGCTCCGTGTACGCCAGCAAAAACGGCCCCACGCCCTTGGCGTCGTCGGAAACGATCGGCTCAGACATGTAATACTCATAAGAACCGTCGCGGCGGCGGTTGTTCTCCGGGCCAAGGCCGGCTACCAGGCAGATGCCGCCCAGATGCAGCTCTCCGGCTTCGTTAATACTCAGATATTTGTCGCAGATGGCATTGAAGTCTTTGATGGCAGGCTCTCTGTAGCTCTCAGGCAAAAAGCCCAGACGAACGGCCTTTAAAAGGCTATAGGCCATGATGGCGCTGCCGGAAGTCTCCAGATAGTTGCCGGGCTCGCCTCCTCTGGCGGGCAGCTGATACCACATGCCGCTCTCGTCCTGGTAATTTAACATGGAATCCATGTAGTCCACGAACACAGCCTTCAGCTCGTCATATTTCTCCGGAGCGGCATCTCTGTCGCACTTGCTTAAGGTATCAAGCAGCGCCATGGAAAACCACCCTAAAGCCCGCAGCCAGTAATTCTGACTTAAGCCGGTCTCCTTGTCGCACCAGAACGCGGTTTTGGAGGCGTCATAGGCATGGTAATACAGACCGGTCTTCGGATCTCTGACATGCTTCACCACATTGGCGAACTGGTGGAAAATATCGTCATAATTCTTTTTGTCGTTGAAGCGGGTCTCATACTCCATGTAGAAGGGCTGGCCCATGTACATGCCGTCCAGCCAGACCTGGTTGGGATAAATCTTTTTGTGCCAGAAGTTGCCTTCCTCCGTGCGGGGCTGGTTCTGAATCTGGCTGTAAATCAGGTCGATGGCCTTGCGGTATTTCTCCTTGCCGTTGATATCGTACAGCGCGAAGAGCGTCTTGCCGGCGTTCACGTTGTCGATATTGTATTCCTCGGGATTGTAGCCGTCGATCGTGCCGTCCTCGTGAACCCTGTGGTCGATAAAGGCGTCCGCGAAGTCCAGATATTTCTGCTCGCCGGTGGTGGCATAGGTCTCCAGCATGGCCAGGATCATGCAGCCGTCAATGTAATTCCACCCGCTCTTGGCGGCGCCGGCCTTTGCCTTCTCAATATTCCAGGCCGGGATGTCCAGGGTGGACCGCTCGATGAGCTCGTCCAGATACTTCTCAATCATCGGATTTCTCATTGTGTAACCCTCCAATACTTTATTTAAATATAATTACATTTCATCGGGAGCCTCAAACCCCAGCACGTCAATCGATGCCTCCAGCACCCCCTTCACCAGCAAAAGCAGAGCAATGTATCCCTTCTGCTTCTCCTGGTCCTCCTCGGCCAGAATCTTCGTCTCATGATAGAAGTGATTAAACGCGTTGCAAAGATCGTAAATATACGCACAGATCCTGTGCGGCGCTTTCTCCTCGCAGGCACTCTCCATGGCAGCGTTAAATTTCGCGGTTTCCAGCATCAGAGCTTTCTCAGCTTCATTTTCCGCGGGCAGAACTGACAGGTCTGTCAGAACGCCGCCCTTCTCCTGATATTTGCGCAAGATAGACTTGATGCGGACAATGGTATATAAAATATACGGGCCGGTGTCTCCCTCAAAGGAAGTAAAGCGGTCGATATCAAAAATGTAATCCTTGCTGGCCTGATTGGACAGATCGCCGTATTTGATAGCCGCCAGACTCACCGTCTTCGCGATCTTAAGCGCCTTCTCCTCGCTGATATCACGGCCAGTGATGATTTTCTGATACATTTCCTCGTTGACTTCCTGAATCAGCGCCTCCAGACGCAGGACGCTGCCGTCGCGGGTCTTAAAGGGCTTGCCGTCCTTGCCGTTCATGGTGCCGAAGCCAATAAACTGAAGCTTCGTTTCCTCAGGGGCGATTCCGGTCTTTTTCACGCAGCGGAACACCTGCTCAAAATGCAGATCCTGGCGCTTATCCGCGAAATAAATAATCTCATCCGGGTGATACTGCTCCACACGCTCCACGATAGTGGCAATATCTGTAGTCGTGTACAGGGCCGCGCCGTCGCTCTTTAAAATCATGCAGGGCGGCATTTCCCTGGTATCATCCTCTCTGGCGATGTCCACCACCAAAGCGCCGTCACTCTCGTAGGCGTAGCCGTCGTCCTGTAATTTCTGCGCCATGCCGGGGATAATATCCTGCACGTCAGACTCTCCCTTCCAGAGATCGAAGGATACGTTCAAATTATCATAATTTTTCTTTAAATCCGCCACGGAAACATTCATGATATGACGCCACAGAGCGCGATAACCACGCCTGCCGTTCTGTAAATCTGCCGTCGCCGCCAGTGCTTTTGCCTTATACTCCGCCGCGGCCTGCGCACGAAGCTGATACTCCTCGTCCGTTTCGCCTTCATGCTGTCCATCGTCCTTGGACTTTTTGCTGGCGGTAGGATAAATCTCCTCCAGTTCAGAGATGGTGAAAGGCGCCTCAGTCGGATATTCACCCATAAACTGATCATCAAAATAAGGAAACTCCGGTTTGCGTTCCTGTAATTCCGTGATAATCAGACCCATCTGCAGGCCCCAGTCCCCCAGATGCACATCGCCGATCACTGTATGACCCGCATAACGGCAGATTCTCTTCACGCTCTCTCCAATGATGGCGCTGCGCAGGTGGCCCACATGCAGAGGCTTCGCCGCGTTCGCCCCGCCGTAATCCAGGATAATCATATGCGGATTCTCGGGCATGTCCAGACCGAACTTCTCATCCGCGGCCATCCGGTTCATATATTCCGCCGCGAAAGCGGGGCTTAATTTCAGATTTAAAAAGCCCGGCTTCACAGCGCTTACCTCGCCAAATACAGAGTTGCCCTGCAATTTCTCCGCCACAGCCTCTGCAATCATGATAGGGGCGCAGTGATACTGCTTCGCTCCCGCCATCGCGCCGTTGCATTGATATTCGCACAGATCCGGGCGGTTGGAGACCGTCACCTTGCCCAGCGCGGCGTCATAGCCCGCGTCGGCAAACGCCTGCGATACCTCATCTGAAATCATGTCCAGTAATTTCTTCATAAAATAAGTTATTCCTCCCTCGGTAAATCAATCTCTCGTATTACATTCCTGTGATATTGTTTTCAGGGACTGCTGCCGTTCTCTCCTGCTGCGAAAAAACGCATCCACAATAATTCTGCCGATATAAACCGCACTCCCTCGACAACTCAATGCTGCGCTTATAGCCGTCCTCTTTCTTAAAATCAGAAGGCAGCCACTTCACCTTCGTGTCCCGGCAGAAACTGCTTCCAATTTCATTTAATAAAGCTGCGTTCTTTAAAGGGCTGATGGTCAGCGTAGTCGTCACATAATCATAGCCCAGCGTCTCTGCCCTTGTCACGCTTTCACCCAACCGCAGCTGAAAGCACTCCCGACACCGTGTGCCGCCCTCCGGCTCCCGCTCCAGTCCTCTCGCCGCTTCATAAAAGCGCTGCGGCTCATAGTCTCCCGCGATGTAATCGATCTCATGGCCACCGTCATTTTGAGCATTAAACCAGGCGATCAGCCGGATCTCTTCCTTAAGTCGCTTCTGATACTCTTCCCTGGCGGAGATATTCGGATTATAATAAAAAACCGTGATTCGAAAATGCGCCCGCAGCCGCTCTAAAACCGCGGAAGAACAGGGTGCGCAGCAGGCATGCAAAAAAAGGCGTGGCAAGTCCGCGCCTTTTAAAGTCTGACTGTCAAGATCCAACAGAATCTTTTCCATTTTCTTCTGAAAATTTTCCTTCTGATCATTGGACTGATTCATCGCGCAACCTCTAAACTGAAACGATTGTAACATATTATTTCAGGTCTTGCAATCCTGCGATGCCGAAGAATCCGCGCTGATTATTTTACAATGTAAAATGTCCTTTTTCAACTGTCATGCCAAAAAAACGCCCGGCCTGTTAAAAGCCGAACGTTTATAAATTATCTGTCGTATAAATTCAATTCAATGTATCAGGGAAATGCTGTCAAGCGGATAGACACGCAAAATCACCTTCCCCACAATCTGATCCACCTCAATACAGCCAATAGCGCTGCTGCGGGAATCAATGGATGTCTCCCTGTTGTCGCCCATGACGAAGTACCGGTTCTCCGGCACCTGATAGGGATAGGTAAGGTCGGTCTCCCCAAGAGCTCTGGATGTCAGGTATGGCTCGTCCAGCAGCTCCCCGTTGACATAGACATTTCCCTCCTCATCAATATCGATGATATCGCCTGGGCCGCCAATGACTCTTTTCAGCAGGATCTTATTCTGATAATAAAAGCCGACCAGATCTCCTGTTTCAAAATCGGATGTCTTGAAGAGGACAATAATATCGTTGTCCGAAAGTGTTGGCTCCATGCTGGTACCGGATACCTGCAGAACCGGCAGAAACATGGTAGCCAGCAACACCGCGATGGCAGCCACCACAATCAGCGCATAGATGGTCGTCCGCAGGGTCTGGCGGTATCTTTTCTGGTATTGGAGACACTCTCTCTCAGCGTTGACCGCTTCCTCACTGGGAATTCGAGCCGTATGCAGTTCAGTCACTGGTTCTCTCCTTCCTTCTGTTCGCTGTCAGTTTGATTTTCTTTCATTTGCTGAGCAAAATCCGGATTTTCCTCCAGGAAGGCGTTGGCCTGATCCAGGAAATTCCTGCGCTGTTTTTTGAACGCGGCGGCCATTCTGCGGATTCTTTGTTCAGCTTCCTCACATTCCTTCATAGAAGCCTGCTGCTGCGCGTTGGCCTGTGCGAGGATTTCCGCCGCCTGACCTTGCGCGTCAGCGAGGATTTCCGCCGCCTGCTGCTGCGCGTTGGCCACGATTTTCTCTGCCTGCTGCTGTGCGTCAGCTTCGATTTTCTGTACCTGTGTCTGTGCCCTGTCCGTCGCATCTTCCTGACTGAGCCGAAGGGCCGCTTCCCTCTCCCGGATACTCTCCAGGTACTGTTCACATGCCTTCTGCGCGTCCTCAAAGATATGGTTCAGACTCAGCGCCGCCTCGGCGATGGAGCCTGCCTTATCAATCCGCAGGGTTCTGTCTTCGACCTGGCGCTGCAGATCTTCCTTTTCCTCGCGGAGCGTCTTCTCATTCTGCTGCAGGGCATATATAATCTCAATCAGCTCCGTGCGGTTCATCTGCCGCAGTTCTTTTTCCTTATCCGCCATCTGGTCAAGCTCTCCCTTCCTGCGGTTTTTCCGCATGTCCGAGGTATTTTTGCTTTTGAGAAAAACACATCCACGCCAATATTTGCTTATTCTCCGATTTTACCGCCTTCTCTTTCATTCGTCAATGTATATTTTGGCGTTTTTTTATAAAAGCTTGTCATACGCGAGCCGCGGTTCGCCCCGCATCTGCACCTCTCCGCAGAGGACATAACCGTTTTTTGTGAGGACATGCTGCATCCGTTTATTCTGATGATGTGTATCGATGCGCACAGTTCTGACGCCGTGCGAGAGGATGAATTTCTCCGCCAGGGAAAACGCGGCCGCGGACAGGCCCAGCCCTCTGTATCTTCCATCAAAGGCAACTCTATGTATGACCGCGTAGGGTTCCTGTGTCCTCCACGCGCCTTTGATGACATTGTAAGCGGGATCCCCGCCAAAGCTGATATACAGATATCCAGCGGGCTCACCATCCACTTTCAGGACATGGGCATTTCCCGCTTTTATATCCTCAAAAACAGAATCCGCATTCGGATAATCATCCGGCCACTGGACAAACCCCTGTTCTCTCTGGAGCGCACGGCCGCTGTCAAGGATCGCCGCACAGGCCGATATGTCCTGTATGCTTGCTTTCTCAAGTGTGATGTTCATCTGTTGCCTCCCCTTTTCCGCGCTCTCAAATACTGTCCCAGAACTCTCTCAGTTTCTCCCGGACCGTAGTCCGATCAACAATCCCGTACTGCTCCCACTCCCGCGGAAAAATCGCGCGGTACTGTCCCTCCAGAAATCGCTCATCCAGCAGCAGAACCACTCCTGCGTCCTCTTTCGTGCGGATCACACGTCCCGCGGCCTGCATGACCTTATTCATGCCGGGATAACGGTAGGCAAAATCAAAGCCGTCGCGGCCGTTCGTATCAAAATAGTGCCTCAGCAGTTCCTGCTCTCGCCCGATCTGAGGTAGGCCGGTACCCACGATGATCGCACCGATCAGGCTCTCCCCCGTCAGATCGATTCCTTCGGAGAAAACGCCGCCCAGGACGCAGAAACCGATCAGGGACTGACCCCTTTTCGACTTCGTCCAGGAGGCTTCCGCCTCATTCTCCGCCTGTCCATCTGACTGATTTTCTCCTGACGCGCCAACGCGAAACCTCTCCAGGAATTCCTTCCGCTCCGCTTCACTCATTCGTTCCTTCTGCATAATAAGCTGCGTATCTGAGTCATCCTCATAAAGTTCCCTGTAAATTTGAATAATTTCCTGCATATATGCGTAAGATGGGCAGAAAACCATGTAATTTCCTTCGCGCTCGCACACCGTCGCATGGATATAACCCGCGATCTTCTCGTATTCTTCCCTGTTGCGGCGGGTAAATTTGCTGGTCACATCGCGGGCAATCAGAAGTGCCCGCTGGTCAGCGGAAAAACAGGTCTCGGCGTAAACCTCGTAATCCTCCTTCGTACCGCCTAACAGCTCCTTATAATACTGGATCGGCAGGAAGGTGGCAGAGAATAAAATACTGCTGCGGCACTTTTCCATGCATTCGCGCAGATTTGCCGACGGGTCCACATTGAACAGCTTCAACATAAATGTCCCGTTGTCCTGGTTCTCCCCGTAAATCACATATTTCTCATTCAAAAGCTGGTAAATCAGCTCAAAATGGCTCAGCTCAAAATAAAAATCCAGCATTTCCGGCGGCATGGGTCTGACGTCCCGGTTGGCAAGCCAGCTGTCCAGGTCCTCCATCACATCCTCCAGCGCCTGAAAGATCTCCTCCACCTCCATAAATACAGTCAGTCCCTCGCACTGACGCTTTAAGGAAAGCAAAGCCCTGTTCAGTTTCTCCAGATGCCGGTGCAGCTGCGGATCCGTGTCCTTTGCCAGCCGTTTTGCCGCCAGCACGTCCTCTTTTACCAGCACCGCGCTGTACATTTCCCGCGCGCGGTCCGGCAGGTTGTGTGCCTCATCCGCCAGCAGAATATATTCTCCCCTTTGTCCGGACGCGCCGAAAAAACGCTGCAGTGCAACATGCGGGTCAAAGACATAATTATAATCCCCGATCACACAGTCCGCGAACTCCGTCAGATCCAGACTCAGCTCATGCGGACAGACCTGATACTGCAGGGCATATCTATGGATGACCTCACGTGGAAAGCTCTCCTCATGTGTGATCAGGTCATACAGGCAGGCATTGACCCTGTCAAAATGTCCCTTCGCGTAGGGGCAGGCTGCCGGATTACAATCGCATACCTCATTTAAGCAGATTTTCTCTCTGGCTGTCAGAATGACGTCCTTGAAGCGCAGGCCGTTTCGGCGGAGAAGCTTCAGCGTATCCGCGGCCGCCGTTGCCGTGACGGTCTTGGCCGTGACGTAAAAAATCATATTCGCAAGGCCCTGTCCCACCGCCTTGATGGAAGGATAGAGTGTCGCCAGAGTCTTACCTGTCCCCGTGGGCGCCTGGAGAAAGAGCTTCCTGCGATGATAAATGGTCCGGTAAACCGAAGAAGCCAGTTCTTTCTGCCCTTCCCTGTACACATAGGGAAAAGGGATGGAACGAATAGATGGAAGCTTCAGATTCTCCCAGTCATACATATAATCTGTAAAGCGCTGGTACTCCGCCATCGTCTTCTGAAACCAGGCCGTAATTTCGGTGCGCGAAAAGGACTGATGAAAACGCTTCATCTCTCTGGAACGGCGGTTGATGTAGGTCATACGCACGCCCACCTGCTTAAGATCCTCCTGTTCCGCGATCATATAAGCGTAGCACATAGCCTGCGCCAGATGCACCTGCATCGGTTCCTTCATATGCTGTACATTGCGATAAGTGCTTTTGATCTCATCCACATAGGTCATCGGCTCCGGCTCTTCCATGATCCCGTACTCCGGAGACAGCAGCGGAAACTGTTCAAAATCCCGCTGCCATTCCTCCGGCACGTAATCAGAGATAATGCCATCCGCCCGGCCTTCCAGATATATGTCATACCGTCCGGTATCATATCTGTATTTGAAACCGACCTCCGCCTGATATGCAGTTTGTTCCCTTGCCTGCAGCATGCGGTGAAGACGGCCGCCCTCCTGCATCGCCTGTTCGGCGCTGCCCTTGCCCCTGTTGTCCAGATCACCGGAGCGGAACACGAATTCCACCATCTGCCGCACGGATGTGCGTATTTCCTTCATATATTTTCTCCCGAACTTCTGTTCTATCTTACCACACTCCCCGCAGTTTAGACAGCCCCTTTCTATGAAAAAGCTGCATATCTTCTTCAATCACGTCGATCTGCACAATAAAAGGGAACAGGATTTCTCCCGCTCCCCATAACTGCTTTTTTCAATACTTTGCAAAAAATGTTACCATGTCAGGCAAAAGAACTTATTTTACATTGAAAGCTGCCATTCCCGGATATACGGCTGCCGCGCCCAGCTGCTCCTCGATGCGGAGTAACTGATTGTACTTGGCAACACGCTCACTTCTGCTGGGAGCACCGGTCTTGATCTGGCAGGTGTTCAGAGCTACCGCCAGGTCTGCGATGGTGGTATCCTCGGTCTCACCGGATCTGTGAGAGGTCACAGCGGTGTAACCGGCCTTGTGCGCCATCTTGATGGCCTCCAGAGTCTCGGACACAGAACCGATCTGATTTAACTTGATCAGGATCGCGTTGCCGCAGCCTAAGCTGATGCCCTTGCTCAGTCTCTCGGTGTTGGTCACGAACAGGTCGTCGCCTACCAGCTGCACCTTGTCGCCAAGCTCAGCGGTCAGCTTCTGCCAGCCTTCCCAGTCCTCTTCATCCAGAGCGTCCTCGATGGAGATGATCGGGTATTTCTCAACCAGGCTCTTCCAGTGCGCGATCAGCTCATCGGAGGTGTAGTGTGTGCCGGCCTTCGGCAGGATATACTCGCCCTTCTTCTCACCCTTCCACTCGCTGGAAGCAGCATCCATGGCGATCATGAAGTCCTTGCCGGGCTCATAGCCGGCCTTCTTCACCGCCTCAAGGATGGTCTCGATGGTCTCCTCATCACTGGAAAGGTTCGGAGCAAAGCCGCCCTCATCACCAACGGAGGTAGCAAGTCCTCTGGATTTCAGGATCGAAGCCAGAGCATGGAATACTTCCGCGCACCAGCGAAGCGCTTCCTTGAAAGAAGGCGCGCCCACAGGCATGATCATGAATTCCTGGGTATCTACGGTGTTGGTCGCGTGTGCGCCGCCGTTTAAGATGTTCATCATCGGAACCGGCAGACGGTTTGCGTTCGCACCGCCCAGGAAACGATACAGCGGAATGTTCAGGGAAAGCGCTGCCGCTCTCGCTGCCGCGATGGAAACAGCCAGGATGGCGTTCGCGCCGAGGTTGGACTTGTCCTTCGTGCCGTCAGCATCGATCATGGCCTTGTCCACAGCGTAGGTGTCGGAAGCGTCCAGACCAAGGACCGCCTCTCTGATGGTGGTGTTGATATTCTCAACCGCCTTGGTCACGCCCTTGCCCAGATATCTGCCCTTGTCACCGTCGCGAAGCTCCAGAGCCTCGAACTCACCGGTGGAAGCGCCGCTGGGCGCTGTGCCTCTGCCTACGGTGCCGTCAGCCAGGGTCACCTCAGCCTCTACAGTCGGATTTCCTCTGGAATCCAGTATCTCTCTGCCGATTACTTCTACAATTTCCATGTAGTCCACAATAAATTTCCTTCCTTTCTTTTTACGAAAACGCGCCTTGCAGCCGGGTGAAAATAGTCCCGCAGCCGTCTGTCAATCGGGCGGTTTCCGCATGATCTCTGTGAGGAAAACAGATTCCCCACACTTGCCCCCATGTTAGCATAGACCCGAATTGATGTCAAGAAAGGGACTGAAATTTTGTTTTAGACAATAAAATGCAAGTCCGTTTATACCTCATTCGGGTCTTTTTTCGGCGGAAGAAATACGGTAACGAAATCAATGATCGCTTCCACAATCAGCGCTATCGCCACGAAAATCCACAGCACCGCCGTCGTACCTATCGGATTTGTGATGATAATCAGAGCGCAGGCCACCGTCACAACGGCGCTGATGGCGCAGAGCCACCAGTTGCGCATTTTCAGCCGCAGCATATTCACCGCGCTTTCCACCTTCATCACACCGGTCACCAGGGTAACAACGCCGTAAATGACCGCCAGCGCGGGGAATGTCGCCGCAAACCACTGCGGATTGACCACACAGAAAATACCTCCTGCCAGTGAGAGAATGCCGATGGACAGCTTTCTCTCCAGAATGCCTGTCTGCGGGCTGCTTCTGAAATAATGGACGACATTGACGACGCCCACGACAATCAAAATCACACCCAGCGCCTTGATAATCCACTCCGTGAAGGTGAGAGGATCGATCAGCAGCAGGACGCCCACCGCCAGCTCACAGAGTGCGCCTATGACGCCCGGAGTCTTTTCTTTAAGTTTCTTCATGTTCTTTGTCCTCCTGTCCGGCGTTGCCGTATATGGTACGCCTGATGACTGTTATTTTATTTCCTTCCGTATTTCACCTTTTGCGCCTTCCGCCTGACCGCCTGCTTCCGCCTCCTGCCTCTCGCGGTAATTAAGCCCTTTATTTACCAGCTTCCGCACGACATCATAAATCACTGCAAACACCGGCACACCGATCAGCATCCCCACAAAGCCGAAAATCCCACCGAAAAAGAGAATGGAAAATAACACCCAGAAGCTTGACAGACCGGTCACATTCCCCAAAATCCGCGGCCCTAAAATATTGCCGTCAAACTGCTGCAAAATCACCACGAACACCAGGAAAATCAGCGCCTTCACCGGCTTCACGATCAGGATCAGCAGAAAAGAAGGCACCGCGCCGATGAAGGGGCCGAAGAACGGGATAATATTAGTCACACCCACGATCACGCTCACCAGACCCGGATACGGTATCCGCAAAATCAGCATCCCCACAAAGCAGATCACCCCGATAATCAGGGAATCATAAATTCTGCCGCCGATAAAACCGCTGAACATTTTATCCGCAAAGGAAAACTCTTCCAAAATCGCATCAGACCATTTTTTCTTAAAAATACTGCGCAGCAGCTTTTTACCCTGCTCCGCGAACTTTTTGCGGCCCATGAGCAGATAAATTGCCACGATAATGCCGATGGCAAAGTTTTTACATAAAGTAACAAGGCTGCCGACGCCGGTAGCCACACTGCCGATCAGAGCCTGCAGACCCGGCAGGACACTGCCGGAGAGCCAGCTCGTAAGGGTGGCGGACAATTCACCCGACAGCTCACTGATATAATTGCTCAGGACCTCATTATCCCCGAAATAAATCAGCAGCCAGTCGGAAGCGCTTTGCAGGCTGTCCGGAATCATCAGCGCAATGGTATAAATGCTCTGAAACAGCGACGGAATCACCATCAGAAGGAGAGCTCCCACCGCCAGCACCGCCACCACCAGGGCCAGCACCACGCTCAGGGCGTGCGCCTGCCGGGGCAGTTTTTCCTTCAGATGCCGTTCAAAGAAATTGCGCATCGGCTTTAAGACGTGGGCGATGACGCCGCCGATGATAAAGGGCATGAGTACACCGATCACCTTGTCCGCGCCGGCTCTGATGACATCCAGACGAGATATTAAAAAGAACAGAAGTATACTCAGAGCGGCCGCTTTAAACAGTGCCCAGGTAAGACGGTTAGCAGATTTTTTGTCATCTTTCATAGATTTTCACGATTCTCCCGCAATTCAAAGGTTTGCATTACATCTTTTCGAATCGATTATAATAAACATATGTCGCTTTTGCAATGGACAAATCAATGCATTTGTTACCCGACAGGGAAAACTCTCCATATAAAAAAGGAGCCCGGAGGAAGTTCCTTCGGACTCGCTTTCGCTCATTGTATCATCAGATTCGAATACCCCATCAGGCTCTCGTCCACCGCGTAGGCGGCCTCCCTGCCCTCGCGGATGCCCCAGACGACCAGGCTCTGGCCGCGGTGCATATCACCGGTCACAAAGACGTTCTCCACGCTGGTCTGGTATTTGCCGGGCTCGGTCTTGACATTCGTGCGGGGATTTAACTCCACGCCGAAAGCATCCGCCACGTAGGACTGGCAGCCCAGGAAACCGGCCGCGATCAAGACTACCTCCGCGTCCAGGCGCTGCTCGGTGCCCTCCAGAGTCTTCATGACCATGCGGCCTGTAGCTTCATCCTTCACCATAGCGGTGCGGATGGTAATCACACCGGTCAGCCTGCCGTTCTCATCCTTCTCAAATTCCTTCACCGTCGTCTCAAAAATACGGGGATCATGGCCAAACTTCGCGATGGCCTCCTCCTGACCATAGTCAGTCTTTAAAATTTTGGGCCACTCCGGCCAGGGGTTGTTCGCCGCCCGGCTTACCGGCGGCTTCGGCGTCATTTCCAGCTGTGTCACACTCTTACAGCCGTGGCGCATCGCCGTGCCAACGCAGTCGTTGCCGGTGTCGCCGCCGCCGATGATCACTACGTTTTTATCCTTCGTATTGATAAAATTGCCGTCCTGCAGGTTGGAAACCAGCAGACTCTTGGTGTTGCGGCTCAAAAAATCCACCGCGAAATAAATCCCCTCAGCGTCTCTTCCGGGCGCATTGATATCTCTGGGATTGGACGCGCCGCAGGCCAAAATCACGCGGTCATACTGACTCATAAGTTCTTCGGCACTGATGTCCACGCCTACGTTGACAGAGGTTTTGAATACCACGCCCTCCGCCTCCATGACAGCCACCTTGCGGTCGATCACGCTCTTTTCCAGCTTCATGTTGGGGATGCCATAGCGCAGCAGACCGCCGACACGGTCGCTTCGTTCATACACAGTAACACTATGACCACGACGATTCAACTGATCCGCCGCCGCCAGGCCGCTGGGTCCGCTGCCCACGATGGCAATGGTTTTGCCGGTGCGCACCTTCGGCGGTTTGGGGTCCGCGTACCCTTTCGCGTATGCGTTCTCGATAATCGCGTACTCATTTTCCTTCGAGGATACCGGATCGCCGTTCAGGCCGCATGTGCAGGCGTTCTCGCAAAGCGCCGGGCAAACTCTGGAGGTAAACTCCGGAAAATTATTCGTCTTATGCAGGCGATTATAAGCCTGCTTCCAGTTGTTGGTATAGACCAGGTCATTCCACTCCGGCACCAGGTTGTGCAGCGGACAGCCGCTGGCCATGCCGGCGATCATCATGCCCGCCTGACAGAATGGTACGCCGCAGTCCATGCAGCGGGCGCCCTGCAGGCGCTGGCTCTCCATCGGAAGATGCGCATGGAACTCATTGAAATGACTGATCCGGGTTTCGGGAGATTCCGCCGTGGAGACGACTCTCTCATATTCCATAAATCCTGTTGGTTTTCCCATGTTTGTCTTCCTCCTCTACTTTCCGCTCACCATGTAAAAGGCCTCGATCTGCGCCTGCTCCGCGTTTAAACCCTTCTCCTCCATCTGGACAATGGCCGAGAGTATCTTCTCGTAATCGTTGGGAATGATCTTTTTAAACTTCGGCAGATATTCCACGAAATGGTCGAGAATGTATTTGCCCTTCTCCGAGTTGGTGTAGGCCACATGCTCGCTGATCAGGTCCTTGATGGCGCTGACGTCATACTTGGAGGTGATCTCCCTGGAGGAAACCATGCCCTTATTTAACCGCTTGTACAGGTCGTTATTTTCATCCAGCACATAGGCGATGCCGCCGCTCATACCGGCCGCGAAGTTTTTGCCCGTGGGGCCTAAGACCAGGACGGTGCCGCCGGTCATGTACTCACAGCCGTGGTCACCCACGCCCTCCACCACCGCAGTGGCGCCGGAATTTCTCACGCAGAAACGCTCGCCGGCCACGCCGTTAATGAAAGCCTTACCGGAAGTCGCGCCGTAGAGCGCCACGTTGCCGATGATGATATTTTCCTCATGCTTAAACTTACTGCCTCTGGGCGGATAGATAATCAGCTTGCCGCCGGAGAGTCCCTTGCCGAAGTAGTCGTTGGCGTCTCCTATGAGCTCCAGGGTCAGACCCTTTGGAATGAACGCGCCGTAGGACTGGCCGCCGCTGCCGTTGCACAGCACGCGGTAGGTGTCCTCCGCCGCATCATCACCCAGGCGTTTGGTGATCTCACTGCCCAGGATGGTGCCGAAAGCACGGTCCATATTTTTCACATCCACCTCGATGGAGCGCTTCTGACCCTTGGAAATCGCCTTGTCCATCTGCTTTAAGAGGACTCTCTCATCCAGCGTGTTTTCCAGTTTGAAATCATAAACCTGCTCCGGAATGAAGGTGACCTTCATCTCTCTGGCGTCGTATGGATTATTTAAAATCTTATCCAGCGTCACGCGGGACTGCAAGTCTGTCGGGCCGCTCTTCACCTTCAGTAAATCCGTGCGTCCTACCAGTTCGTCCACGGTCCGCACGCCGAGCTTTGCCATGTATTCACGCAGATCCTGCGCAATGAAGCGCATGAAGTTCTCCACGTATTCCGGCTTGCCTTTGAAATTTTTGCGTAACTCCGGATTCTGAGTAGCGATGCCCACCGGGCAGGTATCCAGGTTGCAGACTCTCATCATGACGCAGCCCATGGTAACTAACGGTGCAGTAGCGAAACCGAACTCCTCAGCGCCCAGCATGGCCGCGATTGCCACATCCCTGCCGGTCATCAGCTTGCCGTCGGTCTCGATGCGGACCTTATTGCGCAGGCCGTTCATAATCAGGGTCTGGTGCGTCTCCGCGAGACCAAGCTCCCACGGAAGACCCGCGTTATGAATGGAGTTTCTGGGAGCCGCGCCGGTGCCGCCGTCATAGCCGGAAATCAGGATGACCTGCGCGCCGGCCTTGGCCACGCCGGCCGCCACCGTACCCACGCCGGCCTCGGAGACTAATTTCACGGAAATACGCGCGTCCCTGTTCGCGTTTTTCAGGTCATAAATCAGCTGCGCCAGATCCTCGATCGAATAAATATCATGGTGCGGCGGCGGAGAGATCAGGCTCACGCCGGGTGTGGAGTGACGGGTCTTGGCAATCCACGGATAGACCTTGCCGCCGGGCAGATGGCCGCCCTCGCCGGGCTTCGCGCCCTGTGCCATCTTGATCTGGATTTCCTTGGCGCTTACCAGATAGCGGCTGGTCACGCCGAAACGGCCGCTCGCCACCTGCTTGATCGCGGAGCAGCGGTTTAAGCCGTCCCTGCCGACTGTCAGACGCTCCAAGTCCTCGCCGCCCTCGCCGGAGTTGCTCTTGCCGTGGAGGCGGTTCATGGCGATAGCCATGGTCTCATGCGCCTCCTTGGAGATGGAACCGTAGGACATGGCGCCGGTCTTAAAGCGGGTCACGATGCTGTCCACGCTCTCCACCTCGTCAAGCGGCACTCCTTCTTCCGGATAATTGAAATCCATCAGGCCGCGGAGGTTGCGCACGCCGCCCTCCTCGTTAATCATGTGCGTATACTGCTTAAACATCTCATAGTCACCGCGCTGGGTGGACTGCTGCAGCATATGAATGGTCGCAGGATTGTACAGATGGAGATCCGCGCCGCTGCGGCTCTTATGCTGGCCCGGGCTGTTTAAGGTCAGGTCATTGTCCAGCTCCAGCGGGTCGAAAGCCATGTCGTGGAGTTCGTTGATCTGATTTTCAATATCTTTTAACGTAATACCGCCTACGCGGCAGACTGTGTTGGTAAAATATTTGTCAATGACGGCCTTGTCGATGCCGATGGCCTCAAAAATCTTGCTGCTCTGGTAGGACTGGATGGTGGAAATGCCCATCTTGGAGGCGATCTTGACAATCCCGCTCAGAATCGCCTCGCGGTAGTCGCTCTCCGCCGCGTAATAATCCTTGTCCAGCATCTGGTTGTCGATCATCTCCTGGATGGTGTCCAGCGCCAGATAGGGGTTGATGGCGCTCGCGCCGTAGCCTAAAAGGGTCGCGAAATCATGCACATCCCTGGGCTCGCCGGTCTCCAGAATCAGGGACAGGCTGGTTCTCTTTTTCGTCTCCACAAAGTGCTGGTTTAAGGCCGCCACCGCCAGCAGGGAGGGGATGGCCACGTGGTTCTCATCCAGGCCTCTGTCGGAGAGGATCAGGATGTTGGCGCCGTCCTTAAATGCTTTATCCGCCTCGTTGAACATGCGGTTGATGCTCTTTTCCAGGCTGGTTGTCTTATAATAGGTAAGTGGCACGGTCGCCACCTTAAAGCCGGGCAGGTTCAGGTTCTGAATCTTTAACAGGTCCGTGTTGGAAAGAATCGGGTTTTTCACCTTCAACATGTGGCAGTTCTCCGGCCTTTCCTCCAAAAGGTTGCCGCTGGTGCCCATGTGAATGGCTGTGGCCGTCACGATCTCCTCGCGGATGGAGTCAATCGGCGGGTTCGTCACCTGCGCGAACATCTGCTTGAAATAATGGAAGAGGGGCCTGTGGCCTTTGCTTAAGACCGGCAGCGCGATATCCACGCCCATGGCCGCGGTAGCTTCCGCACCATTCTTCGCCATGGGAAGAATGGCCTGCTTGAATTCTTCATAGGTGTAGCCGAAGGCCTTCTGGATTCTCTGGCGCTCCTCATAAGTGTATTTTGGCACGCTCTTATTGGGAATCTTGATGGTGCTTAAGTCCGTCAGGTTATTGTCCAGCCACTCGCCGTAGGGCTGGGCGGAGGCATATTTTTCCTTGATCTCATCGTCGTCGATGACACGTCCCTGGACGGTATCAATGAGCAGCATTCTGCCGGGGCGCAGGCGCTCTTTCACCACCACTTTCGTCGGATCAATCGGCAGCGCGCCCACCTCGGAGGACAGGATCATCTGTCCGTCATCAGTGATCATGTAACGGGAGGGACGCAGGCCGTTTCTGTCAAGCACTGCCCCCATCACATCGCCGTCGGTGAACAGGATGGAAGCAGGGCCGTCCCACGGTTCCATCATGGTCGCATAATATTGGTAGAAATCCTTCTTGGTCTGGCTCATGGCCTTGTCATTCGTCCAGGGCTCCGGGATGGTGATCATGACCGCCAGAGGCAGGTCCATGCCGGACATGACGAAAAATTCCAGCGTGTTGTCCAACTGCGCAGAGTCGGAGCCGGAGGCCTCGATACAGGGCAGGACTTTATTAAAGGAATCCTTTAAATAGACGCTGTCCATGGTCTCCTCACGGGAAAGCATCTTGTCCGCGTTGCCGCGGATGGTGTTAATCTCGCCGTTATGTACGATATAACGGTTCGGATGCGCTCTCTCCCAGCTTGGAGTCGTATTGGTGGAGAAACGGGAGTGAATCATGGCGATGGCCGCCACGTACTCCGGATCCTGTAAGTCTGAAAAGAACGTACGCAGCTGTCCCACCAGGAACATGCCCTTGTAGACAATGGTTCTGCTGGAAAAACTCACCACGTAGGTGTTGCTGGTCGACTGCTCGAAAACGCGCCTCGCCACATAGAGCTTGCGGTCAAAATCGATGCCCTTCGCCACGTTGGCGGGCTTCTGCACAAAGCCCTGGATAATATAGGGCATGCACTCCAACGCCTTATGTCCTAAAACCTCCGGATGAGTGGGAACCACACGCCAGCCCAGGAATTTCAGGCCTTCCTTTTCTACGATAATCTCAAACATCTTTTTGGCCTGGTTTCTGGGCATCTCCTCCTGCGGCATGAAAAACATGGCGACGCCATACTCCCTCTCGCCGCCGATGTCAAAGCCCAGCTTTGCCGTCTCACGTTTAAAAAAGGCATGGGGAATCTGGATCAGGATACCGACGCCGTCACCAGTTTTTCCTTCCGCGTCCTTGCCGGCCCTGTGCTCCAGGGTCTCCACAATCTGCAGGGCGTTTTCCACGGTCTCGCGGGTCTTAATGCCTTTGATATTGACGCAGGCGCCGATGCCGCAGTTGTCGTGCTCGAAGGCCGGGTCGTAAAGCGGCGCCACGGGGACTTCTCTTTTTACATCAAACATGGAAATCCTCCTCCATAGAACAATTATTCACAGTAACATTTTGGGCATAAGAAAAGGCGACAGGCTGCTGCCTCTCCTTTGAGGCGTACAGCTTATCCACCATCTGAATGCCATGATTGTATGCATGTATATCGTGTTTTGCTTTTCGTATTATACTTCGCTTTTGAGAATTTGTAAACACCCAATTTCTTCTAAATTGTCAGATAATTTGTCATTTCTCATTTTAAAGTTATATTTGTCGGACTTCAATGCATTATTTTTACGAATCAAAAAAGTTACAGGAACAATTCAGGTTATGTTGCCCGTAACTTTTTTAAAAATCTTTTTCATTTTTTGTCCATGAAGTGCAGTTTCTCCGAAATTGTGGGTTTTGAGTGAACAATTTAATCTAAGTTTCGGAACTTCCATGTCGGTTTTCCAGGCGGCTACTCTGCCGCCTTTTGCGTAAATTTCTCCCGATTTGACATTCTTTTGCGCACGATCAAAATCACATTCACGACAGCATCCGCCGCCACAATCAACGCAACCGGCCACAGGTGATAGGTGCTCATGAACGGGAAAAAGCCCTTTGTGTCTATGTAATAGCTGTATGTTACCTCTGATTCCTGATCAGCGGCTGTCTTCTGATCGGCATCCGTCTCCTGCCCAGTGTCCCCGTCTGCCGAGACATCCGAATTTCCTTCCGCACTCTCTTCTGTGCCAGTCAGAGAAGAAACAGCGCTCACCGGTGCCTGACCCCTTCGTGTCACTTCCTCCCTCGACGGCACCACCCAGGAAAGAATATACAGTCCTAAGAAAAATACAATCTCCGCAAACAGCAGAACTTCCATCCAGTGATCGAAAAATCCGCCAGATCGCAGCGGTTGTTTTTCAACGCCTCTTACATCTGCATCGCCGTGCACAGCGGCATCTCTCTGCGGCTGACCTAGGAAATACGCCACATCACGTTGAAAATACTGACACAGTGCTTTCAGATTTTCAATGTCCGGATCACAGACATCCGACTCCCACTTAGAAACTGTATTGCGGGAGACGCCCAGCTTCTCCGCCAGTTTTTCCTGTGACAGATGATTCTGCTGCCGCAATGCTTTCAGTTTCGTGCCAATCATGTCTGTTCCCCTCCCATAGTAATGATACTGCACTTATTGTATCATTTCAGGAGAACAATCACCACCACCGTTTTGCCAATTCTCTGCACGTTTCAGTTTACATCATACTGATACTGGTGCAAATCACTCTTCTACCTTGCTGATACTGACCCTCAACACATAAGCTATATCCGCTTCCTTCATTCCCAAATCGTGCATTCTGAATGCCGCCTCTTTTTTTGTATCAAGCGCACCTGCCCGATAATTTTTCAAAGTCTCAGTCTCAATAATTTTTCCTCCAAACACTTCCTTCACCCCTTTCCTCACATTTTCATACTTGACAGCTATACCTTCCAGCACCTTCTTAGACATATCAATGATCATACTATACTCATACGTACTTAGTCTCTCCTGCTCCACCAGCCCATCCAGATGTGTAACTATTTTTGCATATTCGGCCTGTAATTCACTTAGCCTCTCTTCGTTCGTATTATATTCTTCGAAGTGCTTCTCATATGAAAAGATATAAAACGGTATCAGCATGGAAAGCTTCTTCTCGAAGATTTCCTCAATTGTATATTCCTGCAATTTCATCGCATGTACATCAAAAACAACCGTTCCTCCCGGCGTATTGATCTGAATCTGCAGTTTATCAGGTGTAAATCTGCTGCTGCGCAAATATAAAATCGCACAATGCGGTATCTCTACCCTCAAAGTGTTGCCTTCGAGTGTTCCTTCCTCCAACGCGATCTGTGTCGAATACTCAAATATCCTGACCAACATACTGCTGTCCGGACGGCTCTGACACTCAAAGAGGTACCTTTTCCTCTCTGTTCCATGCACTGTAAAGCTGGTGTCCGTGATACGCTTTTCCTCCTCACCAGCCTGCCTGTTCAGGAAATGCTCATTAGGCGAAAAATCAATGTACTCCTCTCCTGTATAATGCTCGCCAAACACTTCATTAAGTACCGGAAGCAATAAACCGCTGCAGCTGACTGTCAATGTGCGATACACGTCATCATAAATCGTACCGATCTGGGTTTTCTCTGTCGTATTGTCTTTTTCATGGCTCACCCGCGTTCCTTTCTTCTCTCCAGGCGCAGGCGATATATCAACCAGTAATTTTGTTTTTTAAAACAATTAAATTGGTTATAGGAACAGAATACTACATTATTTCCGAATAATCAACAAAAAAATCCTGAATCTTCACAGCTTTTTGATCTGCAAAAATTCAGGATTTTTATATCAAAGCGAAGCCCGCTCCTTTTTTGCGGATGAAGTCCAGGCACAGTGCCCCCATGGCGATGAGCACCGCACCGGCGGTGATGCCCGCCGTTCCTGTCGGGAAGAGGCCAAGGTTGCTCATCAGGAATACGATCACATTCACCACGCCGTGAATTGCCGCGATCAGAATGAAGCTCCCGCTGTCGCGGTAGGCCAGGCACAGCACAACGCCGATGGCAAAAGCATAAATGCCCTGAATGAGATTGCCGTGATACACACCGAACAGCAGGGAAGTCAGCAGCAGTGCTGTCATCGGCTTCATATAACGATCCATCTGCACCAGGATGATGCCGCGGAAGAGGAATTCCTCCACCGTGGAACTGAAAAAGCCGTAGAGAATGATGCCCAGCGGAATACCAACGGCGTAAAGATTAGCCGCCGCCTCCTGGTAACTGCTGCTGACAGTCAGAAAGCCTGTGCCGATGAAAAACATATTGATACCCAGCGCCAGCAAAAGGGTGGTCACAACCCAGACGAAGGGCTTCTGCTGCGGGTTCTGTCCGTATTTTTCTTTGGCCGCGGCCAGACACTTTCTGCCATCCGCCATATAATAGAGAATGAAAAATACCACAATCAGAGCCATAATCTGGACGATAGCGCTGCCGTTGCCGGAGAATGCCAGCTTTTCCTCATCGGAGTCCTCCGGCACGAAAATAAAATTGAAAAGGGCGTCGTTTAACTGGCTGATAAACAGCACGACATAGCCCAGGAGCTGGCGCGCCAGCTCTCCCATCACATAAAATAAAAGGAAGGGATACAGGAAGGCCCAGACCATCTGAAAGGTCTTCGATCTCTGCTTTTTCGCGTCGGCTTTCCAGTCACCGGTGGATTGTGCGCCGGACTTGCCGCCTGAGCCTGTTTTTGTGGAATTTCGCGTGTCACTACCGCCACGCATACCTCCGCCGCCGGATGTGCCTGCGTCGCCGAATGTCTGCCTGTCGTCTGTACTGAAATATTTCGGATCCATGCGGCGCGTCGCCTGATCACTCTGCCCCGCATCCGCGCTGGTACTTTGTGACGTTTCGTTTGCATTCTCTGCGAGCGTTTCGTCAGATAAGCTCTTGTCTCCACTGTTTCTTTCCACGTCCGCACTGGCTGATCCGCTTTGTCCACCGGTTCCTGGCATATTCGCACTGACCGATCTGTTTTCTCTGCCAGTGCTTCCCACATCACTTTTAGTTCCCGAGTCCGCCGGACTTTCCTCCGGTTCCACTTCCTTCACCACAAAATCCTCGCCCTGCAGTTCCCGCGACAAAAGCAGTCTCTCCAGCTCCTCCACCGTTTCCACAATATAGTCTGGCTCAGACGCTTCCAGCTCTCCATCCGGCGCGTAGCCGTAGCGCACCGCCACCGAAGTCAGTCCCATCGCGTTCGCCGCATCCACGTCAAAACAGCGGTCTCCCACCATGACGACAGAGGCCTTTCTGATCATCCCATAATGAAACAGGCGGTTTAGGGCGTCCTGAATCACATCCTCTTTTTCCGAATCCGGCTCATTCGGAACTGAACCAACCATTGCCTCAAAATACTGCGCAATCCCAAAGTGGACCATGATTTCTTTCACCGTGTCCTCCGCTTTGGAGCTCGCCACGGCCAGGTGAAAGCCCTGCGCCTTCAGCTTTCGCAGCAGCTGCGGGATGCCGGGATATACCTCATTTTCAAATTTCCCGCCCGCGTTCATCCGCTCTCTGAATTTGACAATCGCACGGGAGACCTGCTCCTCATCCATTCCATAAAATTTCTGAAAACTGTACTGCAGCGGCGGTCCGATAAAGGCCGTCAGATCATCGATGTTTTCTACAGTAATGCCCTGATCCGCCAGCGCGTACTGCGCGCTGGTGCAGATGCCCACCTTTGGATCGGTCAGCGTACCGTCCAGGTCAAATAAAATATAATCTTTTCTCATCCGTCCTTCTCCCTGTACCTGCGAATCTCATCCCGCTCTTCCTCGTCATACTGCCGAAACGCCCGAAAACGCGCCGCCAGCAAAATCAGAGAATCCTCCATGCCCTTCAGCATTCCTTCCTTATATAAAGCAACCGCCAGAATCCCCAACGGTACCGCGATAATCATCCCACCGACGCCTCCCAGGCGATATCCCGCGTACAGCAAAAACAAAGTCGGGATGGGTGGCATTCCCAGCGATTCCCCAACATATTTGGGCTGAATCAGCTGCCTCACAAACTGTGCGCCGATCGTGAGCGCAATCAGCCCTATGGCTTTTAGGATATTTCCGTTCAGCAGACAAATCAGCGCCCAGGGCGCCAGGATGATGGTAGTGCCGAACACAGGCAGCATGTCAAGGATGGCTATCCCGAAGGCTGCCAGCGGGAAATAACTGACCTGCATGATCCCCAGACAGACAAAGAGCAGGAGATAAATCCAGACCTCAATCTGCAGCTGCGCCTTAAAATATCCGCCGATCGAGTGGGCGATGCTGTTTTTGATTGCTTCCACGCTATGCCGCAGGTTCTCCGGCAGCCTGCGCGTGATCCCACCCAGCACATCCCGCTCCGCCACAAAGAAATAGGTGGCAATCAGGCACATGATGACGCTGATAAATACGTTGCCCAGTTGTCCCGCCACGGCAGTTGCAGCGCCTCCTACCATGTCCAGAACAAAGGAGCTGAGACTGTTGATCGCGTTCCCCACCGTATTGGAGCTGTTGGACATAAACTCCAGAATTGCAGCAATCTGTTCCTCCGGCAGGAAAAACAGAGCCTTCTCCAGCAATTCCTCCACACTGCCGGAATCCACCAGCAAACCGTCCCACATGGCCGGCAGGTCCACCAGAAAACGCCCCAGCATGCGAAACAACAGACTGAACACCCCGTAGAGAATCAACACCACCACCGCAATCACCAGCACAATCACCACGATCATGCCGGCTTTCCGCTTCAGCTTCAGATGCTTTTCCAGCAGATTGACAAGCGGCGTCACGATCCAGGCAATCACCGCGGCCACCACAAACGGCATGAAAAACACCAGAATCTTCGGAATCAGCCAGAGTGCCAGCAATAAAACCGCCAGCGGCCAGAGCAAATTCACCACAATCTTTAAGGCCGTATGCTTTTTATTCTCCATACAGGTTCCCTTCCCATACCAGGACTCGTCATTTCTCCATACAACACGCCTATTGTAACAATTTTCGATTGGATTTGCAATATATTCTTAGGAAGGGACTGTACCATGAATGAACCGCTGCTTGTCAAGTTTCAGCTTGACATTCTTGCTGATATCGCGTACTTTAAATATGGAAATGGATATCCCTTGAAACAGGGAACCAGATGCCTCATAAAATGATCAGGAAAGGAAGTATACAGGATGCCAGCCTTACAGCCACAGCCGGACACCATCTCTTTGGAGCAATATGAAAGCCTCCCGGAAGATGTACGCGTCGAAGTTTTCGATGGCGTAGTTTATAATATGGCCAGCCCGTCGGAGATTCATCAGACGATATCTATCGAGCTGGCAACCTTTCTCAATATGTATGTACACAATCAGAAAGGCTCCTGCAAAGTATTTCACGCGCCTTTTGACGTAAAGCTTTGCGATAAGCCGCTGACCATTGTCCAGCCTGATTTAATGATTATATGTGATAAAAACAAGCTGGATGGAAAGCGCTGCAACGGCGCGCCGGATTTTATCGTGGAAATTGTTTCACAGGGGAATTCTTCTGATGATTACGTCCGCAAATTGTACTATTATCAGAAATATGGCGTCCGTGAATACTGGATTATCGACCCCAGGCGCAAAATCGTGACCGTCAATTACTTTGAGAAAGATCTGATTAACATCATCTACAGCTTCAGCTCCACGATCAGGGTAAATATCTACGATGATCTGTATATTGATTTCTCGCAGATTGAGGCACTCCTATGAACCTTCCGAATTTATAAGAATGTAAGTGTCCCGAAGACAGCCACGTCTCCGGGACACTTTTTAAACTTCTTTCTTTGCCAGGGAACCAATTCCGCTTAATCCGCTTCCGTCCGACTTAAGCGCACCACCACCCTCGCCTGACCGCCGTAGGTACAGGTAAAAAGGCTCAAATCCCAGTCGCCGGAAAGAAGCTCATCCACCGCTGTAGGCTCAATGGTGATGACCTCGGTAACCTCATAGGTATAAAGATAACCGGTGACAGTAGTAAAGGTGACCAGGTCACCCGCCTCCAGACCGGAAAGCTTGCCAAAATGACGCTCATAATTGTGGCCGCAGATGACCAGATCATCTGTCACCACGCGGCCGCTGTAGCGGCAGGGAGCGAGTTTTAAGTTCGCGTAGCTCCAGGACACCATGACCGGCAGCTCCAGGCCGAAGCGCTCGATGGAAAGGATGCCGATATATGTGTTCCCGTCCAATTCAGCGACGGTTTCTTCCGTCTCTTCGTCTGTAGACAGGATGGAGGAAACCTCGAGCGCCGTTTCCAGTTCTTCCTCAATCCTCGACACTTCATTGCCAGCGTGCCAGTTTTCCACCCTGTTATATGCGTAAAGGGTCAGTGCCGCCGCCAGCAGCACCGCCCCTGTCATCATCAGAACCGTACCGATTTCACTGCGCATATTTTTTCCGCTTCCTGTCCGTCAGCGTCAGAACCCAGCCGATCACGAAGAGGATGCAGCCTCCCACGGTCAAAAGTGGGATCGGCCAGTTCAGCTGTCCGGTCTGCGGCAGAACAACCGTCCCGGTCTCAGGCGCCTGTGTTTCTTCCGGTGTTTCAGGCTCCTGCGGCGTTTCCGGTTCACCCGGCTCTTCCGGTTCCTCCGGCGTCACAGGCTTTGTCTCCACCTTCGGGCTGGCATTCACCTCATATACCCACTGAGAATCAATCGTCATGGGAATGGACACCACAAACGGATCGACCGCATAATAACCGGTGGACCCTGTCGTCTGCACCACCAGATACAGTCCCAGAGAAAGACCGGAAAATGTCACGGTGCCGTCAGAAGAAAGCGTCTGCGACGTTCCTATGATATTCCTGCCGCTCATCCACGCATACAGATCGTCCGCCAGCGAATCATCCGACAGATCTGCGAGCGATACCGTGCAGGCCGAAAATGCGCTGGTGTATGTGTAACTCAGATTGTGATCCACTATCGAGACGTCCGCCACCTGGTAAATGGTCAGAGCACCGTCGCTGACCGTCGCCGCCCCGCCCGTTTCCTGCAAGGTCACGGTGAGGGATCCCGTCTTCGTCAAATCCACCGATCCTGACGCGGCAGTGGAAGCAGACACGGTCAGAGAACCGACACAGAGCAGTACCACGGCCATCAAACCCGCAGCCACGGTCATAAGCCTTCTGTTTTTCCTCACATTATTCTTCATCAAAATCCGCCTCCTGTTTTTTTCTTCTGCGCGCGCCAGTCAGAATCCAGACCAGTAAAATTACAAGCATAGGAAGAGCAAGCACTGGCGCTACAATCATCGGTTCCACCTGATACGCTTCCGCAGCCACCCGCAACTGCGTTTCCTCTGTCTCCACGCGCGTGCCTCGCACCAGCAACCGGTGCGTGTTGATGCCGTACGGCGTGCAAGTCATCAGCGTACAATAATCCTCGCCTTCCTCGATGTACAGATGCTCAAGCTCATCCGGCAGGACGATGGAAATCTGATCCACCTCATAGGTCAGGACCTCATCCAATATGGTAATGGTAAACCTGTCTCCCACCTCCAGCCTGTCCAGATGCGTAAAAAGCGTTGCGCTCGGAAGTCCTCTGTGCGCTGAAAGCACACTGTGGGTGCTCTCGCCGCCGACCGGCAGGCTCGACCCTTCCAGGTGTCCCGCGCCAACCGCCAGCACCGAGCTGTCCGTGCCATGGTAAATCGGCAGTAGCACGTCGATCTTTTCAATGGTCACATAGCCCATGATGCCCGTTCCGGTGATATCCAGCGTCTCCTCATATCCGTCCAGTACCTCCGGATAGATCAGGGCCGTGGCGGAACCCAGCGCATACAGCGCCTCATTATAGGCCGCGGCCGCCTCATAATAGCTCTCAAAATCCGCCTCGCTCAAATCCGCCACCGCCGCTTCATAGGTGGCAACCGCACGGGTCTGGACCTTCGAGTTCCACCAGTTGCTCACCGATGGATACAACAGCAGGGACAAACCCACGAAAAACATGAGCAGTAATAAGATTGTCGTCAGATGTTTTCTCTTCATGGGGCTCTCCCTGCCGCTCCCTGCCCGCAGGCAGGGAGGCAGTATCTCTCACTCAAGGTTTGGCTCACTTAAGATTTGGCTTACTTAAAATCAGGCTCACTTAAAGTTTGGCTTGCTCATATTTACGCATGCGTCTTTTTGTGATCAGCAGCACAAAGGCGATGACCATCAGGGTGGCGCCGATTGCATAGAAGATGGTGGTGCCGATGCCGCCAGTGGAGGGAAGGGAAGTGCCCTTCTTATTTTCAACGGTCAGAATATAAGTTCCGCTGGTAGCATCATTATTCAGAAAACTAACACTGGATGAAGATCCGGTATAGCTCCATGTAGCCTGTGAATTGACATCAATTGTGCCGGTTGGCAACGTGCAGCTTATGGCAACAGTGATGGTATCTACTTTGTTATAACCGGCAGGCACCGTTGTTTCTTCAATCGTATAGATCCCTGTACCCAGTCCGATAAATGTAGCCAGAGCATCCGTTTCTCCTGTTGCAATTGTTGATACCTGATACAGAAGAACCGGCGTCTCTACAGACACTGTTTCTGTTGCCGTTATCTGCTTATACCGGTCATAACCCCCTGAGCTGTTGGTAACATATGTAGAGGTATCGAGATCT
This sequence comes from Lachnospiraceae bacterium, assembly GCA_021200995.1. Lineage (GTDB taxonomy): Bacteria > Bacillota > Clostridia > Lachnospirales > Lachnospiraceae > RGIG6307. The sequence goes on along the minus strand of JAJQFS010000046.1, from coordinate 5,079 downwards.
GGATCGGTTGTGTCGGTTGGATCTGTGTTCGTATAAGAACCATTATTTAATTGATAATAAATATCGCCACTATAGGACTCACCGTCAGGTATCAGTTCAAAATAAGTGCCATCTTTCAATATCCACTTCGTGGAAGTGCCGGTCAGCGTAAAGCCCGCGCCCTCAAGAGGATTCTCGTTTTCATCCACTTTCGTAATCTGAAGCTTTGCGGTGTAGGTGATGACGTACACATCCGGCGTCTGTCCTACCGGTTCCTTGGGTTTGCCTGGGTTTCCCTCTTTATCACCACGCTCGGAATCATTCGGATTATTCGAATAGGACAGATTTACCGCGTTCGGATTGCCCTCGCTCCCGATTACCGCACTTTCATTTAATGTAGCAAAATAGGTCACGACAATATTGTCTCCGATATCGTAATTCTTAATGTTCTCAAAGGCGATCTGGAAGGTATAGCGTCCCTTACTCGTATTATTCGCATCAATATAATCAGAAGTCCCCGAAACACCTGTGCCGGAACCGTCCGCTGTGTACAGGTAATAATCTGTTCCCAACGTGAGCGTAGTGATCTTTGTTTCATCATCTTTGTCCACAATCTGCACGACCACAGTATCCGGATCAAAGGTCAGTCCGCTGCTCAGCGTATCATTGATGATGAAATAATAATAATCATATCCCGTGTAATCCGGTACATTTGATGTGATCTCATACTGCACCAGATCCCCGATCGCCGCAGTGTTGGAGTCGACTCTGTCATGCCCACCTTGGTTATTGGTTGTTGCTTCCACAATCTTTTTGTCAATTCCGGGGATGCTTGTTTTCACCTCAACAGTAACATCCTGGACGAGCTGCAGAATATATCTGGAATATGCGTCTTCTTCTGTCTCGCTCAAAGTTCCGGAATCAACCACCACATAATATCCTGCTTCCAGATTTGAAATTGTATAAGTATAAGTCGTTGAATCTCCACTGGTAACTGTCGTCGGGGAAGCATCAGATGCTTTTCCACTGCCTGTTTTGTTTTTCCCAGCCAGCGTCGCGACCTCCACGGCGACATCGGCATCATCGGCATAATCACTCAACACAGCCGCGATTGCCTTCGCGGCCTCATCAGACGTCAAATCAGTGATATCTTTTAATGCCTCTGTAATCAGACTTCCCAGCGTAATATCATTAGACCCACTATCCTGTCCAACCACAACAGTGGACCCTTTCAGCGCTGTTGCGAAAGCACTTGCATTGATCCCGTTGCCCCACTGTATATTGGTTAAAATCACCGTCGCAGTTGACCCTACCGTCTCCTCGGTAATGTCGCCCTTAAAAATCTGATACGCTGTGTAGGTATGCTCGTCAGATGCACTGTTTGTCAGCGTGATGGTATAGGTATCCGCTGCAAAAGCCGTGACACTCAACCCCATAACCATGACAAACGCAAACAGAACGCCGAACAACTTTTTCAGTTTTTTCATGTCAATCTCCTTTTCCTTTTTTTCCTTTACTTATGGCCTGCGGCCTCGCGGAGCGGATGGGTGCTCCATCCCTTTTAGCTGGCGCACCCTCCTTTTCTCTTTTTCTTTTTATACATCAGGCAGGCCGCGCCGCCGCTTAACAGCAGTCCTGCCGTTGTATGTACCAAAGTCCCCGCGCCGCCGGTCAACGGCAGCTCATAGCCGCCCTCCTCCTCGGAATACACGTTGTTCGCGGTAATCAGGATATAGTCACTTCCGGAGGTATATATAAATGTGAGAACATTCGTGTCCACGCGACTGTCTTCGTCTTCGTTTACATAGTCTTCGTCTACATACATATAATTAATGGCAAAGAGATTATTGCCGGCCTGGTCGCTTCCGTTTGGCAGCTCTACAATGGTGTAGTTTTCTCCGGCTTTATAAACAAAGTTGTAATTCGGAGTCTCTGCTTTCTCAGGATCCAGGTCAATTGCTTCAGAAGATGTGCTGTTTGCCGGCACCGTCAGCGTAATCACAAAATATTCTTTGTCCGCTAAATCCAAAGCTGCAATCAATTCGTCCTCTGTATATGCTGTATAGTCAATGAGAACGGGTTCATCCCCAACCTGAGTCGTAAGCTGATTCCCTTCATGTACCAGGAACCGGAACACCTGTGCATTTGCGATTGCGGTCTTATCCTCATCAATATTGCTCAGTGTCTTCTGTAACTTCGGAACATCCGGGATCATGACGCCAACCTTTCTCGGCGCAGCCCAGAGAGTCTCTGTCGTAGTGCCAGATCCAGTACGTGCATTTTGACTGATGCTCATCGTCGAATAGCGATATGCAAAGCTGTTCCACGCAATTTCTCCCGGCTCAGCTATATCTTCGCTATCATCCGATACCTTCGCGTTGAAACTGATCTGTACCGCGCTGCCTGCGGGTATATCATCCAAAATTTCAATCCGGATGGACCTTGCACTAGTTGGGTCAGTCGTCCAGACATAGGAGCCGTCTTCGTAGGTAGCATCCAGACCTGCATATTTACTTGTCGTCATTCCTTCGCCAGTAAAGTCACTGCATGTGCTGTAATAAATGACATACCCCGAATCAGCGGTAATTACACCATTATCAGGATAAACACGTGTCAGTTGTGTAGTCCCAGTAATGGTTTCACTCGCAGCATAATCTCCCAACTTTCCTGAAACCGTCTGCTTTGTGCCAATGACGACTTCCCATTCTACAGTATCGTCCCCTCCACTATCATTCAGCAACAGATCCACCTGGAACTCGCTGTACCTTGCCGTGCTGGAGTTTTTCACCGTAAATGGCGCATAGTCACCGCTTTCCGGCAGCACATCCACAATGACTAGCTTTTCCATAGCAATATCATTTAATTTGTTAGTCACCTCCAGCGTATAGCGGAATGTCTCCTCCTCATTATCCAGCACAATATACCGGACATCATTGGAATTATCCTGCTCAGAGTTGGCGGTCTTCGAAGTGGTTTTATTACTTTGAATCCACTTTTGCGAACTGGTCGAATATCCACCGTTTACGAAAACATAATCACTGGAGTGTACATACGGTTCACCGCTTGATGAATCTGCCGCAGAAACTGCCTGTCCGCTTGTGACGGCGTCGTCGTTATATGACTGGACAGGAGTCACTGTAGCCTCATTGTAATAAATGCCGTTGGCCGGTGTCGTGGACGGCTCAGTATCAATAGTCAGCACCAGTTTGCCGCCTGCAGGGATGACAAAGATTAAATCTGTCAAAACCAACGTAAAAACATCATTTCCCGTCTCCTTATCTATATCTATCGTCAATTTATAATCTACGTTAACATCATTACTGTCCCATGTCTCATATGATGCGTATTTATACACAAAATTAGTTGTCAAATTCTGTCCATACATCATTACTCCATACGTGCCAGTTACATAGTCAGTATACAAATTATATCGATTATTCCCATAATATTCCCCCCAATAACAAGTACACAAAAACGAAGTGTCGCTTCTATCTGTAATTTTCAAAAATGGTGTATCACCATATGTCTGCATTATGGGATCCCCGTTTTTATCATAAATTACAATCGTAATATCACCAGAAATCTGGTAAGGATAATCAAGTATATCGGTAATGGTATAATTTACCATAGGAACTGTGCCATCATTTGTAACCTCAATTGTCCATGTCACAGTGTCATCCACATCAACACCATTTTCTGCCGTCTCATCTACAGTCTTTTTAATTCCAGGAATAATCTCTCCTCTCTGTACAGTTACGTCTGAAGTAAGCCATTGATCCGTATTTGCATCAGCGATTGATATTTCCACACTTTGGAAACCATTTGCAAGAGCCTCTGACTCGCCGATAATTTCGCATCCGCCCACATTCTGCCTGGCTGTTGTTGTAGCGTTAGAAGTACCTTCCACATTTGCAGCCTGAAGCTCATCGCCGGATACATTCACATATGGCATTGCAATTGTATTAGTCGCATATACCTCTGTTTCATCATCAGTACCCGGTTCAAATATGGCAATAAACGATATGGCATCATACTGCGCCAGATAATAATATCCCACAGAACTATCATACTTCAAATCACATTTTGAGTTCGGATACTGCCCAAATTTATAAGTTATAACCCCATCTTCTATGCTCGCCGCCACATCCGTTGTGATCCAATTAACATTTGCTGCGTCAATTACAGCCACCGGATTGTCAGGATCTGTGTACGCATAAAGACTCATTGAATTGACATCAGTTGTATAACTCTTTTTCCCACCTGCAATACCTAAGAGCGTAAAGCCTTCTGGAGCCAGATCCTGTATCTCCGTCAGATAAAGGTACGCAGAACTCGGATTATAAACTGTAATATAGTATGCCACATAGGAACCATTCGATTGCGAGCCGCGGAGAGAAGCTCCCAGGGCACTATAATAAACCTCGCGTGAAGCTACTTCTGTATCCGGATATTCAATGCAATACACTCCTTTTTGCAAATATGCCTTTGTGTCTTTTTTTACCGAATGAAGAACCTCCGCTGAATCAGGATTTTCTGTATAACCGATCACTGAGGCTGAAAGAATATTCCGCAGATTCCCCTCAACCTGGTCCGCATACTGCAGCCACATGGTTTCATTCATTTCAAATGTTAACTCCACATAAATCCATATGCCTCCGCTTCCGTAAGGTATGGTTACCTGATAGTTTTTTCCCCACTATCATCCAACTCATACCAACGAATCGACTGATACGCCGGCGTTGTCATATCTTCTGTCAACACATAACTGCCATCTTCCAGCTTTGTTGCTCCATCTTCATTTCCTTCTTCGTCTGAATAATAGATCTCATAATAAAGATTGGATGGTTTTGTTATTATATTTCCTTCATCATCTTCAATGCTTAATACATAAGTATGCTGGTACACTTCTACGTTCGAATCATTCCATGAAAATTCGCCATATGTGTAAGGTAATACATCAATCACGTCAGAAAATACAACATCATGCCTACCCTCTTTATATGTAAATCTACGGCCGGTATAGTCAATTGAATAGGCTCCTGTATCTAATTCCAATTTATACCGCACGGATTGTGAGTAGTCATTGGTTGCATTCAGATC
>JAJQFS010000049.1 GCA_021200995.1 Lachnospiraceae bacterium | reverse complement strand
CCATTCTGCCTCTGTTAAACGAACATGCCGTCATCACCGACGTCGGCAGCGTCAAAACGCCCATTCATACGCTGGCAAAGGAGCTTTCCCTCTCCCATCGTTTCATCGGCGGCCACCCCATGGCGGGCAGCGAACGTTTTGGCTACGCCAATTCCAAAGCGGGGCTTTTGGAAAACGCCTACTACGTCATTACTCCTACAGAGGAAGTTCCTCCTGAGAAAGTAGAGCAGCTGAAAGGACTTGTCCTGGCCACAAAAGCCATTCCCCTTATCATTCCCTGTGAGGAGCACGACCATGCGACCGCCGCCATCAGCCATCTGCCGCATATCATCGCCTCTTCTTTGGTCAATCTGGTACATGACAGCGACTCTGAGGATGGCCTGATGAAAACCATGGCGGCCGGCGGTTTCAAGGACATTACGAGAATCGCCTCCTCCAATCCCTCCATGTGGCAGCAGATCTGTCTGACCAACACGGACAATATTCAGGAGCTGCTGGACGATTACATCAAAAATCTGCAAAATCTCAGCGAAGCGCTCTCTGAGAAAAACGGCGTGGAACTCTATGATTTCTTTGATTCCGCCAGAGTTTACAGAGATTCCTTTTCCGACCTCTCCCGCGGGCCCATCAAACGCAGCTTTACCATCAATATTGAAATTCCGGACAAGGCGGGCGCCCTCGCCCATGTTACGGCACTGCTCGCGCAGGACAACATCAATATCAAAAATATCAATATCACGCACAACCGCGAATCGGAGTACGGCGCGCTGAAAATCGAGTTTTACAATGAAGGGGATCAGTTAAAGGCCGTGGAGCTGCTGCAGAGGAATGAATTTACCACTTACCTGCGAAAGCTGTAACCCGGCAGTTCTGTACAGCAGCTGATTACAGACTCGGAGAGTTTAATTGACGTTGGCATATACGTGCCAAGTTCCAGTATTTATTTACATTGTCTTAACATTTATTTTATAAAGTTATGAATGCAAATTTCAGGAACAGGTACAGAGCATTCCTTCTCTGAAGATATTGCACTGCTTTCGTATTTCCTGCAAATAAAAAAAGCAAAGAAAGGATTATCCTGCTATGAATATTATTGTCACCGGAGGCGCCGGTTTCATCGGCAGCAACTTTATTTTCCACATGCTGGACAAATATCCGGACTACCGTATCATCTGTCTGGACTGCCTGACCTACGCCGGAAACCTCTCCACTCTCGCTCCCATTATGGACAGGCCAAACTTCCGCTTTGTAAAGGAAAGCATCACGGACAGAGACGCCGTCTATAAGCTTTTCGAGGAGGGGCATCCTGATATCGTGGTCAATTTCGCCGCGGAGAGCCATGTGGACCGCTCTATTGAAAACCCGGAGGTTTTCCTGGACACCAATATCAAGGGCACCGCGGTGCTCATGGACGCCTGCCGCAAATACGGTATTACCCGTTATCATCAGGTTTCCACCGATGAGGTCTACGGCGACCTGCCTTTAGACCGGCCGGATCTGTTTTTCACAGAGGAAACACCGATCCATACCAGCAGCCCCTACTCCGCCTCGAAAGCAAGCGCGGATCTGCTGGTCCTGGCCTATCACAGAACCTATGGCCTGCCAACCACCATCAGCCGCTGCTCCAACAACTATGGTCCCTACCATTTCCCGGAGAAGCTAATCCCCTTAATGATCGCTAACGCCTTAAATGACAAGCCGCTTCCGGTCTACGGCGAGGGCTTAAACGTCCGCGACTGGCTGTATGTGGAGGACCACTGCAAAGCCATCGACCTGATTATTCATAAGGGCCGCGTGGGCGAGATCTACAATATCGGCGGCCACAATGAGATGCGCAACATCGACATTGTGAAACTGATCTGTAAAGAATTAAATAAACCAGAAAGTCTGATCACATATGTGACAGACCGCAAGGGTCATGATATGCGCTACGCCATCGACCCGACTAAAATCCACAACGAACTCGGCTGGCTTCCGGAAACGAAATTCGCCGACGGCATCAAAAAGACCATTCAATGGTACCTGGACAACCGCGAGTGGTGGGAAACCATTATTTCCGGCGAGTATCAGAATTACTATGAGAAAATGTACGGGAACCGGTAAAGCGAAAGGAATCGTATGAAAGCATTTGTGACAGGCGTCGGCGGCCAGTTGGGCCACGACGTCATGAATGAACTGGCCGCACGCGGCCATGAAGGCATCGGGAGCGATCTCGCACCCGCCTACAGCGGCATTCAGGACGGCACCGCTGTTACTGCCATGCCTTATGTACCTTTGGATATCACCGACAGAGAAAAGGTTTCAGAAGTGATCCGTGCGGTTTCCCCCGATGTAGTGATCCACTGCGCGGCCTGGACCGCGGTCGATCTGGCCGAAGATGAGGACAAACGTGACAAGGTCCACGACATCAACGCCAACGGCCCGAAATATATCGCCGAGGTCTGCAAAGAACTGGACTGCAAAATGATCCAGATCAGTACGGATTACGTCTTTGACGGCCAGGGAACGACACCCTGGGAACCCGACTGCAAAGATTACGCGCCCTTAAACGTATACGGCGCTACCAAGCTCGACGGCGAGCTGGCAGTCTCCTCCACATTGGAGAAATATTTCATCGTCCGCATCGCCTGGGTCTTCGGCTTAAACGGCAAAAACTTCATCAAAACCATGTTAAGCCTTGGCAAAACGCACGACACCATCCGCGTCGTCAATGACCAGATCGGCACTCCCACCTATACGCTGGATCTGGCAAGGCTGTTAGTTGATATGGCCGGAACAGAGAGATATGGCTATTACCACGCCACCAACGAGGGAGGATATATCAGCTGGTATGATTTTACTGTGGAGATCTTCCGTCAGGCTTACGCCATGAGACATACGGAATACAACCCCGACAGACTGAAGGTGATCCCCGTCACCACCGCGGAGTACGGCGCATCCAAGGCCGCCAGACCCTTCAACAGCCGCCTGGATAAAAGCAAGCTCTCCGCAAACGGCTTCACACCCCTGCCTGATTGGCAGGACGCGCTTAACCGGTTTTTACAGGCTTACGACTTTTAAAAACACCGACAATGACAGAGGGCCTGCATGATAATGTAAAGCACGCGCACTCTGTCAGTACGACAAAAAAACCACCCGTCACCGGGTGGTTTTTCTTTGTCTCAGACTGTTACGACAAGTCCTATTCAATTCAGTACAAATAATCAGTAATACAGGAATGTCCAACAGGGAACCATTAAGCTTCCACAGCTGTGAAAACATTGTTGTCAGCCTCGCCCATATCCGTCAGAGCCGCAATATCATTGTCCAGCACTTTCTGACTCTTGTATGTCTTCGCTTCCGTAATATCGTAAGTATTTACAAAATAGCCCTTCTTTACGCTGACAGTCTTCACATAGCCTTCCTCGCCGCTGAATTTATTGGTCCACTTTAAAATCAACTTTGAATTCGCCATTGTAAACATCCTTTCTTTTAAAAATTTACTTCGCATGAATGGAAGCCGAACTCGACTTCACAGATTTATTCTAGTACAGATTAACCAAATTTGCAACTTATTTTTTGTCTAAAATCACGATTCAGCAAAATGAACATATGAAAATTTTACTTTTGAAAAGGGTACCGTCAAAATGACGGTACCCACCCTGGTTTCGTGTGATCAACTAAGAACCTGTGCCATCAGGCTTCCACTGCGGTGAAAACATTATTGTCAGCTTCACCCAGCGCGGCTAAATAGGCAATCCCCTTATAAGCGATGCCCCGACGTCTGTAAGACTTGGCTTCAGCGATGTTGTTCGTGTTGACAAAATGTCCTTCCTTCACGCTGACAGTCTTGACATAACCTTCTTCGCCGCTGAATTTGTTGGTCCACTTTAAGATCAGCTTTGAATCTGCCATTGTTGCATCCTCTCTTTCCCGACAAAGCGTTCACCCTGTCTGTATTCTCAGGCCACACGCAGGGTCTTTTCTCCCGCGGTCTCACCTGATGAAAGGAGTATACATCATCTTGCACAAAAAATCAATTAAATTTTTGTGAATAATTACAATGTATGGAAAGAAATACAATCTTTCCCACTCATCAGCTGCAGGAAAGGCTTTCCCGTACTAGCTTTCACTCGTTCACTTCAAACTCGATCTCGCTGTTTTTGATCAGAACGATTTTCGCGATCTTGAAGCCGTTCTCTATCGTTGTAGCCTCATAGGAATCATTGTGAATCGGGATGACCAGCTCCACATCGCTCTCCACGATCATGGAACCGCTGGCGATACGCAGGCCGCGTCTGGCAGCAAGACCGTTTCTGGAAATGACCAGGCCCACATAACCTTCCGGAATGATCAGCTGCAGACCGGTGGAAATCAACTCGGACTTGCCGGGCTCAATGGTCACAAAATGCGTGTCCATGCAGGCGTAGATATCGTAGCTGTCCACTTTATTCAGTGTGGGGATGATCGCGTTCTTTTTCAGTTTATTGACTACTACTTTCATAATAAAATACCTCCGCTTTGATTGAGTTATGATTGAAAAGTGATGGCCGCCAAAACATTCCGCTAATTCAGCGTAAGACACCACACTGCCCAGAGGGCTTTCACAATTATGATTATTATCCTATATTTTCCCGCAAATAGCAAGCGTTATTTATTCGCCATCAGCTTTGTCATGGCGCGGTTTAAACCGTCTACAGTCAGTTTATACATGGGAATCAGACCCTTAATGGCCGTCTCTGCCTCCCTCCACGGCGCGTCTCCGGGCGCCATTTTCGGGTTGAGCCACACGAGCTTTTTAAAGTGCTTTGTCATCAGGATCAGCCACTCCCAGCCGGACAAACCGCCGTTGGGACCGCGATAATTCCCTGTTGTGGAGTAAAGCTCCTCCGGCGCCATGGCCGCGTCTCCCACGATAATCACTTTATAATCGCTGTCCAGGTTTTTAAACAGCCACTCGGTCTCGATCCAGTCGCCATTTTCGCACTCAGGCGTCTTGTACAGGTGGGAATAAATGCAGTTATGGAAATAATAGGTCTTTACGTCCTTGTAATGATTGGCCTTGTGCACGGACTGGAAGATCTCATTGAGCAGGCTGCTGTAGGGAATCATGGTGCCTCCCGAATCTATCAGCAGCAACAGCTTGACCGCGTTTTTGCGCGGCTTCTTCATCACTATGTGAAGGACGCCGCCCTGATTGCAGGTCTTATCTATGGTGTTGTCGATGTCAAGCTCCGTCTCCGGAATATCCAGTTTGGAGGAGAACTGGCGCAGCTTTCTGAGCGCCATCTGAAACTGGCGGTTGTCGATCACTCTGTCGTCGCGGAAATCCCGGTATTTGCGCGCGCCCACCACGGAAAACGCAGATTGATAACCGGTAGCGCCGCCCACGCGAATGCCGCCGATATTGCCGCCAGTATTGCCGAAGGATGTCTTGCCCATGGTGCCGATCCAGTAGGAACCGCCGTTGTGCTCGCTGTCCTGGTCGCGCAGACGATCCTTGAAGGTCTCCTCCACGGTTTCCTTGTCAATCGAGACCTCATCCATCCGGTTCATCTCATGGAGCTGCATCTCATGAAAGAGGTCATTGATTTCCTCTTTATTGAGCCAGTCCATCATATTTTTGCTGATCTCCGTCTCCTTGTGGGCAGGCAGAAAGCACTCCTCAAAGGCCATGTCATACTTGTCAAATTCGGTCTCGGATTTCACAAGGATGGAACGGCCAAGGTAATAAAACTGCGTCATATTGCTGCCCGCCAGGCCCTTATCAAGCGCTTCCTGAAAGGTAAGCCATTCGCTTAAAGTGACCTTCAGACCATATTTTTTTAATGAATCAAAAAAATTCTGAAACACGATATCTCCTGTGACTGCTTTGCATAATGCCTTCCTAGAACTGGTTGATCTTCTGCTTCACAATATTCAAATCCTCGTCCTTTTTCACGATAACGCCCACAAACGGCAGCTCTTTCCTGATCTTCTCCACCGGAATCCCGCCCAGCTGCAGGGCGTTGATCCAGTCAATCAGTTCAGAGGTGCTCGGTTTTTTGCGGATGTCCTTCATGGCGCGGATATCATAAAAGACCTTCATCGCGTCCTCCAGAAGATGCTGCTCCACGTCCGGATAATGCGTGCGTACGATTTCCTCCATCAGCGCCTTATCTGGAAAATCGATGTAATGGAAAATACACCTGCGCAGAAACGCGTCCGGCAGCTCCTTTTCAGCGTTGGAGGTGATGATGACGATCGGACGGTGCTTGGCCTTTACCGTGCGTTTGGTCTCATGAATATAAAATTCCATCTGGTCCAACTCCCACAAAAGGTCATTGGGAAATTCCAGATCCGCCTTATCAATCTCATCGATCAACAGAACCACCTGCTCTTCGCTCTCGAATGCCTCTCCCAGCTTGCCCAGCTTGATATAGCGGGCGATGTCACTGACTCCCTCCTCGCCGAACTGGCCGTCATACAGACGCTGGATTGTGTCATACATATACAGACCGTCCTGCGCCTTGGTCGTGGATTTAATATTCCAGATAATCAGCTGTTTGCCAAGAGAATCCGCCACGGCCTGGGCCAGCATGGTCTTGCCGGTACCGGGTTCACCCTTGATTAAAAGAGGCTTCTGCAAAGCAATCGCCACATTGACACTGGCTAAAAGCTGTTCGCTCGCGACGTATTGCGAGGTGCTTGAAAATGCGTTGTCCATATGATAAGTTCACCTTTCTTCTATGCATTCCGTTTATGAACTGACTTTCAAAAATAAAAACACAAACTCCGTTCTGCCTTCTGCTATTTTAAGTCTAAAATAGAAATCGTAGCACTGGCACCGATCCTGGACGCGCCCGCAGCTACCATCGCTTCAGCCGTCTTCGTATCACGAATCCCGCCGCTGGCCTTCACGCCCAGACGGTCTCCCACAGTGGCGCGCATCAGGGCAACGTCCTGGGTTGTTGCGCCGCCGGTCGAAAAACCAGTGGAAGTCTTCACATAGTCTGCGCCGACCGCTTCGGCCAGCTCACATGCCTTTACAATCTCCTCTTTTGTCAGAAGGCAGGTTTCCAGGATCACCTTCAGAAGGCGACCCTGACAGGCCTCTTTGACGGCGGCAATTTCTTCTCTCACAAAATCGTATTTCTGATCCTTTAAGGCAGCCACATTGATGACCATGTCCACCTCATCGGCTCCGTTTGCGACGACATCTTTCGTCTCCGCGACTTTGGCAGCCGTACTCATCTGGCCCAGGGGAAAGCCGATCACAGAGCAGACCTTCACATCGGTGTCCTTCAGCTGCTGCGCGACAAACGCCGTATAGTAACTGTTGACACAGACGCTCATAAAATCGTACTCCTTTGCCTCGTCACAGATTTTTCTGACATCCGCTTCCGCAGCATCCGCCTTCAATATGGTATGATCAAAAAGCTTTGGCGATAGCATGTTTTAATTCCTCCTTTGATTCCTCATCTAAAAACGCGGCGTCCGCGGCGTTGAGATACAGTTGAAGCTCCTGCTCTTTTGTCAGGCCGAGATGCTCCCGCACAAATGATACTTCCCGCGCCATACTGGTCTGGGAAATGGTCATATTGTCGGTATTGAGCGTCACCTTCAGACCCTGCTTAAGAAAATACCGGATGGGATGCTCTTTCGCACTCCCTACAGCCTTGCTCTGCACGTTGCTGATCACACAGCATTCCAGGACGGTCTGTTTTTCTTTTAATTCCTCTACCAGCGCGGGATCTTCGATCGCGTGAACACCATACCCGATCCGCTTCGCGCCAAAAGACAGCGCCGCACGAACGCTTTCCGGACCGGCGGCTTCTCCCGCATGGATGGTAAAAGGTACGCCCATATCCGTCGCCCTTGCGAACAGTTCCCGGTAATGTTCCGTGGAAAAGAGTGCTTCCGCTCCCGCCAGATCAAAGGCACAGACGCCCTGATGCAGGTACTTTTTGGTCAATCGCAGTGTCTCAAAATTCTCATCGTCATTTCCATCGCCGCGCATGGCGCATAAAATCAGCTGTGCCCTGATCCGCCCGTCTGAAAGTCCATTCTGCAGACCCTCCAGCGCGGCTTTCACCGCGTCCTCCTGGGTCAGGCCCTTTTTCGTATGGTGCTGCGGCGCGAAGCGTAATTCAGCGTAGAGGATTCCCTGGCTTTTCAGAATATTCATCACAGCTTCTACGCCTTCCCGCAAACTGTCATAGGTCTGGAGGATTTCCAGAGGGATGGCAAATCTGGCCAGGAAATCATTCAGGCTCCCGCAGTCAATGGGACAGACGATGCGGTCCCGCAGTTCTTCTTCAGGCAGATCCGCATAGGGAAGGTTCTGAAGCTTCGCCTGACGCTGTACTAATTCTAAGGGTAAGGAACCGTCAAAATGCAGGTGGATATCAATCATAGTTTCTCCATTTCCTTCTATCACGCTAAAGGCTCGCGAGAAATCACTCTTCAGTTTATATATTTTCTCGCTCTGACCAGCAGCTAATAGCCCAGATCAGAAATCCAGATTTTTCGGTCCAAAACCGTGCGGCAACAGCTCTTTCAGTGTATAACATTTACAGTCCTCCGCGCCGGTTCCCAGGTAGATTTCAAAAGTCTCATACTCGCAAAACTCCATCATCACCTGACGGCAGACGCCGCAGGGTGTGGTCCAGACCAGGTCCCCTCCTTCGGGGCCCGCCACCACCGCAATGGCGCAAAATTCCCGCACGCCCTCGCTGACCGCCTTAAAAAACGCGGTTCTCTCCGCGCAGCACGCGGGAGTATGTCCGGCGTTCTCAATATTACAGCCTGTAAAGATTTGCCCATCCGCGCACAAAAGCGCCGCACCAACCTGATAATGAGAGTAGGGTGTATAAGCTTCCTTTCTGGCTTCCTTCGCTTTATTAAACAGGATTTCCTTCGTTGTCTGTTCCATGCAATATGACTCTTTCAGAAACAGTCTGCCATTGACGCATTCTTCAATGGCAGACCAACTTAATATACAAATGATATTTCATGATTGCAGGCTATAATTTATGTTATACCTCTGCATGCACGAAAATTTATTTTTCCTTCAGATACGGCTTGCCGCTGGCCGCCGGCACGCTGCTCTTTCCAACGAAGAAAATCAGCGCCAGAATTGTCACCACATAGGGAATCATGGAAATCAGGTTCGGCGAAACCGTTATGTTTGAATTACTGCTCAGTAACGTCTTAATGCCGCTGCACAGGCCGAAAATCAGGCAGCCCTTTAAGGTTCCCTGCGGCGTGAACTTACCGAAAATGACTGCCGCGATAGCGATGAAGCCCTGACCGACAATCAGAGTCGGGCGGAACTGGTTTACTGTCGCCAGTGTGATATAGGCTCCGCCGAGTCCGGCCAGGAAACCGGATAAAATCACACAGATATAACGGATTCTGTGTACATTAATTCCCAGCGTATCGCAGGCCTTCGGATGCTCGCCGACAGCTCTCAGCCTCATACCGAAGCGGGTCTTATAAAAGACGAACCAGGCTACCGCTACCAGGATAAAGCAAAGATAAGCGGCCGCATAGGTGCAGAACACGTTGTATTCAAAAGAACCAACCGGAAAAACTCCCTCGAAAAGCTTCGGCAGCTTGGATGAGGTATCAATCGGCGTTGTGTCCGAGGAATTGTTAAACATGGCGCGGCAGATAAAGATTGCCAGGCCGGGCGCCAGGAAATTGATGGCGGTACCGGAGATCGTCTGATCAGCGCCATAGGTAATGCAGGCAATGGCGTGGATCACCGCCACCAGCGCCCCCGCGAGGCCCGCGCAAAGGAAGGCAAACCAGCCGTTCCCCGTATACAGGGCGACCACAGAACCGGTAAACGCTCCCACGGTCATCATGCCCTCAATTCCGATATTGACCACACCGCTCCGCTCAGAAAAGCAGGAGCCGAGGCCCGCATACAAAAGCGGCGGCGTCGCAAGAAGCATGGCGTTGATCACCAGACCGAGATTCGTAATCACTGCACTCATTTCTTTTTACCTCCCTTTTTTCTGTTGGTCAGAAGCGTCTTGAACACATGGGAAACGGCGATGAACAGGACAATCACGCCCATGATGATATCAATTACCTCGCTGGGCGCGTTGATCAGCGTCAGCTTGGTGCCGCCGTATTTCATGACGCCGTAGAACAGGCCGGCAAAGATGCAGCCAATCGGATTGGAGGAACCGATTAGCGCTACCGTAATGCCCTGAAATCCATACCCTTCCTGTCCGGCGAACTGACTGATGCGGTAAGACATGCCACAGAGCTGCACCATGCCGCCCAGACCGGAAAGTGCTCCGGAAATCGCCATCGCTTTTAAGAAGGCCGCGTTGGAATTAATGCCGCCATATTCCGCGGCGTTTTTATTAAAGCCTACGGAACGCAGCTGATATCCCAGCGTCGTCTTATTGATAATAACCCATACGATGACGGCAATCACAATCGCGAGCAGAATGCCCCAGTTGGTATACGCGCAGCCGGTCAAATTGGTAATCCACTCCGGACAGACAATGGACGCGGTAGACTGAATATTCTTGGTTGCCTCTACATTGCCCTCATTTTCCAGGAAAGGCAGGTTCACCATATAGTTGCTCAGATAATACGCGATCCAGTTGAACATGATGTAGGAAAGGACTTCGTTGATGCCCTTTTTCACCTTCATGAGACCGACCAAAGCGCCCCAGAGGCCGCCGGCCGCCATGGCCGCGATCGCGCACACAATGGCGTGCAGAACCGGTGGCAGGGAAACGCAGACACCCACCACGCTTGCCGCAAGAGAGCCAACCACAAACTGTCCCTCAGCTCCGATATTAAAAACACCGGTTTTAAAAGAGAACGCCACGGACAGACCCGTCAGGATCAGCGGGGTCGCGTAAACGACTGACCACGCAATGTACTTCGGCTTGCTGAGCGCTCCCGAAAAGAGCTTTCCGTAAGCCGCCGCGGGGCTGATTCCGATGACGGCCAGAAGAATGGCTCCCACAATAAATCCGACCACAATGGCGATCAGCGTATAGAGGACATTGCCGTCGGCAATGCTTTGCATCAGAGATTTTTTCTCATTATTCATGGTGTACACCTCCCGCCATCATATAGCCAAGCGTTTTTTCATCCGCGTCTTTTCCGGGTACAGAACCGGTAATTTTTCCTTCGAAAATAACCTCAATCCTGTCAGACAGGCTCATAATCTCATCCAGTTCGAACGAGACAAGCAGCACCGCTCTGCCCTTATTTCTCTGTTCCACCAAATATTTATGTACAAATTCTATGGCGCCCACATCCAGGCCGCGGGTCGGATTCACCGCGATCAAAAGATCTGAGTCGTTCGTCACTTCTCTGGCGATGATGACCTTCTGTTGGTTGCCGCCGGAAAGCGTTCCAGCCGCGTGCTGTTCGCTTCCTCTGGGGCGGATATCGAATTTATCAATCAGTTCCTTCGCGTGTTTGTCGATCTCGCCTTTCTGCAAAAACGCGCCCTTTGCGAAGGGTGCCTTCTCGTAATTCTGTAAAATCATGTTCTCCGCCACGGTGAAGTCCAGTACCAGGCCGTACTTCTGACGGTCGGCGGGGATGGAGGTGATCCCTAAGTCAAAGGCTCTGCGCGGAGTCACATTATAAGCGTCCTGGCCATGGACGGTGACACTGCCGGAGGTCGCCTTTTTTAAGCCGGTCAGAATCTCGACCAGCTCTGTCTGGCCGTTGCCGTCAACACCGGCGATACCCACGATCTCGCCGCTGCGCACCTGAATATTCAGGCCACGCAGGATCTCGATATCACGGTAATCATTGCCGTGCAGATCCTTCGCATCCAAGACAACCTCTCCCGGCGTTTTCTCAGGTTTCTCCACCGTAAAGGAAACATCACGGCCCACCATCATGGCGGCCAGCTCATTTTCATTGACCTTGTCCACATCCACAGTATCGATGTATTTACCGGCCCGGATGATGGTACACTTATCCGCACAGGAGGTAATCTCTTTTAATTTATGGGTAATCAGGATCACGGACTTTCCGTCTTTTGTCAGGTGTCCGATCGTCTCAATCAGCTCCGTGATTTCCTGAGGTGTCAATGACGCGGTCGGCTCATCCAGTATCAGAATATCCGCACCACGGTAAAGAACCTTTAAAATTTCCACACGCTGCTGCATGCCGACGCTGATATCCTCGATTTTG
Source organism: Lachnospiraceae bacterium (assembly GCA_021200995.1). Taxonomy (GTDB): domain Bacteria; phylum Bacillota; class Clostridia; order Lachnospirales; family Lachnospiraceae; genus RGIG6307. The sequence continues at coordinate 36,729 of JAJQFS010000049.1, read as the reverse complement.
GCGTCCGGGTCAATGGCCATATTATAACGTTTGGAAAGCTCAATCACTTTTTCCCTTGCGCTCTTTAAGTCCACCATAAGCCCTTTGGTCGGCTCCGTGCCCAGGACGATATTTTCCACTACCGTAAAGGGCTGTACCAGCATAAAATGCTGATGCACCATGCCGATACCCAGCTCAATGGCTTTGTTGGGGCCGTCCATGACCGCCTTTTGTCCGTTGATGAAGATCTCGCCCTCTGTCGGCTGATATAAGCCGTAGAGCACGTTCATCAGAGTGCTTTTGCCCGCGCCGTTCTCGCCTAAGATCGCATGAACCTCACCCTTTTGAACGGTCAGGTCAATGTGGTCGTTGGCGACGAAATCGCCGAATTTTTTGACGATTCCTCTCATCTCAACGGCGGCAGTTTTCTGTTCGTTTCCCACCTGTTTTCCTCCTTGCGTATATTGTGATGATACAAGGGACAAAAGGTCACAAACGGATGCTTACACAAGGTACGCCCTTCGGGTGTTCATCCGTGTATCATGCCCTTAATCATTATATGACTATAATCTCCTGAAATCCGGCTTCCATCGCACATTCACGCATATGCTCCATGTAGTCGGCATCCGGCTGTGGATAGTGTCTGTATTGTTCTCTGACGCCGTTTTGTCTGAAGGCGATCAGCTTATATCGTAAGGAGGAAATATCCATATGAGGCTTCAGGTACTCCGCGATTTGCCGGATGATAGCCTCACCGTCATTTAAACCCGGTACCATAACCGTCCGGATCTCTGCAAGCTTCCCCGTATCCGCCAGGTACGCGGCATTTAGCAGCACCTGCGCATTGTCAAATCCGGTGACGCTTTTGTGTTCTTCCTCATCAAAGGCCTTGATGTCCAGCATGACGCCGTCCGTCACCGCCATCACCCGCGGCATATCTCCATAAGGAAGCATCCCGTTGCTGTCTAAGAGAGTATTCAGTCCGGCCTCTTTACAAAGCGCAAAGAACTCCGCCAGAAACTCAGGATGCAGGGTGCACTCGCCGCCGGAGACAGTGACGCCGCTGATATAGGGCACGTACTGCTGCACTTCCTGAAAGACCTCCCGCGCGGTCATATAGCGAATCCTGGGGCTCGCGTCATGGGGACAGAGGCGGATGCAGGTGTCGCAGCGCACACAACGTTCAGGACGAAACTTCACCATGCCATCCTCTATGTACAGGGCCTGCACCGGACATTTTTCCACACAGGCGCTGCAGTTGATGCAAAGCCGTCTGGTCTCCGGATTATGGCAGTAGCGGCAGTCAATATTGCAGCCCTGCAAAAATACCGCGGTGCGGTTGCCCGGTCCGTCCACGCAGCTGAAAGGGATAATCTGATTGACCGGATATTTCATTAACGAACCTTTCTCTCCAGGACTCTGCCGTTTTGTACGGCTCCCGCACCCAGCTGGGTCGTATTCTGCAGTACCCGCTCGCCCCTCTGGTATTTCTCAATTTCGGAGCGCTTCACCAGATAGCCGGTGATGCGGATTACATCGCTGTCCTTGTCATGGAAGGAAAGGTAACGCAGATTCTTCTGAAATGCGCCTTTCACCACATCCAGGATATACTGCGGATTTTTGCGTGCTGTCATCTCCATCGGGAAAATGTCGCCCGTGCCAGATGGAAAATATTTGTGGAAGAGACTGCAGTTCTCCAAATGCTCAAAAAGGGTGTCCGGCTCTTCTCCGATCGGGATTCTGGTACCAGGTGTGATGCCTACATCCTGTGCGATGCCCACCTGGGCATGCAGGAGATAATGTCCGCCGGTCGCCTCACAGTACGGCGCCTCATGTGCCTGATTGAACGCGTCGATCTGATCCATGATCTCCACACCCAGCTGATCCGCCTCCTTACTGTGACCGAAACGGCCCTCTTTTCCTTCTTTTTCAAATAAAATATTGACCGCGTCCGCCAGGCCGACCAGGCCGTACATGGCAGTGAAACGATCCCTGTGAATCAGTCCTTCCTTCGCCAGAAAATGATTCTCAAAAAAGCCGCTCTCTTCCACGATAAAGCGCACGCGGGAATCCATATAACGGGCCTGCAGATCCATCACTTTCGGAAGGACATTCTCCTTAAAGTCCTGAATATTGTCCGCGCGCTTCGCGATATTGCCCAGAATCAGCCGGCACAGCGTATAGGAACCACCGCCGCAAAGCAGTCCGTTGTAGCAACTGGCTATCACATAGTCATCACCGAGCTCGGAGCGGAACATTTTGTCATTGGCAAAGCTGGGCTTGGCGCTTCTTAAGCAGGTCTTCACAGCCTCAAGGGCAAAGTCATCGGGTGTGATATCCGGGTCATATTTTAAGGAAATATTGGGAACCGCCAACTCCAAATCCCGCTCCGCCTCCAGAATCAGTCGACCGGCTCTGGTAGGCTCAGGTCCTAAATTCGCGTGGGAGAAAGAATCCAGTACGGTTCTGTCGATGTGTGTCAGGAATAACTTCAGATGCTTTTTGACAAGATCGTCATCCATGTCCGTGATGAACGGGTCAAGAAGCTTGTCCAGCGCACCCACATACACGGGATAATTCGTGATACTGGGTACGTGTTTATAAATGATTAAAAGATTATTAATAGCCTCAAAGAAATCAGTGGGTGGCTTCAGCTGCAGAAACTCGCTGCCCTCGGCAAAGAATTTGTCATAATCAGGAATGATGTAGCGCGGACGCATCGGAGCGTGTCCCTCATATAAATCACAGATACACTGTTTGCCCGGTACCGGATCCAGATAATCCGACAGTCCCTCCGGCAAATCCAGCACTTCCATCAATGAATCTGCCTGGTTGGCCAGATTGGTCAGCTTCTGCTCATGGGTCAGGACAGGGCTCTCAATGATGCCCAGAATCTCCTTTCTGGTCAGTTCCACTCTTTCCATCGAAATCGGTCTCATATATTACCTCCGCCAACGTTTTGTATCAAATTTTATGTATATTCTCCATATGAATGCGCTGGCAGAATCTATCCCACGTCAGCAATTCATCTCTGTTCTTAAACTCTTGTACCATTATATACAAAACAGCGTAGAAATGCAAAGCATTTCTACGCTGTTTATTCAGATATTTTTTTACAAAGATTTTAGCTGTGATTCTGAAAGATTAATCCAGCTCGTATACGTCGCCGTAAACAGCTTCAAACTCTTCCTGGGTCTTCGGCACAGTGATGTCGCCCGCGATGATCTGCTCCTTGATCTCCTCAACAGTGGAAATCACATCATCCGGAAGCAGGTCTGTGGTCGGCGCGATATCAACACCTTCGCTGGCCAGATCATAGGTATGAACGCCGGCAGTGAAGTTGCCCTCATAAGCGTCAAGGCCAATCTCATAGGAAGCGGTATCCACACGCTTCATGGCGGAAGTGATCACATTCTCAGGCGCATAGGAGCTCTGGTCGGAGTCCACGCCGATGGCATAGATATCAGCTTCCTTGCAGGCCTCAATTACACCAAGGCCGGTGCCGCCTGCCGCGTGGAAGATGATATCCGCGCCGTTGGTAATCATGGCATTTGCCAGGGACTTACCGGTTGCAGAATCGCCAAAGGAGTTCGCATTGGACTGAAGAACAGTAGCATCCGGGTTCGCATCCAGAACGCCGGCTACATAGCCATAACCAAACTCATTCATGGTGGTGGTGCTCATGCCAAGCACAAAGCCCACAGTGTTGCTCTCGGTCATCAGGCCGGCAACATAACCTACCAGATAAGAAGCCTGAGACTGCTCAAACATCAGGCAGGCCACATTCTCTTTGTCCGCGTTGGTGCTGTCATCGATGATGGCGAACAGGATGTCCGGATTGGCATCAGCGGCTTCGCCGATGGCATCCGCCAGCATGTAGCCGACGCCGATGATCAGATCATACTCTTCATCCACAAAGGTCTCGATATTCGCGGAATAATCAGAATCGGTAGCGGACTCCAGATAATTTACCTCGATCAGGCCTTCATAGTCCTCGCCCAGCTGGGACAGACCTTCCCAGGATGACTGGTTGAAGGAACCATCGTTCACGCCGCCGGTATCGGTTACCATACCAATCTTGTACGGCTCATCAGAGGTGGTCGCCTGAGAAGTGCTGGAAGTACTGGAACTACCGCACGCAACAAGACCAAGAACCATCGCCGCGGTCAGAACTGCTGCAAAAAGTTTCTTTTTCATTTCTTTCCTCCTATATGTAGTTTGATGAAAAAAGACAGATAAGACATCGTCTCAGCCGCACAGGGCAGCTTTGATTTTACGTCTCACTAACAGGAATTTTACACGCAATGACATTTTTCGTCAACAGATTTTCCAATGTTTTTTCACATTATTTTCACAAAAGCAAAAAAATGTCCGCGAGACAGTCAGAAACCGCACGGTTTTCGCGCAGGGATTGTCCCACGGACATTTTACTTCATTCAAAGAGAGGCAAGAATAGAACTTCCTATCGTATTCTCCGGCATGGCCACGCCAAAATTTTCCGCGACCGAACAGCCGATCACCGCGAAGGTATCCTGGTCGGGAAGCTTCCCGCCCTGCTCCATGCCTGTGGACCATGCAATAAAGGGAACCTTTTCCCGCGTGTGATCCGTGCCGGTATAGGTGGGATCATTCCCATGATCGGCCGTGATGATCATGAGGTCATCCTCCCGCATGGCCGCCATAAACGCGCCCAGCTTTTCATCAAACCGCTCCAGCTCCTGCGCATATCCCACGGGATTCCTGCGATGTCCCCAGAGCGCGTCAAAGTCTACCAGATTAGTAAAGCACAGACCTGTGAAATCCTCAGACAGCATGTCAATGGTCTGCTCCATCCCATGAACGCTGCTCTTCGACTTATATGCCTTCGTGATCCCCTTTCCGCAGAAAATGTCATTAATCTTGCCGATGCTGATGACGTCAAAGCCGGCCTCCTTTAAGGCGGTCAAAGTCGTAGGACCATAGGGCTCAATCGCGTAATCATGACGGTTCGCGGTACGCACAAACTCGCCTTTTTTCTTTCCGACATAAGGCCTGGCAATCACACGGCCCACCTTCCACTCTTCCCGCATACAAAGCTCTCTGGCAATCTCACAGCAGCGATACAGATTCTGCAGGTCAAAGGTTTCTTCATTCCCGCAGATCTGCAGCACACTGTCCGCGGAGGTATACACGATCATGGCGCCGGTATTGATTTCCTCTTCTCCCAGCTCTTCCAGAATCTCGGTGCCGCTCGCGGCCTTATTGCCGATCACCCGCTTGCCGCAGTGCTCTTCCAGTTCCCGAATCAACTCCGGCGGGAAGCCTGTATCCGTAAAACTCTTAAACGGAGCCGTAATATGCAGCCCCATCATCTCCCAGTGTCCCGTCATCGTATCCTTGCTGACACTGCGCTCGTACAATTGTGCATATCTGCCCAGCGGCTGATCAACCGGCTCCACACCTTTCATCGGATGCAGATTCGCCAGCCCCAGTCTCTGCAGATTCGGAATATGAAAGCTGTCCACACTCTGAGCGATATGTCCCAACGTATCCACCCCGACGTCCCCATACTCCGCACTGTCCGGCATCGCGCCGATACCTAACGAGTCTATTACTATCACAAAAATCCGATTATACTTAAACATGCTGTCCGTCCTCTCCAATCAGCCTCCGCACCGCCTTAATCGCCACCCGTATCACCAGGTCCGTCTCATGCACCTGCTGATTCGGAAGCCCCAGGCGCTCCCGCTCCTGATTCGCAATCGCCAAAAGACACGTACCCGTCCTGGCGCGCAGATAACCGCCCACGATAAACAGCGCCGCGGACTCCATCTCACTGGCCTTACAGCCCATCTTCAGCCACGCCTGCCACTTCTCCATCAGCTCATATCCAGCCGGCAGCTTCTCCGGCTCATGCTGACCGTAAAAAGCGTCCTTGCACTGCACCACGCCGGTGTGATACGGCGCACCCACCTGTTTTGCAGCCTGTACCAGCGCGTTCGTCACAGACAGATCCGCGACCGCGGGATATTCAATCGGTGCGTACTCCTTACTGGTGCCTTCCATGCGGACAGCACCCGTGGCAATCACAATATCGCCGCCCTGCACATCCACATCCATACCGCCGCAGGTTCCCACCCGGATAAACGTATCCGCGCCGCATCTGCGCAGTTCCTCCACTGCGATGGAGGTGCTGGCGCCGCCAATTCCCGTGCTGGTGGCAGAAACCTTCACACCGTCCAATGTGCCCGTATAAGTCACAAACTCTCTGCTGTCCGCGACCAGAACAGGATCATCTAAAAAAGCCGCGATCTTTGCGCAGCGCTTGGGATCACCCGGCAAAAGAACGTATCTGCCAACTTCGCCCGGTCCGACCTGGATGTGATACTGTTTTCCGCTGCCTTCCGTATAATCAATCACCTGTATCTCCTTCCTGCGCCGTTCCGTCTTCCGTTCCTGAGCCGCCGTCGCGTTCTTCCTCGATATCCTCTATCCTCTCATATGTGGGATCCGTTTCATTTTCTGTGTCATTCTGCGCGGAATCGCTGTAGATTGTGCTCATGGTACTGCTGATTGTGGTAGGAGTACGCATTTCCTCTGCTTCCAGTTTATTATGCTCATAAATCCACATGCCGCTCGTCAGTGCCAGTGTGGAGACCGCCACCATGAGAGCTGCTGTCAGAAAGGTTAAAATATTATACTTCACCGTTTGCTCCCACCTCCTTCGGCAGAATGACCGTCACCGTGGTGCCGGTTCCCGGCTCCGACTCAAATTCCATCACGCCGGAATGCTTTTTGACGATCAGATCACAGAGGCTCAGTCCGATGCCCGCTCCGCCGTTGGAACGGCTCCGCGCCTTATCCACGCGGTAAAACGCGTTCGTGATGCGGTTCAGCTCCTCCGTCTCCATGCCAATGCCCTGATCCTGTACCGACATACAGAAGTCGTCCGCCTCTTCCCAGAGATAAAACCAGACCGCGGCCCCACTCTCACTGGCCCTGGCAGCGTTTTCAATCAGATTACGCGCCAGGCAGACCAGCATCGCCCGGTCTCCTGTAAAGGACGCAAGCCCAACCGTACTCTGCAGTTTGATGCGCCGTTCCCTTAAATTCGCCTCGAGCATATTGGAGATATCCTTCACAAAGTCTTCAGCGTCAATTTCTTCCCTGTTTAACTCATCCTCCCTGAAAATCGCCATGCTTAAAAGCTCCTGCCCCATATGGCTCAAACGCTTGCTCTCTGTCATGATATACTCCAGGGCATCGATTTTCTCCTCTTCTGTGCACGGCGCTTTTTCCAGATATTCCGCGTATCCGTAAATCGCGGTCAGGGGCGTGCGCAGCTCATGAGCCACATCGTCAACGAGCTGCTGCTTGACAGTGTTTTCCCGCTGCAGCTGCTCCAACTGACGCTGAATCTCCTCCGCCATCTCATTGAAGCGCTCTGTCAGGGAGGCAATATCATCCTTGCCTTCCACTTCCACAGGCACCCAGGCTTCTCCCCTGCGCATTCGCTCCACTTCCTCGCTTAAGCGTTTGAGCGGGTATGTCATCTCATACAACAGCAGATACAGAATCGCTGCCAGCACCACGGAGCAGCTCAGGCTGATCACCATAAATACCATCTTTAAATCTGACCAGAGCTGATAAAAATCGGTCAGTGGCTTCGTGTAATACAGCTGATAGCCCTCATAGGGCGTCTCCAGAAGCTCCGTCACATACAGGATCGGATCGTCCCCGCCCATATAAAGCTGAATGAGCTGCTGCCCCATGGTCAGATCCTCGCTGACGTCCACATAACGGATCTCCAGCGTCACATTAGAATCCTTATTGGCCATGTAGTCGATATACGTCTGCGCCACTTCCTCCACAATGCCTTCGCGCAGCTGCTGGACGCCCGGCAGAGACTCGATATCCCTCACAATCGTATGGCAGAGCAGATGCACCTCATCCGAAGCCTGGTCTTTTGCCGATTCTATATTGTAATCAAAAATTTTTCTGGCGCCCATAAAAAGGCCTACGTTTAAGACCGGCAAAAAAAGCAGAAGCGCCGTCATATAAATTTTCTGCCACAGCTTCATTGCGTTGTCTCCAGACGATATCCGAGCTTATATAAAGTCTTAATCTGATTCTCCCAGCCAAGCTTTTTGCGCAGCTTTACAATGTGAACGTCCACCGTGCGGGCGTCCCCGTCAAAATCATATCCCCAGGCCATATTCAGCAGGTGGTCACGGCTTAAGGCGATATTGACATTGCGAATCAAAGCCTCCAAAAGGGACCACTCCTGGGGCGTCAACGTGACCTCCTCGCCATCCTTTAACACCCTCTGGGAAACCAGGTCCACTGTGACGCCGGCCAGTTCAAAGGTGGTGGCGTCTTTTTTATAACGCTTCAGAATCAGGTTCACCCGCGCGATCAGCTCCAGCATATCGAAGGGCTTCACCAGGTAATCCTCCGCCCCGCTGGTAAGACCTTTCAGCTTATCCTGAATGCCGTCCTTCGCGGTCACAAACATCACAGGGATGTCATGGATCTCCTTAATGATGTCCAGTCCGGAAATATAGGGAAGCATGATGTCCAGGATCACCAGGTCGATGTCCGCCCTGGAATCCAGAATCTCCAGTGCTTCTTTTCCGTCAAAAGCCTGCAAAACCTGGTGATTTTGCAGCGCCAGGTTTTGTTTCATCAGTTGATTAATCGGTTTTTCGTCTTCTACAATTAAGATACGGGCCATGAAATCCTCCCGATAAAGAAAATAAAGCTATTTTCGAATGTATGGAGCGGTATTCTCCGAGATGGTACCGCTGATCGCCTGCAGGTTCTCACTGACCTCATAATCCTCCTGGTCGAACAGAACCTGATGCAGATAGGAAGCCGTCACGGTCAGATCTGTTGTCACAATGCTGTCGCCGCAGCTTAAATCCGCGAACACCCTCTGATCCGATGTCGGTACACCGCCCTCATCCGTAATATAATAATCCGCGATCTGTCCGGCGAGCTCCACCATATCCTCCAGATCCACGCTGGTAGCGATATACTGCGCGCCCACATTGATGGCCTTCGTCAGGGTCGCCAGATCCTGCTGCTGCGCCACCTCCAGGATGGCCATGAGCACCTCTCTCTGTCTGGCGGTTCTCGTGAAATCACTGCCCGAGGTATAGCGGATGCGGCAGTAGACAACGGACTGCAGGCCGTCCAGAAGCTGATAACCGGCTTCCGTGACCTCTGTATAGCTGCAGCCTAAATCCTCCGCCATGGTCAGCTGGTAGCTGTTGATATATTTGAGCTCGTCCTCATCCACTTCAATATAGATGCCGCCCAGCGTATCAATGACTTCCTTCAGGCCCTGGAAACCGATGGCCACGAAGTCCTGAATATCCAGGTCAAAATTCGCGTTCAGCATGCTGATGGCCTGCTGCGGGCCGCCCTTGGCGTAGGCCGCGTTGCACTTGCTGTATGTATCGTCTCCAAGATTTAAATAAGTATCCCGATACACGCTCATCAGCTTGATCTCGCCGGTGTCTAAATTGACGCTCGCTATGATGATTGTATCGCTTCTGGTGTTTTTCGTCAACTCCCCTACCGTGGAATCGAGTCCGAACAACGCAATATTGCGGTAGCCCTTCATCTCAACGCTTTCCTTGACCTCCTCCTGAATCTGGATATCTTCCTCATCAACCTCCACCTTGGTCACGCCCTCGGTGGCGCTGGTCAGATGTACAACGTTGAGCATGATGCCCGCTACCGCAACCAGTACAAACAACTCAATGCCGATAATGATAAACTTCAGTCTCTTCCTCATCTTCAAGATACACTCCGTCCAAAAGATTTCGCAGCCTGTCCGGCCTTTTCTCAATAATGGCAGTATATCGGCAGTTTGTTAGAGAAATGTGAAGAAAATTTCATATTCCGGCAGTATTTTGCTCTGTTTTTTTATAAACTGTGTCTCTTAATCCTCCTCCAGCTGCGTGGCCAGGCGCAGGATATATTCCTTCGGCATCTTTCCATATGGAATAGAAAAAGTATATTCCCCGTCGTTATCCAAAAGCACATACGCGCCCACGTCGGAGTAAGCACAAAACAGCTGTCTTCTCGACGGATAGGACGGATAGCTGTAATAGTCGCATAAGGAAAGAAGCTCCTCAATTTTCTCTGTATCCGTGATGTCCACCCACAGTGACGCATATCCGTCCGAGCTTTCCCCATACAGGCTTTCCGCCAGATCCGCGTATTTCTCACTGTCTAAGGAAAGCGCCTCGCCGCTCATATCCACGCCAAAGCAGCTCCCCAGCACCTCAAGAATGTCATCCGTGTTATCAAAATCAGAGGCATAGAGAGTGCAGCTGATTTCGACATACTCCACCGTCTCTGGGTCCATTTCCTCCATAAAGGCATCCTGGCCCAGCTCCTTCAACGCCGCGATGGTATTCACATAATCTTCTGTAATAAACGAGAACTGGTTGTAATAGCTTCCCTTCTCGTCCCAGTATCCATAGCGAAGACGACAGTATATTTTGCTGTCGCTGAAAATGATTTCTGCCCCACAGGTATCGAGATCTTCCTTCAGCGCTGTCAGCAAAAGCCGCGTTTCCTCCGTATCGGTCGTATAATACTCCATATCCTCTCTGTAAATATCCACCGAATCACAGGTTTCCACCGCGATATCCGGAACCATATACATAATGGAAACATAATCGTCGCTCTGGGTGATCCGCGTCAGTGCCTCCTGACACCCGGCGTCCAGCACATAATAGCGATAATATGACCTGCCGTTTTTTAATGTCACACGGACGATACAGTCTTCCGTCGTTTCATACCAGGCGCCATACGCGCCCAGCACATAATCCCCAGCATAATCCGCGGAGCCTTCAGCCACGACGTCTGCCGTGTTGCCGCTTCCATTCTCCAGCACCGCGTAAATCGTATCCGCGTCCGTATAGTGCATCTGTGTCAGCGCTTCATTCCTGGAATTATAGCGGTAGCTGGAGCTGTACAGGTAAATTCCCATGTCCTGAATCTGCTCCTTTTCGGGCAGATAGCTGTCATATCCATACCAGTCAAAATAAAAGGACAAACCGATAAGAACCGTGCAGACTACAGACACAGCCATGGGAATTTTATGCCGCCAGAATGCCTTGAAATCCATGGTAAACACAATATCCAGGACGCCATAGGTCAGGAAGCTGACCAAAATCGCGCCGAATATGCCCCAGGCTACATAGCCTTCGCTGGAAATTCCGGAGAAAAACCACCAGCCGCCAAAACCGGCCACAATAGCTGTCACCATACGCATGACGGCCGCGATACCCTTGCGGTAAACGCCCTGCCCTGCCGCTTCGCTGGGACGTTTCAGATACACCAGCAGCGCGGCAGTTAACATCACGACAGCGGTCAGAAGCGCGATCAGGCAGCGGATGATCAGACCTGCGGTAAGCAGCGGTGTATCCTGTATTGCCCGGTAAATCAAAACCCAGACCGCTGAAATCGCCGGAGAGAGCCACAAGACAGAATCCTCATACGCGACCGGCATTTGCCAGAAACTCGTCATATAGCTTTCCAGTCCCATATATATTACAAGATAGACAGCGGACGCCGCAATCCCCACAAAGCCCATCACAACCAGCGCGTTTAAGAAATTGCCCGCGAGCATGACGCCCAGAAGCACCAGACTGTATATCGTCAGAAATGATACCAGAATTGTCAGACCGCTTGTCATCGCGCAGCCAATCATCTGCCCGGGAGCCCCGGCCTTTGCGATATCGGAGGCCGCCAGAAGCAACGTCAGAGCGCCACAGGCCAGAAACGGCACAAACCAGAGCAGGAATCCGTCGATATAATGAATCCAGAACAGAGTGCTTCTTTTCACCGGAATACTGTGATACGTGTCCACCATGTCCTGGCGAAACACATAACGAAAGCCGAAAAGCCCCACGATGATGGCGCCGCAGATCGCGACAGCACCGTTTAAGCCCAGACCGATTTCCTGAAAATAATCAGTCAGCCCGCCCTGCAACATTTCCATTGCCTTTTGCGCGCCATATTCTGCAAGATATCTCTCGTAACGGGAACGATAAGAACCCATCACCAGCAGATATGCCACCGGCATGCAAAGGAAGCTTCCCAGCACGGACAGGGCCAGCATCCAGAGACGGTGGCGCAGATCCTCAAGCATATATTTAACCAAAAAGTGTTTTGACGTCATATCCCTTTACCTCCGTTTCGCTGATAAAGATTTCCTCCAATGAGAGGGGCAAAAGCTCATAAAAGACGGGATCAAGACCTGCAAAGAGCGCTTCCACCTCAGGACGCTCGCCCCGCAGGGTGATGGTTTTTAAGTTGCCTCTCGTGTTCTCGTTTAAGACCGCAAAATGCTCCTTCACCACATCAATATCCTCCGCTTTGCGCAACACGCACTGCACCTTGTGGATATTCATTTTCATCTCATCCAGGTCCTTCTCCAGGAGGATGCCGCCCCTGTGCAGAAAACCGACATACTCACAGATATCCTCCAGCTCCCTCAGATTGTGGGAAGCGATAATGGGCGTCATTCCCCGCTCCTCAATCTCCTGAATAAAGATCGCCTTCACTGCCTGGCGCATGACAGGGTCCAGGCCGTCAAAGGTCTCATCGCAGAGCAGATGCTTCGTGTTGGCGCAGACGCCGCAGATCACGGAGAGTTGCTTTTTCATGCCCTTGGAAAAGGTATTCACCTTCCGGTCCTTGTCCAGGCCGAACTTTTCCATCAGATTCAGCGCCCTCTTCCGGTCAAACTGCGGATAAAAGTTTTCATACAGGCGGAACATGTCCATCGGCGTACCGCTCTTAAAAAAATACTGATCATCTGAAATATGGAAGATTTTCTCCTTGACCTTCGGCTGATCATAGACCGGTTCCCCATCGATCAGGATGGAACCGCCCTCCGGCTTCAAGACGCCGCACAACAGACGTAAGAATGTAGATTTACCGGCGCCGTTGGTGCCGATCAGCCCGAACACATGACTCTCCGCTATGGTCGCGCTGATTCCGTCGACTGCCTTGATTTCGCCGAAGCTTTTCTGCAAATTTGTGACTTCAATCATGTTCCGTTTCCTCCCCTTTTGCGAAATCTTTCTCCGCATAAACCTCCGCGACAGCACTCAGAACCCGCTCCTGCGTCATGCCGGCCTCCTTCGCTTCCTGCACGACACTTTTCAGCTTCTCTGTGAGCTGCTTTTCCTTGGCGCCGCGCCACTCGCTCTCATGCGCGACAAAGCTGCCCCGTCCGCTCACGGTATACAAATATCCGTCCTGCTCCAGCTGCGCGTAAGCCCGCTGAATCGTGTTGGGATTTACCGCCAGCTCCAGCGCAAGCGAGCGGACGCTCGGCATCTTCGTGTTGGCTTCCAGGCCGCCGCCCACAATGAGCCGTTCGAGCTTTTCCACCACCTGTTCATAAATAGGCCGTTTATCCCGGTAATCCAGTATAATCATAGGCTCCACCTCACAAAAGTGTTCAATACAAAATATAAGTGTATTAATTATCTTAATACACTTATATCATCAACATATGTACTTGTCAATCACATTCAGAAAATCTTAAGAATCACACGTTACGATTCACGGCATGTCCGCCGGCACAATATCATTCTCCGCTGCTTTCCGGCTTTGGCGCAGATTTTCTCTTTCTGAAATATACAGCATATCCTGCCAGCGCCAGATCCGTCGCCACCGACACCGCAATGGCCAGCTTCCAAAGTGACGGCAGCTGATATTTCACTACAACGGTACCGGTATATCCTGCAGGGATATGTACACGGATGCGGTTATTCTCCCCGGAGGAAATTTCCAGGTTCTCACCGCTGTCCGCATCATACGCGACATAATTATTGTAACACAGAACCGGAATGTCCACTGCAGCAGTCTGAGAAGAAGTATTGTCCGCGTGAAACTGCCAGTGGTTCTTCTCATAATGATAATCTCCGGCACTCAACTGTTCTTCTTCATACAGCAGATTCGTATAATACAGGCCTGACAGCTCCGTACCGTTCGGTACAAATTCCGGTGAATAGGCAAAATCCAGATAATAGACATTCTGATAAACCGTTACATCAGAGGTATACAGCTGGTCCGAGTAAATCTGTCCCGTGTTGAAGATCAGAACCGCGCTCAAAAGCAACGGAACCGGAACCGCCCCGAACAGATGCCGGATTTCCTCACTGTCGACAGTCGCGGCCGTGCACAGCACGCCAAACAGCGTAGCATAAGAAAGCCATCTCCAAGGGAACTCAAATACTGTCAGCACAGAATAAATACTCTGCGGCAGAAAATCAAGGTAATCGTAGAAAAAGCCTTGGTGGACAGAAAGATCGTAACAAGCGCCGCACACCAGCATAAAGTGGCGAATCCGCTCTTATCTTTCTCTTGCGCCTCCGCCTTTTTCAGTCTGATTCTCCATACAACGAACAAAATCAGTCCCAGTGTGAGGGAAAATCCGATAGAATAGGACATTTCCCTGAGCGCGTATCCGCTGTCATCCATGGATGCCTGATAATTGTTCACGACAGAGTTAAATATCTGTATCAGATACGCGCCGTAATCCTGAATGTAATTCACAGTATAAAACACATTCTCATCCGTCCCCATGGAAGTAGCCATGGGAATCAGCTGCGCAAGACTGACCGCGATCGTCAAAGCCGCCGCCTTTAAGAGCGCGAAAAATCTCTGCGGCTCCAGCGTCTTTTTAATCAGAATCAGCACAAAGGCAAGGATCAGCATCGTGCACATGACAATCGACAAAAGATGCGACACAACCACGCCGGTCAGGCCCACGATGATCGGCCAGTATTTACGGATCGTGATCTTCTCATTTTTCGGCGCGGTATAAATATTATAAAAGCCCAGAAAAATCAGTGGATAAAAAGTCTGCGCTGTAAATTCGCCCAAAGCCGCCCGTGTGAAAATGTTGCTCAGGCGCACCGCGCTTAAGGTATACAGTGCCGACGCAAGCAGTGCTGTTGAAGTCTTTTTAAAAATTTTCAGCGCGCAGTAATACATAACCAGACACGTCGCAATGCTCAGCAGGCAGATATAAATATTATATGCGACCCGCAGAGATACGCCACAATTATAAAGAAACGCCGGTATGTACAGGAAAATCTGCCCGTAATGCAGCGGGACAGCATACCCATATCCGTTGAGTGCCTGTGACAGGATTGCCGGAAAATAGTTTCCATTTCTGAGCTCCTCTGCAAGAAAGAGAATCCTCTGCAAATGAAAATCGATATCATGCCCGGCGTAAGCATAGTCCGCGATAAATGGAAGGATCGCGGCCAGACAGACCAGTGTCAGAATCCCCACTTCTTTTTCATAATGAAAATTCCGATCCAGAAGCAGCACATACGCAACCAGATCAAAAATGACGAACAAAAGAATAGCCGTAAAGAAAAGCAGATAGCGGAATGCCGGAATCTCTCTGACCTCCAGCGAAGAAACCGCAAGCTCCCCAAGTCCATAGTAAGAAACGCTCATCTGCAGGCCGCTCAGTTTCCAGGGCGAGGTGACCCGGATGGTCTGCTCCAGAGAAGTAGTCCCGTTTCTGAGAAAAAGCGTGTCAAAACGCGTATAAATACTATCGTCCACTGTGGTCAGATAAAAATACCCGTTCCCGTTCTGATAATTCGACTCCTCTTCATAATTGACCTGAGAGGTATAATCAATAATGGCAGGGTACGCGCCTGGCCAGAGACTGAAATAGTCCGTATGCAGAATTGTAGTCTCCGTGATATTATCATCCAGATCCGCAAGATAATATTCGGTCCCGTCTTCCGAGACAGCAACCTGCACCACGTCGCTGTCCATATAAAGATCCCCGCAGCCATAGGCACGGTCGCAGCGGGCACGAAAACAGTTGGCTAAAAGCACCAGCAAAAGAAGCCCCTCCAAAATCAGCACTCCTTTTACCACGTTGCTCTGACGCCATACCTCCAAAAAACGTACTTTCATTTTTGATATCACTCCTGTCTCCTCTCCTTGGTATTTTACCTGCCTCATGAAAAGCACCCCTCAGTTTTACTGGTCAGCCATGCTGAAACTGCCCTTTCTCTTTTTGGGAACACAATACCAGATCAGCACCAGATCCGTCACCGCAGACACTGCAATAGCAAGCTTCCACAACAGGGGAAGCTGGTATTTTACCTCAACAGTGCCGATATAACCTGCAGGTATTTCCAACTGAATACGGTTATTTTCTCCTGTCGCAATCGTGATGCCCTCTTTCGTATCCGTATCATACGCGATATAATTGTCATAATGAAATACCGGAATATCCACCGTCACGGTTTCCTGCGTCAGATTTTCCACATACAGTCTAAAGCTGTTCTCCTCATAGCGGTAATCACTGACAGATAACGCCGATTCGTCGTAGAACAATTCTCTGTACGCCAGGGCGCTCGAATCCGTAGGATACAACAGATACTCCCCCGTATCCCCGATCTGCGAATTGAAATAATACAGATGATTCGACAGATTCTCCAGGCCGGACGTAGTCAGCTGGTCTGACCAGATCTGACCCGTATTGACCAGCAGAACCGCGCAAAGAAGAGCAGAAACCGACAAACCGCCAAAGAGAGAACGCAATTCCACGCTGTCCGCCACCGCCGCTGTGCAGAACACGCCAAAGACTGTCGCGAAAGACAGCCACCTCCAGGGGAACTGATAAACCGTCAGCACAGAGTAAACCCAGTCCGGCAGAAAATCCAGCGCATCATAGAGCATGTATACAGTCGACAAAAACAGCGTCAGCAGACAAAAACCAAAGCAGACAGATGAAAAATATTTTCTGTCCGGATCCTCGCAGCCATTTCGCCGGATCCGGTAAAGATAAACCAGATACAGGATCAGCCCGAGCGTCACGGAAAATCCAATGGACAGGGAAAACTCATTGGAAGCGGTATCCGCCGCGTTAATCACCTGATAATTATTGACGATGGAATTAAACAACTGCACGAGATACGTACCGCCGGTCTGTATATAATTTACCGCGTGATCTACATAAAGATCCATTCCCATGGATGTGACAGTCGGCACAAGGAAAGCCAGATTGACTAAAACCGTCAGTCCCGCGGCCCTGCAAAGCGCCAGAAAACGCGTCTTTTCCACTGTCTTTCTGAAAAATAAAATACAGAAAAACGCGATCAGCAGTACGGACATATACGACGTCAGAATATGAGACTGCAGCACGCCCGTCAGCCCCGCTACAACCGGCCAGTACCGCCGGATGGTGATTTTATCTCCTTTCGGTGCCGTATAGATCTGATAAAAGCCCAGTATGATCAGCGGCAGAAACGCCTGCGCCGTAAATTCTCCGAAGGCAGCGCGCGTCATAATATTGGTCAGTCTGACAGCGCTCAGCGTATACAACGCTGACGCCAGTAACGCCGTGCCGCTCTTTTTAAAAATCCGGTTCGCGCAATAATACATAATCAGGCATGTTGCCACAGACATCATGCAGATATAAAAATTATACACAAACGTCAGCGAAAAACCGCAGTTATATAATATGGCTGGAACATAGAGAAAGATCTGCCCGTAAAATAACGGCGCGGCATATCCGTAGCCGTTCAGCGCAGCTGAATAAATGGCCGGAAAATAATTGCCATTCTGAAGCTCGTTTGCCAGAAGTAAAATCCGGTAGGAATGAAAGCCGGTATCATGTCCAAAATAGACCCAGTCCGCCGCAAACGGCAAAACCGCCGCCGCGCAGATCAAAGCCAGAACGCCCAGTTCCTTTTCCCGCCTGAAGTTCCGGTCTATAAATAAGCGATATACAATCACGTTAAGCAGAACGGACAGCAAAACCGACCCCAGCAGGCACAAATATCTGTACGCTGTGATTTCTGTCACTTCAATGGACTCGATTGTCATACTTCCCAGGCCGTAAAAGGTCACACGCAGACTCAGATCGTTTAAATACCACGGCGCTGTAATCTGTACTGTCTGCTCCACCTCGTCCAGACTGTTTCGCAGAAAAACTTTATCAAAATGAAAAAAAGCGCCATTTTCCACAGATTCCAGATAAAGGTATCCGTTTCCGTTATTAAAACTCGCACCTTCCTCATAATTAACCTGTGCCGTGTAATGCAGTCTGACCCGGTACGAGCCCGGATACAGCCTGAAATAATCTGTATAAGCGACCGTGGCTTCCGCTATATTTTCCTCCAGGTACGCGTAATAGACCGGTTCGTCATCCACCGTCATATACTGGACATATTCACTGTCACTGTACAGGTTCTCCCCCGGATAAAAGACATAACTCACACTGCCGCGCAGACAATTTAACGCCGCGAGCAGAATGACGGCCAGTTCCACAAGAAAGAGTATCCGGAAGGCAATATTCTGTTTTAAGAGACTGAACAGTTTTTTTATCATATCTGATTTATCCTCTCCCTCTCTCTTCAGGCTTCAACAATGCCGTCCGCGGACGCTGCCTTATTCCGCTTAGCAGGACTGCGCCTTTTCTCAAACAGCGCGTACGCGATCAGAAGCGCGTCTGTCAGCAGAGAAATGACAATGCAGACAGCCCACAGCGTGCTCAGATGATATTCCACCTTCACAGTGCCTGTATAGCCTGCGGGCAGATTGAGTCTGATCCTGCTGTTTTCTCCCCTGGTGATTTCGATGGTCTCGCCCGTTTCCACATCATATGCCACATAATGGTCATATGCAAACATGGGGATATCTACAGTCGCGTTCTGATCTGTCAGATTTTCCAGGGCAATCACACACTCCCCGTCCTGGCAGGTGTAATCGCCAACCAGAAGCGTCTCAGCGTCATACAGAAGCTCCCTGGAAAACACCTGCGTCCGGTCTGTCGGATACAGCTGGAATTCCCCATACGAATAATAGTGATAGTCCACGTAGTTGTTGGAGGCCCGCTGCATATCGGAGGTATAAAGCTGATTTGAATAAATCTGTCCGGTATTGATAATAAGCAGCGCGCACAGGAAAACCATCCATGGGACACGCGGAAATGCCTGCTTAAGTTCCCCGCTGTCTAAAACCGCGGTTGTGCAGAAAATACCAAAGAGCGCGGCAAAGGTCAGCCATCTCCAGGAGTACTCATACGAGGTCAGCGCGGAATACAGGACTTCCGGCAAAAAATCCAGATAGTCATAAAACATATATATGCTGGACAGAAAGAGCGTCAGAACGCTCAATCCGAAACACAGTCCGGAAAAGCCACTGACTGCTGAATCCGCCTCCTCTTCCCTTTTTCTCTTTCGGAGCACGAGAAAAACCAGATACAGGACAAGTCCCACCACGATCGGACCTCCGAGTGCCAGAGACATCTCGTTGGAAGCGGAGCCGTTTACATTATATTCCTGGTAATTATTGACAATGGGATTTAACATCTGCACCAGATACGCTCCCGTTGTCTGAATCCGGTTCACCACATGATTGACCTGAATATCCCACGTCATTCCATCGAGCAGGGGAACCAGCGCCGCCAGGCTCATCAGAAGCGTCAGGGCCGCCGCCCTGCACAGCGCCAGAAAACGCTGAGGCTCAAACGTTTTTTTATAGAGGATCACGCACACCAGCGCGATCATCAACGCCCCCATAAAAATGGTCAGCGTATGAGAAAGGACAACCCCTGTCAGGCCAATGACGATGGGCAGGTATTTTCCGATGGTAATTTTCTCGCCCTTTTTGGCCGTGTAGATATTATAAAAGCCCAGGACCACAAGCGGCAGAAACGTCTGCACAGTGTAAACACCCACCGCTGACCTGGTCAGGATATTGGTCAGTCTCCCCGCGCCCAGCGTATACATGGCCGCCGCAAAGAGCGCGGAATCCGGCTTTCTGAAAATTTTGCGCGCGGAAAAATAAGTAATCAGGCAGGTGGCGAGAGTGACCGCGCAGATATAAATATTGTAAGCCACTGAAACCGAAACGCCGCAGTTATACAGAATCGCGGGTAAGTACAGAAACGTCTGCCCATAAAAAATCGGGCTCGCGTCGCCAAATCCGTTCAGGGACGCTGTGTAAATGGCCGGGAAATAATGCCCAATGGATAACTCATACGCGAAAAGCAGAATACGGTAAAGGTGAAAACCCAGATCGTGTCCCCAGATTACGTAATCCGCAAAGAAAGGCAGCATGCCGGCCAGACAGATCAGAATCAGTACGCCAAGCTCCTTTTTTCTCTGAAATGCTTTATCCGTAAACAGGAGAAAGCCTGCGATATCCAGAAAGCCAAAAAGCAGGATTGCCGCCAGAAGCTTCACATATCTGTACGCGACAATTTCCCTGATTGCAACAGAATAAACCGTCAGTTCACCAGCCCCCGTGAAAGTCACGCTCAGGGAAATATCGTCAATCGCGCCTGGCGCGCTGACACGGAATGTGGTGGAATTGGAATCCATACCATTCCTGAGATACAGTGTCTGGTAATCCAGGTAAACGCTGTTATTTTCACTTGTCAGATACAGATTGCCGTTGCCGTTATTGATATTGGCCACTTCCGTCGTATTCACCTGGGACAGATAATAGATCGTAATCCTGTATGCCCCGGGAATCAGCCTGATCTGTCCGTCATCACAGAGGATAACGGTTTCCGAAATGGCTTCCGCATCACTGACATAATAAGCGGCAGTGCCTTCCTCATCCGCCGTCACCTGCACAAGATCGCTCATCACCTCCATATTGCCGGGAACATACGTGTAGTCACAGCGTCCGGCAAAGCACTTCAGTAAAAGAATCAGAACCACAATCAGTTCCAGAATGACAAACACTTTCCAGGCTGTGCTTTGCTTTACGGTATTCCAGAATCGTTTCAGGATGTCGCTCACTTCTGTTTTTCCTCCAACTTCATACGGGTTCCTTTTCTTCTGTGTAAAATAACATAAACAACAAGAAGAGCGTCTGTCGCCACGGATACGGCCACTGCCGCCTTCCACAATGTGGGAATCTGATATTCCACGATTACTGTGCCGTTATAGCCCGCTGGAATGTTCAGCTGAATGCGGTTGTTGCTGCCGTTAGAGATTACGATTTCCTCGCCAGTCTCAGAATCATATGCCGCGTAATTGTCATAGTGAAACAGGGGAATGTCTACTGTGGCAGCCATGTCCGAAGTATTTTCCACGTCATACAGCTTCCATCTGCCATCCTCATACCGGTAATCTCCCGCTGATACCTGTGTCTCATCATAGATCAGATCTGAATAATACACCTCATAAACATCGCTGCCCCACAGCAGGTTATCGCCGCCCACCATTAATGTATAGCAATACGCATTATTATCAAGGCGCGTTATCGTTGCCGTGCGCAGCTGGTCTGCATAGATCTGTCCTGTGTTTAAAATCAGCGCCGCTGCCAGTATCAGCGCGGGAGAAATGCCCCGAAACAGTGAATCCACCTCTCCACTGTCCACCACCGCGGCCGTACAGAAAACGCCAAACAGCACTGCATAGGTCAGCCATCTCCACGGGAACTGATAAACCACCAGCACATTGTAGATCTGTTCCGGCAGAAAATCCAGATAATCATAAAACATATATATGGAAGAAAGAAAAATGGTAAAAACAGACAAAACCCAGCAGGCACCTGCAAGATTTCTCTTCTCTTTGTCACGGCAGCCGCACGCATTCTGTTTTGCCAGATATACTAAAAACAATACCAGCCCAAGTATCACAGGCAAACCGAGAGACAGCGACATTTCCTCAGAAGGAGTCGGGCTGCTGCTCTGATCCAGCTGATAACCGTTTACAACAAACTGAAATACCTGTAAAAGATAAGCACCGGCCTGCTGGATGGTTCCGCCGGCCTGCTCACTGACAACCATATCCATGCGCAGAGAAGCTGCCATAGGGACGAGGAACGCCAGATTCACCAGAAGAGACAGAACCGCAGCCTTAATGAGTCCACAGAGTCTTTGCGGCTCCAGCGTCTTTTTGATCAGAGCCACACAAACCAGCAGGATCAGCATGGCGCTCATGACAATGCTCAACGTATGGGAGTTCACAATGGCGGTCAGACCCACGATAATGGGCCAGTATCTCCTGATCGTGACCTTCTCCCCCTTCGGCGCCGAATACACCTGGTAAAAGCCAAGAAATACCAAAGGCAGAAACACCTGCGCCGTATACTCTCCTACGGCGGATCTGACGAAAACATTTGTCAGCCTGACCGCGCTGAAGGTGTACATGGCCGCGGCCAGAAGCGCCGTGGAAGTCTTCTGAAAGATTTTCCGCGAGCAGGCATACATAATCAGACACGTGGCGACAGAAACCATGCATACATACAGGTTGTACACCGTAGTCAGACCCAGACCGCAGCAGTACAGAAGCGCAGGAATATAAAGAAAGATCTCCCCATAAAATAAAGGCGCGGGATATCCGTAGCCATTCAGCGCCGATGAAAAGACTGCCGGGAACCAGTTTCCATTCGCAATCTCCGTTGCCAGAAGCTGAATCCGGTTTGCATGAAACCCGATATCATGCCCCCAGTAAGTCCAGTTGGCCATAAATGGGAGAACCGCGCCGACACAGATCAGTGTCAATATACCGACTTCCTTCCCGTAGTGGAAATCCTGGTCGCAGAAAAACAGGAAGCAGATCGTATCCAGCAGAATGAAAAGAAGGAGAATGCCAATCAGACACACATATCTGTACGCTACTATCTCTTCCACTTCAATTGCATAAATCGTCAGTTCCCCATACCCATAATAGGAGACATTCAGTTCATAATCCGTCATCGCCCACGGAGATCTGATCTGTACTGTCTGCTCCACGCTGCTGAGTGTGTCCCTGAGCAGGAGCCTTGGAAAATCATAATAGGCGGAATTGTGTTCGCTCTCCAGATTCAGATAACTCAAACCGTTTTCCAGGCCCGAAGTCTCCACATAATTTACCTGAGAATGATAAGAAACGCTGACTCTGTAGGAGCCCGGATATAAAGTCAGATTCTGACTGCTGAGAATTACTTCCCCATCGTCTCCGGTCGAATCCTCCACTGCCGCCGTAAGAGAAGATGTCCCATTTTCATCTGTGGTTTTCTCCACGTAATCCGCCTGAATATACAGATCATCCGCATCCACGATGTAATCGCAGCGACTGCGAAAACAGTTTGCCAACAAAAAAAGGATTGCGATCAATTCCATAAGTAAAACCGCTTTCCATGCCCTGCCCGCCTTCACCGCGGCTGTAAATTTCTGTAAGGTATCTCTCACCTTTTGTCTCCTTACGTATTTTTCATTTGTCGTTCAGAGTTTTTCGCCGTATCTTTCAGCACGAAAACTGTCAAAATCATAACCCTGTATAGCATAATAAAGCCGTTTGCATTCCTCTGTCAAGGAAAAAAGCAAACGGCTTCCTCTCGCTTTGCTATGTACTTTTGTCATTCGTTTCCGCCGCTACTCCAGTCTGGAAACCCCGTTCTGCGGCGAAAGCGCGTAGGCCACGTTGTCAGCGTGCGCAGCGCTTCTCTCCAGATCCGTTAAAAGATCCGTAAAAATCACGTCCACAATCGGTTTACAGGTCGCGTTGAGCAGACGCTTCACATGATTGTCCTTGACCTCCTCTAACAGCTCTTCCATCTCGCTCTCCAGCTCCTCCACCTCATGCAGCTTGTGGAAGGAATCATTCTCGAAAATCTCCAGGCAGAGGTTCACATCCTCCAGGCATAATTCGGACAGCTTTAACAAATCCCCCCTGGCGTCCTCAGACATCGTGGCCTTCTCCGCGCGGATCTGACTCTGGTATCCGCTGATATTCTCCGCGTAATCAGAGATACGTTCAATATCAGCCACCGATAAAATCAGATGATAGACACGGTTCATGTCTCTCTGCGAGATATTCATGGTTCTTAGCTGTACCAGCTTGGCAATGATGGCGTTATCCAGATAATTAACTGTCTCCTCCACCTCTAAAACCCTGGCAGCCTTCTCCTCGTCCAGCTCAAAAAAGCTCTCCAGCGACAAAGCCAGATTTCCTACGGAAATCGCACCCATACGGGCGATCTCCTTTTTGGCCTGGCTGATGGCCACGGCGGTCGGCAGCTCCTGTACATTGGTCATGAACTTCAGTTCGCGGTCGTCCAGATCCTGCAGCTCGCTCTTTCTGGGCGGAAGCAGCTTTTGCGCCAGCTTCACAATATATTCTGAGAACGGCAGCATGACAACCACCGCGAAGATCGCGAAGAGGGTGTGCGTATTTGCAACCTGTCTGGCAATGTCATCTCCGGATATGTACTGAATAAAATCCAATATCTGCGGGAAAATACCGATGACAGTCATAAGCAACGCCGCACGGATCAGGTTAAAGAGCAGATTTAATAAAGCGGTCCGTTTCCCGTTGCGGTTCGTGGTCAGGCTGGCTAAAAAATTCGGCGTCACAGAACCGATCGCGGAACCGATAATCAGATAGACGCAGGTATAATAGGAAATAATCCCCTGGGCGGCGAACGCCTGGAAAATAACCGTCGCGGAAGAAGAGCTCTGTAAAAGAGCCGTAAACGCAACGCCAAATAACACGATGAGGAAAGGATTGGAAAGAGCGGAAAGCAGATTCTGAAAGATCTGCGTCTCACTTAAGGGCGAAATCGCCGCCTTCATAAAGGAAATGCCCTGAAAAAGCATACCAAAACCCATGATGATGGAGCCGATATGCCGAATCACCTGTTTTTTGATAAACAGGTACATGACCGCGCCGATGAAGAGAATCAGCGGCGCCCAGGTGCCAAGGTCAAAGGCGGTAATCTGAGCCGTGATCGTAGTACCGATATTGGCTCCCATGATCACGCCGATCGCCTGGCTTAAGGTCATCATACCGGAGCTGACAAAGCCGATCACCATGACGTCTGTGGCGGAAGAAGACTGAATCAACATGGTGACCAGAATCCCCATCAGTACCGCCATCACCTTATTGCCCGTGGCCTTCTCCAGTATCTTCTGCAGGTTATCGCCGCAGGCACTTCGAAGTCCGGAGGACATGATGGACATGCCATAAAGAAACAGTCCGATGCCTCCGAACAGGGAAAATATATCTCCGATTGACATAAAAATCTCCCGAACAGCCTGCGCGCATGAAAGAATCTCTTTGTGCGCGGGCTTTTTATTCGCTTTGTCTGAATTCTGTGTAAAATGCGTCTGATTTTCATGTAAAATCGAAAATCATTTACATGATATACAAATTCTGACATAAAAGCAAGCGGTTCTTGAGATTTTCTATGAAGTTATATTGCGCTAACCTTTTTGGAAGGCTCACATTTGCCATATTCATCCATGGATGAAAAAGCACTGTCATCTGACTATATTCTGCAGCTCCTGCCCGTTTTCATAAGCCGCCGCGTTGTCGAGCGTCACCTCGGCGATCGTATACAGGGCTTCCTTTGTCAGAAAGCCCTGGTGGGAGGTTAATAACACATTAGGGAAGGAAAGCAGACGTGCCGTTGTCGTGTGGTCCAGAATATTGTCCGAGTGATCTTCGTATACAAGCTCGCTCTCCTCCTCATACACATCCAGCGCAACCGCGTGGAATTTACCTGCTTTGATGCCATTAATCAAATCTTCCGTCTTAATCAGTCCGCCGCGGGAGGTATTGACTAAAATGACCCCATCCTTCATCTGCGCAATCGCTTCGGCATCAATGATATGATGTGTCTCGGGGAACAGCGGACAATGCAGGGAAATCAGATCCGATTCATGCAGCAGCTCCTGCAAAGACACATACTTCACATCCAGATCCGGCACCGGATATGGGTCATAGGCAATCACGTCCATCCCAAAGCCCTTACAGATCCGGATCATGGCCTGTCCGATTTTACCCGTTCCGACAATTCCCGCCGTTTTCTGATACAGATTCACACCGGTCAGACCTGTCAGACTGAAATCATTGTCACGGACTTTATTATAGGCTTTGTGAAGTCGTCGGTTGGCAGCCATCGCTAATGCCATGGCATGCTCCGCTACCGCTTCCGGAGAATAACCGGGTACCCGCAGCACCGTCATTTCAAGCCCCCTGGCAGCCTTCAGATCTACGTTATTATAACCCGCACAGCGAAGAAGAATAAGCTTTACACCTTCCTGTTTCAGAATTGCGAGCGTGTCCTCGCCAAGTTCGTCATTGACGAAAGCGCAGACCGCCCTGTGTCCTCTGGCCAAAGGTGCTGTCTCCGACGTCAGCCTGGGACGGAAAAAGGTAATTTCCTGCCCCTTTTGCGTTGAAAGTGGCTCAAACCAGAGCCGGTCATACGATTTTGTACCAAAAAATGCGATTTTCATATTTTACCTGCTTTCTGATGAATCAATCTGTCAGTAATCACTTTTTCATTCGTAAAACGGATTATGCGCAAACATATCCGCTCATATTTCTTTCGGTCTATCTATTTTTTGCTGTCTTTCTGATTTTATGTAATATAACCGGGGTATGCAATTTTATCCAATGACAGCCGGACTATTTAGCGCCATCGCAAACGATATTTATTCAAAAAACCGGCGCGCAAAGTGCCTGATCACACACTCCGCCGCCGGCTTTCTGACATTATGATTCCAATTTTTAAACTTCCTGTCTTAGTTCTGCGCTTCTTCCTTCCGGTTTTCTTTGGAAGCAATCTCCGCCTGAATATCTGCGATAAACGCGGACAAATCCTTTGCTCCCTCATCACCGGCAAAGCGGCTTCTGACAGAAACCTGACCGCTCTCCTCTTCCTTCTGGCCCACTACCAGCATATAGGGGACGCGCTCGTTTCTGGCTTCGCGGATTTTATAACCGATCTTCTCACTGCGGGTATCCATCTCGCAGCGTAACCCTGCCGCCTTGCACTGAGCCAGCACCTTCTCTCCGTAGTCGAAATATTTCTCGGAGATTGGCAAAATCTTCACCTGCACAGGCGCCAGCCACGTCGGGAATTTGCCCGCGAAGTGCTCGATCAGGATGCCGATAAAGCGCTCAAAGGAACCATAAACCACTCGATGGATCATGATCGGTCTGTGCGGCTCACCGTCCGGACCGGTGTATTCCGCCTCAAAGCGCTGCGGCAGCTGGAAGTCTAACTGGATGGTGCCGCACTGCCACTCTCTGCCGATGGCATCAATTAAGTGAAAGTCAATCTTCGGTCCATAGAACGCGCCGTCACCTTCATTGATGGTGTATTCAAGGCCCATTTCATCCAGGGCGCCCTGAAGGCCCGCTGTCGCCATCTCCCAGTCCTCGTCAGATCCCATGGAATCCTCCGGTCTGGTGGACAGTTCCACAAAATATTTGAAACCAAAGAGCTGATAAACCTCGTCGATCAGACGCACCACGCCTTTAATCTCGTCCTTAATCTGCTCCGGCGTCATGAAGATATGCGCGTCATCCTGGTGGAAGCAGCGCACACGCATCAGGCCGTGCAGCTGGCCGCTCTTCTCATGACGGTGCACCAGGCCAATCTCGCCGATGCGCAGCGGCAGCTCCTTGTAGGAACGGGGCTGAGACTTATACACCAGCATACCGCCCGGGCAGTTCATGGGCTTGATGGCAAAATCCTGGTCGTCGATCACGGTCGTGTACATATTTTCCTTGTAATGATCCCAGTGGCCGGAGGTCTCCCAGAGACTGCGGTTTAACATGATCGGCGTGGAAATCTCCACATAGCCCTCTCTGGCGTGAATTTCCCTCCAGTATTCCTGCAGTGTATTATAAATCACCATACCTTTCGGTAAAAAGAACGGGAAGCCGGGGCCTTCATCCGCCAGCATGAACAGGCCCATTTCCTTGCCGATCTTTCTGTGGTCGCGTTTTTTGGCCTCCTCGAGCATATTCACATACTCTTCCAGGTCAGAATTTTTGGTATAGGCTGTGCCGTAGATTCTGGTGAGCATCTTGTTTTTCTCATTGCCGCGCCAGTAAGCGCCCGCAAGCTTCATCAGCTTGATGGCCTTCACAGGCTTCGTGCTCATCAGGTGGGGACCCGCGCACAGGTCAGTAAACTCGCCCTGTCTGTAAAAGCTGATGGCCGCATCCTCAGGCAGGTCCTCGATCAGCTCAACCTTATATGGCTCATCTTTCTCTTTGAAATACGCTATCGCCTCCGCTCTGGGCATCTCAAAGCGCTCCAGCTTCAGGTCTTCTTTTACAATCTTTTTCATCTCGGCTTCGATGGCCGGGAAATCCTCGGTGCTTAAAGTAACGCCGTCCACGTCATAATAGAAGCCGTCGTCGATCGACGGGCCGATCGCCAGCTTGACCTCAGGGTACAGTCTCTTCAACGCCTGCGCCAGAATATGGGAGGCCGTATGGCGGAACGCGTCTCTGCCGCCCTTGTCATTAAATGTCAGGATGTTCAGGCTGCAGTCCTGATCAATCACGGTCCTCAAATCCACTCTTTCACCGTTTACTTCGCCGGCGCAGGCAACCCTCGCCAGACCCTCGCTGATATCCTTCGCGATCTCAATCACGCTCATCGCCTGGTCATACTCTTTGACAGAGCCGTCTTTTAACGTAATTTTCATGATTCTCTTTCTCCCTTTCCAAAAGCATTACCATCATAGTACAAAGTCTTCATTCTGGCAAGCCTAAATTCCATCTGTATCCCTTATCTGCGCACGGCCTGCACGATGGTCCGGACCGTACTGTTCGCGTTTTTACAGGTGGAAAGCGTGATAATATAATCATCCTGCGTGACGCTGATACCGGTACTGTAGATTGACAGCCCCTGCACCGTTTCCAGATACGCCGCGAAGTTCTCATCCGCGCCAAAGCCATGCAGATAAACAGAAACGCTCTCCTCCTCATTCGCGGTATCCACAGTATAAACCGCGAAAATATCATAGATATATCTTGTCCCGCTTAAATCCGTCACCACGACATAAGGATGCAGGGAATAGTAGCCCGAACTGGAATAACTGTTCAGTGCGGCGAACATGGAGCCATTTTTCATATTGTGCCCGAAAATAATGGCGTTTCTGTCCTCCAGTCCAAGCGTGGTCCCGGAATCCAGGAAAATCGCGCCGCTGGAGCTGGTCTCTCCCGTATACAGATGAGTCAGATAATAATCGTTATCATCTCCCTGCACAATCGGATAATTCACCGCGGTGCCGGGAATCTGAATCCATCCAATCACATCGTCGTTGATGGAGGACAGATAGTCAAAATCCGGGACGGTAATGCTGTAAGAATACGTGACCGTCTCATTCGTCTCCTCCGTTTCCTCTGCCTCTGCCTCAACCGCAGTTAAAGTTTCATCCGTGCCGGACGTCGTCTCAGACGGGAAAATGGTAAGTTCCACTGCCTGCATGGATTCTGTCAGACTGTCATAAGAAGAATCCGCGTTCATATATCCAAGCATAATCCTCAGCACCTGAATCAGTGCCACAATGAAAACGATTTCCAGAACCAGGATCAGGATACTGACCGGTGTGAGTTTCTTTTTACTTCTGCTTTTTGAAGAAACACTTCTCTTTCGAGCCATCTTAATTTTCCTCTTTATCTGAAATTTCTCTCAAAATATCCGGCATATATGCCTTCCTCGGCATCAGAACCTGTTCATTCTCCGGTCACGCAGCCTGAAAACGCTTCAACTGTCTTACCAGAAGCGGAACCTCAAATAACAGCATAAGGATCCAGCCGGCCATATTGGCCCAGGCCAGACTGACAAACGGCATATGCAGCACCATCAGCATCACATACAGTGCCACGCATCTGCCCACCATATTCATAGTTGTGCTGTACAGCGTCACCTTCATGTCTCCGATTCCTCTGAAAAAGCCCTGGATCCCGTTAGTGAAGCCCGGCAGAATATACATAAAGGCAATCAGCCTTAAATAAGAGGTCCCCAATGTCATCACCTGACTGTCCCCATCCTGCGCGAACAGCCCCATAATCTGCGGCGCCAGCGCAAAGATCACAGCGCACAGACAGACGGAGTAAATCACTTCAATGATAATACCGGCGCGAAATCCCTTCTGCACGCGTTTATCCTCTCCCGCGCCCTCATTCTGCGCGATAAAGGTAGTCATGGCGTGTCCGATATTCTGCTGCGGTGTATAGGCGAAATCGTCCACCCTGTTCACTGCCGTGAAGGCAGCGATTACACTGACACCCTGCGTGTTGACCATCGTCTGGATAATCAGCTTGCCAATCTGCAGACATACCTGCTGCATGGCGCTGGTGGAGCCGAAGCTGACCGTTTTCCCAATCAGGGATTTATCAAAGATCAGCCATTCTCTGCCAAAGTTAAGAATCGGTACCTTTTTGCGAATATAAACCAGGCAGAAGACGCAGCAGAGCATCTGGCTTAAAACTGTCGCCACCGCGCAGCCCATCACTTCCCAGTGCAGAACCGCCACGAAAAAGATATCGCTGACAATATTGATGAGGGAGCTTGCGATCAGGAAATACAGCGACGTCCGGGAATCCCCCAGCGCGCGCAGCGTATTGGCCAGGAAATTATAAATGAAGGTAAAAATCAGCCCCGCATACACAATCCGCAGATACTGACGCGCCATTGGCAGGACTTCCTCCGGCGTCTGAATCAGCTTAAGGACCGGTCCCGCCAGCAGGATCATACAGATACTGAAAGCCAGGGAAAACGCCATTCCGGCAATCACGGTGGTGCTCAGCTGTCTTTTTAAGAGCTTCTCATTCCCTGCTCCGAAATCCGCGCTCGCCAGCACACTGGCGCCCATGCACATTCCGTTTAAGAGCAATATCCCGATATTCATGAGCGGTGTGGCCGTTCCCACTGCCGCCAGAGCACTCTCCCCCACGAATCTGCCCACAATGATGGAATCCGCCGCATTATAGGTCAGCTGAAATAAATTTCCCAGCACCAGGGGAATTGTAAATTTAAAAAGCGGTGTAAAAATTTTACCCTTGGTCATGTCCAGCATCTTAGTCGTACTCCAGATTCTTGTCTAAAATGAATATCTCTGTCAAAACAGTGCCTATTCCACCGTAACACTCTTGGCCAGATTTCTCGGCTTATCTACATCCAGCCCTTTGGACAGGCTGACATAATACGCCAGAAGCTGAAGCGGGATCACAGCCAGGCTGGCCGCGAAATGCTCATCTGTCTTCGGCACATAAATCACAAAATCAGCGGTATCTTCGACATTATAATTACCATAGGTGGTCAGTCCGAACAGCTGCGCGCCGCGGCTCTTGCATTCCACCATGTTGGAAACAATCTTTTCATACAGATTGCTCTGCGTAATGACACTGATGACGAGCGTACCCTTCTCGATCAGGCTGATCGTGCCGTGCTTTAATTCCCCCGCGGCGTAAGCCTCCGAATGGATGTAGCTGATCTCCTTCATCTTCAGACTGCCCTCCAGGCTGATGGCGTAATCGATGCCCCTGCCGATAAAAAACGCGTCCTTCACATTCGTCTGTCTGGCGGCAAGCCACTGCAGGCGGCCCGTGTCCTCCAGAATTTTATTGATTTTACCGGGAAGGAGCGTCATCTCCTTCACCAGTTCTTTATAATAATCCTCCTCGATCCGTGACTTTGCCTTCGCCAGCTGTACCGCCAGGCAGTATACCGCAATCAGCTGCGCGCTGTAGGCTTTCGTCGTGGCAACTGCGATCTCCGGCCCCGCCATCGTATAAAACACGTGGTCCGCTTCCCTGGCGATGGAGCTTCCCACCACATTGACAATGGCGAGCGTCTGCGCACCCATCTCCTTTGCTTCCCTGAGGGCCGCAAGCGAGTCCGCCGTCTCTCCCGACTGACTGATAATCACCACCAGTTCGTGCTCCTTGAGTAAAGGCCTGCGATACCGGAATTCACTGGCAAGCTCCACACGCACAGGCACCTTCGCCAGATCCTCGATCACATACTGCGCCACCATGCCCACATGGTAAGCGGAGCCGCAGGCAACAATACAGATATCCGTGATATCCTGAAGCGCTTCATCTGTCAGACCAACGCCGTCCAGATGCAGACTATCCCCTTCCAGTACAGAGCCAAGTGTATCCGTGATTGCCCTGGGCTGCTCATGAATTTCCTTCATCATGAAATGCTCATAACCCGCTTTCTCCGCGGACTCCGCGTCCCAGAGGATCTCCACCTTTTCCTTCTCAATCTCATCACCGTCCAGATTATAGAAGGTCGCGGTTCCATCCTTTAAGCGTCCGATCTCCATATCTCCGATGTAATATACGGATCTGGTGTATTTTAAAATAGCGGTCGCGTCAGAGGCAAGGTAACACTCCCCGTCCGCGGCGCCCAGAATCATGGGGCAGTCCTTTCTCGCAGCAAAGACCTCACCCGGATACTCATGAAACATGATAGCCATCGCATAAGAACCACGGATGCGGACCATGGCGTGATTGATCGCGTCCACAGGCGTACCCAGATATTTTTTGTAATAATAATCGATCAGCTTGACCGCCACTTCCGTGTCCGTATCCGAGTAAAAATGATAACCGTTACGAAGCAGCTTCTCCCTGAGCTCCTGATAATTCTCAATAATGCCGTTATGTACGCCCACTACATTATAATCATCGCTGCAG
Organism: Lachnospiraceae bacterium; assembly: GCA_021200995.1. GTDB lineage: Bacteria > Bacillota > Clostridia > Lachnospirales > Lachnospiraceae > RGIG6307. The sequence continues at coordinate 4,297 of JAJQFS010000049.1, read as the reverse complement.
TGCGGGTGCGCGTTATTCTCACTGGGCTCCCCGTGGGTTGCCCAGCGGGTATGCCCGATGCCGCAGGTCCCCGCGAGCGCTCTGCCGCCGTCCGTCTTCTCTGATAATACCGCGAGACGCCCTTTGGCTTTGACAATCTCGATCTCCCGGTTCCCGTCCCTGACGGCGAGCCCCGCCGAATCATAACCTCTGTATTCCAGCCTGGACAATCCGTCCAGCAAAATCGGACCAGCCGGGCGCTGTCCGGTATAACCGACTATTCCACACATAGATAATCTCCTCAATTTTTAACATTTCACATTCGACGGTTTCCTTCATCATACGCTCAAATCGCCGTACATATGCGTAAAAAGTATGACTAACTAGTATCATATGATACTATGGATTGCTTCGCAAAAACCGTCCCGCAATCAAATACGAATATCCGCATTCGATTTCTGACTTCCGGTCCCTTGTATCATAAAATTGTTACAGAAATATTACGATGTCATGCTGCGATGCAACCGCCCTCACGCCGTATTATACTCTTTCCCGCGCGAAAAAGAAACCGTCATTGTAAAATTCATGTTCTGGCAGGCATACCGCCGTCTGCCCTGTCGACCGTACCCCTTCGCCCAGGCTGTGCTTTGCCTGCCTTCTCTAACAGAACACACGCTTCCACATGCTCCGCCGTCTGCGGGAACATGTCCACGGCACAGGCTCTCATTGCCCTGTATCCCCGCTTTGTGAGATATTCCAGATCTCTGGCGAGCGTAACGGGATTGCAGGAAATATAAACCACCTTCGCAGGCGCTATCTGTATCACAGAGGATAAAAACGCCTCGTCGCTGCCCGATCTCGGCGGGTCTAAAATCACCGCATCCACCTTCGCCTTCTGCTGCGCCATCTGCGTCAGAAGCTGCCCCGCGTCATTCTCATAAAAAGAAATATTCCTGACGCAGTTGATGCGGGCGTTCACGCGCGCGTCCCGCACCGCGTCCTTATTCAGTTCCACGCCGATCACTTCCTTCACATGGTCGGAAGCCACAATGCCGATGGTGTCGATGCCGCAGTAGGCGTCCACGATTCGCTCATTCCCGCGAAAATCAGCATATTCAATCGCCTTCTGATACAGCTTCTGCGTCTGTACGGGATTCACCTGATAAAAGGATTTCGGGGAAATACGGAAGGTTTTGCCGCAGAGCGTATCCTCTATATATCCCTTCCCGTAAATGACCTGCTCTTTCTCGCCCAGAATCATGCTGGTGCGGCGGTCGTTCACATTGATCACCACGGAGGTAATCTCCGGATGCGCTTTACGCAAAGCTTTTATAAAATTATTTTTATCCGGCAGAATCGGGGAGGACAGTACCAGTACGACCAGGTACTGCCCGCTTGTGTGACCGGCCCTGACCAGCACATGGCGCAGCAGGCCATAGCCTGAATCCTCATCATAAATCCGGATCTGAAAGCTTTTGCACAGGTCCCGGATCGTGCGGATGATCTCTCCGGCCTTTTCATCCTCAATCAGGCACTTCTCTACCGCTACGACGCGATGCGAATTTTTCTCATAGGTGCCCGCAATCACAGCTCCTCTGCGGTCTCTGTCAAAGACGGCGTGTACCTTATTGCGGTAAAAATACGGCGTTTCCATGGGGATGATGCCTTCCAGCCTGCAGTATGGCTTTAAAAGATCAGCCACCAGCTTTTTCTTGTCCGCAAGCTGCTTTTCGTAAGGCCGGCCAAGCCAGTCACAGCCGCCGCATTTGCCCGCCGCAGGACACCTTACGTCCTTTACATTCCTGTTTGTCTTTTTGAACGATTTGCTCTCAGAAATATCTGATTTTGTAGAAATATTCCTGTTCTTTTCGCGATTTATGTCTGTTTTTGCAACCGCAAACGTATGATTTGCGGCAGCGTGGATATCATTATTTTTCATGATCATTTATTCAGGCTTTATCCTTCAACAGTTCCAGCAGATACTCCCAGACCCGCTTTACAGAGGAAATGGAAAGTTTCTCATTGGTCGAATGAATGTCCAGCATATCGGGTCCCATGGAAACGCAGTCCAGATCCGGGCACTTGCCCAGGAAAAGTCCGCACTCCAGGCCCGCGTGAATCGTGGTAATCTGCGGCTTCTTTCCGTACATCCGCTCATATACCCTGACCATTTTATCTCTGAGCGGGCTGTCCACCCGGTATGCCCAGCCCGGATAATCGCTGCCCGCCTCCACATGAGCGCCAGCCAGCGCAAAAATGGCCGCCACCCGATCTGACAATGCGTATTTGGTGCTCTCCACACTGCTGCGGATAGAATACTGCAGCGTGATACTCTCCTCATCAGACGAAAGGATCCCCAGATTCAGGCTGGTTTCCACCATGCCGGGAATGCTGGGGCTCATGGCCTGCACCCCGGTGGGCAGCGCTGTCAGAAGGGTGATAAAGTGTGCGGTCGCTTCCTGGGAATCCGCCTGATAAACACCATCTGAATCCGCCGCCAGCACCTCAACCCGCACCTGAGGATCCCGCAGCTCGTATTCCTTCTTAAGATCCGCCAGGACTTTGTCCACAGCCGGCTGCACCTTCTCAGGCTCCGCGCAAACCAGAACAGCCTGCGCTGATGAAGGGATCACATTCTCCGCTGTTCCGCCGGACATGCTGATCAGAGAAAGCGCCGTTTCGTTCAAAACCACCGCCAGCACTCTTCCCAACAGAAGAATAGCGTTTCCGCGCTCCTTATGAATCTCTCCGCCGCTGTGCCCGCCCTGCAGGCCGGCAACGGTTATTGTAACCTGTCTGCCGCGCACTGTTATGAGGCTCCGGTCCACTTGCCCCTTCAAGCGCCTGCCGCCCGCGCAGCCGGTCAGAAAGCAGCCTTCGTCCTCCGAATCCAGGTTCAGAAAACGTCTGCCCGTGATATCGCTCATATCCAGCGCGTTCGCTCCGAACATACCGGTCTCTTCGTCCACCGTGATAATCAGCTCCAGCTGTGGATGCGGAATGCTGTCATCATCCATCAGCGCCAGCCCATAAGCCACCGCGATGCCGTCGTCTCCGCCCAGACTGGTACCGACAGCACAGACATAATCCCCGTCGATGGCCGGATCCAGGCCCTCTGTCTGCATATCTTTCTCACAGTCAGCCTCTTTCACCGCCACCATATCCATATGTCCCTGTATAATCAGCCCCGGAACTTCCTCATATCCGAAAGATGCCGGTTTTCGCATCACTACGTTTCCCAGTTCGTCCGTACGATACCAGATTCCTCGTTCCGCGGCAAAGCTCTGCAGATATTTGGAAATCTGCGCGGTGTTGCCTGATCCATGCGGGATCGCGCAGATCTCCTCGAAGAAGTGGAATACTGCCCGTGGCTCTAAATTTTCCCAAACGCTCATTTTGATCCTCCATCTATATCTTTTTTGTGATACTATAGTCCCCAAGTTCAGAAATACGAATGTACACCCGAAGGGCGTGCCTTGTGCAAACATTCGATTTCTGTCCTTTGGTCCCTTGTATCACAAAAAACTCCGGAAATAACAAACCTGTAATTTCCGGAGTTAACCTTAAATGTGATTACGCGATCTTTTCTTTGGCGATCTCGCACAGTGCGGTGAAGCCTTCCGCATCGTTCACGGCCATCTCGGCCAGCATCTTTCTGTTGATGTCGATCTCAGCCAGCTTTAAGCCATGCATGAACTTGCTGTAGGATAAGTCGTTCATTCTGGCAGCCGCGTTGATTCGCGCGATCCACAGCTGTCTGAACTGACGCTTTCTCTCTTTGCGGCCCGCGTAGGAGCTGGTCAGCGCTCTCATCACGGACTGTTTTGCGGTACGATACTGCTTGCTTCTGGCGCCTCTGTATCCCTTCGCCAGCTTTAATACTCTGTTATGTTTCTTTTTGGCGTTCATGCCGCCCTTGATTCTTGCCATTTCTTATTCCTCCTTAGCCGAATTATAAATAGGGCAATACCTTCTTCATATTCTTGACGTTCGTCTGATCCGTAATCGTGGACTTGCGCAGATTACGCTTTCTCTTCGTCGTCTTCTTGGTTAAGATATGGCTCTTATAAGCTTTCGCTCTTTTTAATTTTCCTGTTCCGGTCGCGGAAAAACGCTTTGCCGCGGCTCTCTTTGTCTTTAATTTCGGCATGTTGAATCCTCCTGTGATATTTTTCCTGTGCTATTTTTTGGATTTTGGCGCTAAGAACATGGTCATGTTTCTGCCCTCCGCCTTCGGCGGCTTCTCCACATTGGCAATCTCCGAAAGGCTTGCGGCTAAGTCATCCAGAATGTGCTTGCTCATGGCCATACGGGAAAT
>JAJQFS010000068.1 GCA_021200995.1 Lachnospiraceae bacterium | reverse complement strand
GGTATGATCTTTTCATGAGTGAAAGAATACATCTTGCTATTTATTTCATATATGATATAATCTTTGAAAGAAGGGATACTGATTTGAACTGGAACATAGAATTTTATGCTACCAAAAATGGCAATGAGCCGGTAACGCAATTTTTAAATTCATTATCATCAAAGCACCGGGCAAAAGCCATTTGGGAGATTGACCTGCTGGAAAAACATGGATTGTCCATGAAAATGCCGTATGTAAAAAACATTCAGGGAGAAAAATATAAAGGATTAATGGAATTACGGGTGCAGCAGGGAAATGACATCTCACGAATCTTTTATTTTCTTCCTCTGAACAATACATTTGTTCTTTTACACGGCTTTATAAAGAAAGATTGGAAAACTCCCAGAAAAGAGTTAGAGACTGCATTACGATATAAAGAGGACTATATAAGGAGGTTCGGAATCAATGACTGAATTAAGAAAATGGAATCAAGTGAGGAATGAGTTGCTGTCTGACCCTGAAACAAAAAAAGAATATGAAGAATTGCGTCCGCAATATGAAATAATATCTCAATTTATTAAAGTACGGAACGAACAAGGTCTTACACAGCAGGAACTAGCCGAGAAAACCGGCATCAGACAGAGTAATATCAGTCGATTCGAAGGTGGAAATTATAATCCGTCTCTTGCCTTTTTGGCAAGGATTGCCAAAGGACTGGATATGGAACTGCATATAGAACTGCGCCCGGTACGGTAATTTTTCCTAAACAGCCTTTCAATAGTATTGCATCTGACAAAAAGAATATAACAGACAGGGCAGTTAAGTCCAAAATACTTAACCGCCCTTTATCATTTTTATGTTGAACTTACAAGTGTGCGAGTTTGAAAAATATAATCTGTCACGCAGTCATACCAGTGCACATACGTAACGCCGTTGACCGTGATCCTATCATTTTCCGGCAGATGCTCGCTCCATAGCTTTTTGTAATGATCGAGCGCCCAGTCGTCGCGGTTAAAGCGTCTCCAGAGGATCGTCCGGCCATTTTTGTCCAGATACTGCTCCGACACCACGTTGGGATTGTAGGTTTCAATATCCATCACGCAGACCGTGTCATAGCTTTTCCCGGCAATAGTAACGATATACCGACCCACGATATCCTGAAGGAAATCCTTCTTTTTACTGCTAATCACAGAACCATCGCGCTGAATATCTCCCTTTACTGACAGGTTAGTTTCGTTTCCGCAGTTATTCTCACCGAAGCCCCAGTTTGACATAAATTCATCGCCGTCCAGGAAAGTAATATAATTTCTGACATCTCCGTCATTTCTTATTGTTGCCAGATAACGGCAGTGCGTATCCGTCAACTGGGCCACAAACACCCTTTCAAGCACATACTCTTTTTCGTTACAGGGAATCTCCTTCGTGGTCAGCTCCTCCCATTTTACGGAAAACGGCGCCTTGTCGCTCTTTTCCTGATATAATCATTGCATTTATTTCTGGCAATGCTGATCAGCCAGGCTTTAAAGGAATCTCTGTTTTTCAGCTGAGAAAACTTTCAGCAGCCAGCAGTGCTTCAAACTCATCCACCTTATCGCCTCCCTTCTGTCACATTGAAAACCGGTTTCACTGATATAGACGATTCTGAACTTTGAAAGGTTCATTTTTTAATATTTTCAGAAATCTTTGTTATTTGGGACGATACATCGTCCATGTGGTAATTTTATTATGATATCATAGGCAAAAGACGCTCATGATCCTTCAGAAAAAATTTACCAAATTCATTTCACTAATAAATTTATAAAATCACATTGATATATTACACAATTTTGTATATATTATATGGAGGTAACAATGAAACCACGCGATATTGCACGAAAAGAACTGAAATCTGCCGGATATACCTTCAAGAGAAGCGGTGCAAATCACGATATCTATTACAATGAAAAGCTGCACAGTATCATTCCTCTGAAAAGGCACGACTTTAACGAGAATGACTTAAAATATATCCTGAAAGAAATAGAACAAAAACGCAGTAAATAAATGTAAATTTCGTAAAAAGGAGCTTACTATGAAATATTTCTATACCGCCGTCATTACTCCTGAAGAAGATGGAACTGGTTTTTATGCAAGAGTTCCCGACCTGCCAGGATGTTTTACTACGGGCAAAGACTTTTCCGACACAGTGGAACAGATCACTGACGCGGCTTCGATCTGGCTGGTTTTCGCGGAAGATGAACATCCCGAAAATATTCTGAAACCGACAGCACAATGCAATATTGAACATCCTGTTGACGCGACTTTAACTGTTTTGCAGATTGACACCCTCGCCTATCGCGCCAAAACGGATACCCGGGCTGTGTGCAAAAACGTGTCCCTGCCCGCCTGGATGGCAAACCTTGCAGATAAAAGAGGAATTAACTGTTCTCAAGTGCTGCAGGAAGGGCTGATGAAAAAGCTGGCCTGAAGCTGCCTTGACAAGGGTACAATCATAAGGATTCCATTTACACAAAAACAGATCAGTGAAAATCGCCGGTCTGTTTTTTATTTCATTATTCTGTTATCCAAATGACATACCGGTTGTTCCCGGTTTTACGCATTGCGTAACCTCTGTTTCCCAGTTTATTCTTCATCCGGGTCATCATACTCATCCGAACGCTCCTCCGGCTCGTAATCCAGATCACTTCCATCTGATTTAACCTTTGATAATTCATCCGGATCATCCAGATCTTCCAGGTTTCCCGACTCGCTCTCTTCCTCCACAGTCCGCCTGATCTTCGTCATCTGCGCGACGCTTACACCCTCATCCAAGTTCATCAGCTTCACGCCGGAGGTGATACGTCCAAGAGTGGAAATGTCGCTGACGCGGATCTGAATAATCACGCCTTCCGTGGTAATCATCATGATCTCATCGTTATCGTTCACCGCCATGATACCCATGACGTCGCCGGTCTTTTCGGTGATCTTATAACACTTTACACCCTTACCGCCTCGGTTCTGCGCATTGAACATATTTATGTCAGTCAGTTTTCCAAGACCCTTTTCGGAAGCGATCAGGAGTTTCTCACCCATCTCATCCGTCTGCATGCCGACCACTTTATCACCCGCGCCCAGACGAATACCAGTGACACCCATAGAGTCTCTGCCGGTCGCTCTGACATCGGACTGTCCGAAACGAATGCACATGCCTTTCTTTGTCACCAGAAGAATGTGGGTATCCTCGTTGGCTACGTCCACGCCGATCAGCTCGTCGCCTTCCCTCAGGTTAATCGCGATCAGGCCGCTCTTTCGGATATTACTGTAGGCAGTCACCGGTGTCTTTTTCACAAGTCCGTTCTTTGTGGCCATGATCAGCTGATATTTATCATTATACTCATCAACCGGCACGATCGCGGAAATCTTTTCTCCCGCGCTCAACTGAAGGAGATTGATAATTGCCGTCCCGCGGGCTGTTCGGCTCGCTTCCGGAATCTCGTAGGTCTTCATCTTATAGACACGACCAAAATTCGTGTACATCATCAGGTCGCTGTGCGTTGTGGTCATAACCAGGTTGACGATATAATCATCCTCAATGGTCGACATACCCTTAATGCCGCGGCCGCCGCGGTTCTGCGCCTTGAAATTGTCCATCGTCATGCGCTTAATATATCCTAAATGCGTCATCGCCAGCACGGTATCATTCAACGGTACAAAGTCCTCTGTATTGAATTCAAAATCGTCAAATACCACCTTCGTGCGGCGGTCGTCGCCGTATTTCTCCGCGATGGTGTTAATTTCCTGTTTGATCACGCCGTACAGCAGCTTTTTATCCGACAAAAGCGCCTTGTAATAAGAAATCTTGGTCTGCAGGTCTTCATGCTCGCTCTCTAACTTGTCTCTTTCCAGACCGGTCAGAGCACGCAGACGCATGTCCACGATGGCTTGAGCCTGCGCGTCGGAAAAGCCGAAGCGCTCGATCAGACGGGCCTTCGCCGCGTTCACATTCTCGCTGCTGCGGATAATATTGATCACTTCATCAATATAATCCAGCGCCATCAAAAGACCCTGTAAAATATGGTCTCTTTCCTCCGCCTTATTTAAATCATAGCGGGTGCGGCGAGTGACGACGTCCTCCTGATGCTTTAAATATACCTGAAGCATCTCCAGCAGGTTCATGACCTTTGGCTGGTTATTGTCTGTCAGCGCCAGCATGATCACGCCAAAGGTGTCCTGTAACTGCGTATGCCTGTACAGCTGATTTAAAATCACATTGGCATTGGCGTCCTTGCGCACCTCGATTACAACACGAATACCCTCGCGGTTGGACTCATCGCGGATGGCGGTAATGCCCTCAATCTTTTTGGCCTTTACAAGATCCGCCATTTTCACGATCAGGTTGGCTTTATTGACCATGTAAGGCAGCTCGGTTACGATGATCTGGCTCTTGCCGCTGGGCAAGGTCTCGATCTCTGTCACCGCACGGACCTTTAACTTCGCGCGGCCGGTGCGGTAAGCCTGCTCGATTCCCCTGGTGCCCAGAATCGTCGCGCCTGTGGGAAAATCCGGCGCCTTGACAATCTGCAAAACCTCCTCGATGGTAGTTTTTCTGTCCTCTTCCACATAATTATCAATAATCTTAACCACCGCGGCCACAATCTCACGCAGGTTGTGCGGTGGAATATTGGTTGCCATACCAACCGCAATGCCGGTGGCACCGTTAACCAGCAGATTCGGATAACGGCTCGGAAGCACCACGGGCTCCTTCTCCGTATCGTCGAAGTTCGGCACGAAATCCACGGTGTCTTTATTGATATCGGCCAGCATTTCCATGGAAATCTTCGACAGACGCGCCTCCGTGTAACGCATGGCCGCAGCGCCGTCGCCGTCCATGGAACCAAAGTTGCCGTGTCCGTCCACCAGAATATAGCGCATATTCCAGTCCTGCGCCATATTGACCAACGCCCCATAAATGGAGGAATCTCCGTGGGGATGATACTTACCCATCGTATCACCGACGATACGCGCGCTCTTTCTGTGTGGCTTGTCGGGACCATTATTCAGCTCAATCATGGAGTAAAGGATACGCCGCTGCACCGGCTTTAAGCCATCCCGCGCGTCCGGCAGCGCACGCGCCGCGATCACGCTCATGGCATAGTCGATGTAGCTCGTCTCCATGGTCTTTTTTAAATCTACTTCATGTATTCTGTCGAAAATCTGATCGTCCATGTAAGGTTCCTTCCAAAATTAGATATCCAGGTTTTTCACAAACTTCGCGTTCGCTTCAATAAACTCTCTTCTCGGCTCCACCTTATCGCCCATCAGAGTGGTAAATATCAAATCAATCTCAGACTCCGTATCCTCCTGCATATGCACCTTCAGCAAAATACGGTTGTCCGGATCCATCGTTGTCTCCCAGAGCTGATCTGCGTCCATCTCACCTAAACCTTTATAACGCTGAATCTTATTATTCTGGTCTCTGCCGATCTCCTCCATAATGCTGTTCATCTCTTCCTCGGAGTAGGCGTACCAGACCTTTTTATTTTTTTCGATCTTATAAAGCGGCGGCTGTGCCAGATATACATGTCCCTGCTTGATCAGCTCCGGCATAAACCGGTACAGGAAGGTAAGCAGAAGCGTCGCGATATGTGCGCCGTCCACATCGGCATCTGTCATCAGGATGATCTTGTCATAGCGAAGCTTTGTGATATCAAAATCTTCATGAATGCCTGTTCCAAAGGCTGTAATCATGGCACGAATTTCCGCATTGCCGTAAATCCGGTCAAGTCTGGCTTTCTCCACGTTTAAAATCTTGCCGCGCAGCGGTAAAATTGCCTGCGTGGCACGGTTCCTCGCGCTCTTCGCGCTGCCGCCGGCGCTGTCTCCCTCTACAATATAAATTTCACAGTTGGCCGGGTCCTTATCGCTGCAGTCCGCCAGCTTGCCTGGCAGAAAAAAGCCGTCCAGAGCGGTCTTTCTGCGGGTCAAATCCCTCGCTTTTCTGGCTGCCTCGCGGGCGCGCTGCGCCAGCAGGGATTTCTCACAGATTGTCTTGGCCACAGTGGGATTCTGTTCCAGAAAATACTTCAGCTGCTCGGAAACAATGCTGTCCACCGCGCTTCTCGCTTCCACGTTGCCCAGCTTCTGCTTGGTCTGTCCCTCAAACTGTGGATCCTCGATTTTCACACTGATGATGGCAGTCAGACCCTCTCGAATGTCCTCGCCGGACAGATTCGGCTCGCTGTCCTTCAACAGCTTATTCGTTCTAGCGTAATCATTGAAGGTCTTGGTCAGCGCGTTTTTAAAGCCGACCAGATGCATGCCGCCCTCCGGCGTATTGATATTATTAACGAAGCTGTAAATGCTCTCAGTGTAGGAATCATTATGCTGCATGGCGACTTCCACATAGACGCCGTTCCTGGTTCCCTCGAAATAAATCACGTTCTCGTAAAGACCGTCCTTGCTTTTATTCAAGTAAGTGACAAATTCCTTGATACCGCCCTCGTAATAAAACTCGGATTTGCGGATTTGCGGAGCTTTTTTCTCTGGATCCTCTGAATTTTCCAAAGCAGCCTTTGAAGCTGCTATTCCTGACGATTCGCCAACACCCGAATTCACCGATTCTGCTTCCGAATCAGAGTCAGCTCCAATCTCCGTGGAGACAATCTCGCCAGTTTCCCCGCGCAGCTCTGCATCCTCATTGGCCCGCTCCAAAAGCTCCTCCAGCTTTTCTTCCTTCGCCGCTTTTGGAAGCTCCTTTTCCTCCTCGGTGCGCTCATCGATCAGCACAATACGCAGCCCCTTTGTCAGAAATGCCATTTCACGCAGGCGCTGCTTTAACACATCATACTCAAAAACCGTCGTCTCCGTGAAAATTGTGGCGTCCGGTTTAAATGTAACCGTCGTACCGGTTTTATTGATATCACAGGTTCCGACCTCTTTTAACGGATAACAGACAGCTCCTCTCTCATATCGCTGCTGGTATACCTTACCGTTGCTGTAAATCTCCACCTCCAGCCAATCGGAAAGTGCGTTCACCACGCTTGCTCCCACACCGTGCAGACCGCCGGAAACCTTATAACCGCCTCCGCCGAATTTGCCGCCCGCGTGCAGCACCGTAAAGACTACCTCTACCGCCGGAATCCCCGCCTTGTGATTGATTCCAATCGGAATCCCACGGCCGTTATCTGTCACCGATACCGAATTATCCTCATGAATCACAACCTCAATTCGGTCGCAGGATCCCGCCAGAGCCTCATCCACGGAATTATCCACAATCTCATAGACCAGGTGATGCAGTCCTCTACTCGACGTCGTTCCTATATACATTCCGGGCCTCTTCCTTACCGCCTCAAGACCCTCCAAAATCTGAATTTGATCCGCACCGTATTCAGCACTCATGTAATACGCTTTTCCTTTCTCAGTTCTCCACACTCACTACGCCATTACATACTTTAAATATTTTATCCACCGCTACCCTCCGGTTTATAAACTCCTCCAGCCCCGTACAGGTTATAATCGTCTGAATCTCCCCCATACTCTCCAGAAGATAGTTTTGCCGGCTGCTGTCCAGTTCTGATAAAACATCATCCAACAAAAGCACCGGTGTATCGTGTGAAACCTTTTTCACTAACTCTATTTCTGATAATTTTAATGCCAGCGCCGCTGTGTGCTGCTGCCCCTGCGAGCCAAACCTCCTGATGTCACAGCCTCCGATGGAAAAAAGACAGTCGTCCTTGTGCGGGCCAGTACAGGTCTGCTTAAGCTTCAGATCTCTTTCCCTGTTTTCCCTGACCTTCGACGCAAACCGCTCCACGTCAACATCCGGTTCATAGCCCAGATACAGCGTTTCCTTTCCGCCGGATAAATGAAAATGAATCTCTCTGATGATATCCTGCAGTTCTTTAATAAATTCCGCCCGCCGCGCGATGATTTTGCAGCCATATTTCACCAGCTGCGCATCCCACACCTCAAGCGAGTCTCCCAGACTGTTGTCAAACACCATGTCCTTTAAGAGCTTATTACGGTTTAAAAGGACTTTATTATATTGATTCAGATTATAAAGATAAGACTGGTCCAGCTGGCAGAGTTCAATGTCAATAAATCTTCTCCTGGCGGATGGTCCGTCCTTGATAATGGAGAGATCCTCCGGTGAAAAAAATACCACCTTTATCAGACCAATCAGCTCTGAAGCCTTACGGATTTTCTGCCCGTTGATGGCGATTCCTTTCGACCCCATCCTGTGCAGGTGCATGTCAATCTGATAATCCATGCTGTTTCTGCTCGCCAGAGTCCGGATATGCGCTTCCTCCTGCTCAAACCGGATTAGCTCCCTGTCTCTGCCGCCCCGGTGTGATTTCGTCGTGACGGATACAAAAATCGCTTCCAGGATATTCGTCTTTCCCTGCGCGTTATCTCCGTAAAAAATATTGACGCCTTCACTGAATTTTAAATCCAGGCTCTCATAGTTTCTGTAATCCTTCAGTTCAATGGACCGGATGATCATAGTGCCCTTTTTTTCACCTGAAAAGTATGACCCTGAAAACTCACTACATCGCCAGGCACAAGCTTTTTGCCGCGCTGTGTCTCTTCCTGGCCGTTTACCTGCACCTGACCGTCTAAAATGACGATTTTCGCGTCCACGCCGGAATCCACCAGGCCGGCAAGTTTTAACGCCTGTCCCAGCTTGATAAAATCATCTCTGATGGTGATTGTCTGCATTTATTTTCCCTCTGAAATTACGATTCACAGTTTTCTCTTTACATGTGCAAACGAGACTGCATGAAAATTATAAATCGCGTCTTTTTCCTGTCAGTTCACAGTCGTGAAATTCACCGGCAATATCAGATACATATAGGTCTCCTCAAAATTTTTGATCACACAGGGAGACTTGGAATTCAGCAGATAAATATCCACCCGCTCATCGTCGATCACCCGCAGCGCGTCGATCAAAAACTTCGGATTGAAGCCGATCATCATATCCCGCCCGCTCTTTTCAATATTCAGATCTTCCTTCATGGAGCCGATCACGGAATTAATTTTTAACTCCATGCTGTCGTCGGTGATGCTTAAGATAATGGGCTTTTTGTCCCCTTCCTTTACCAGCAGGGTCGCCCTGTCGATGCAGTCCAGGAATTCCTTTCTGTTGATATTGACCTTCGTCTCGTAATCATTCTGGAACATCTGATCGATCCGGAAATATTCACCCTCGATCAATCTGGAAACCACAATGGTATCACCGAATTCAAACGCGATATGTTTGTCTGAGAAATAAATCATCACGGAGCTGTCGCCGTCGCCGTTTAAAATCTTACTCACCTCATTTAAGGTTTTGCCGGGCACGACAACCTTATGGCTCTCATAATAATCTCTTAAAATCACCTTTCTCACGGAGATTCTGTGACCGTCCAGAGAAACAATTTTCAGAACCTGTCCGTTAATCTGCAGAAGCTCACCGGTCATCATTTTATTATTTTCATTGTCGGCGATGGAAAAGATAGTCTGTCTGACGATATCCTTTAAGGTATACTGTCCGATGACAATACTGTCACTTCTGTCATATTCCGGAAGTCTGTTGAAATCCTCTCCAGGCTTTCCGATGATATGAAATCTGGATTTTTCACAGACGATCGAGGTCTTGCAGCTATTGTCGGAAGAAATCGTAATGTCGCTGTCGGGAAGCTTTCTCACAATTTCCAGCAGGAATTTTGCGTCGATCGCGATCATGCCCCGCTCTGCGATTTCTCCCTCTACAATGGTCTCGATGGCCAGTTCCATATCATTCGCCGTTAGGGTAATGATTCCTTTGGTGGCGTCAATCAGGATGCATTCAAGAGTGGGCATTGTAGTTTTGGAGGGAACCGCTCTGGACACGGTCTGAACCCCTGCTAATAAGCTCTGTTTCGGACATATGATTTTCATGTATAACTTCCTTTCTTTTCAAAGCGATAGATCGCGGCCGCGCTTTTTAATATATATATAATAAAATTAACAGTATTCGCAATAAAGGATGTAGAAATGTGGAAAACCTTCGTTTTTACTTTTCTGAAAGCATTTTTTGTCATGGAAAAGTCTGTGTACAGGCTGATAAAAACATGTTGATAAGCTGAAAGTTATCCATAGCGGCCATTTGATATATAAACTCCAACTCTTTTATTGTACACCTTTATCCACATCATTTCCACTATGATGTCAACTTTTTTTTGATTGTATCGATATTATTGCGGAAGCGGGCGTCTGTCTGCATGTCGCTTTCTACCTTTTCAATGCCGTGCATGATGGTGGTATGGTCCTTTTTACCCAGAAATTCCGCGATCTGTTTCAGGCTCATATCGTTGATATATTCCCGGCAGAGGTACATGATGATCTGTCGGGTTATGGCAATGTCTCTGGTCTTTTTGCTGGAGAGGACGGCCTGCTCGGTAACATTGTAATGGTCGCACACTACTTGAAGAATGATTTCCGGTGTGATCTGTTTCTCCTGGTGAGGGGAAATCATGTCCTTTAAGGCTTCTTCCGCGACCGACTGAGTAATCGGTATATTATTTAACCTGGAGAAGGCCAGGATTTTGTTGAGCGCGCCTTCCAGGTCCCTGACGTTGGATGTAATATTATTCGCTATGTACTGAATGATGGAATCGTCAATCTTCTTATTTAAATGTTCACTCTTTTTGCGCAGGATGGCCATGCGGGTTTCATAGTCGGGCATGTTGATGTCCGCGATCATGCCCCAGCTGAACCGGGAGCGGTAACGCTCATCTAAGGTATCCATCTCCTTGGGCGGCTTGTCCGAGGTGATGATGATCTGTTTCTCGGCGCCGTAGAGCGTGTTGAAGGTGTTGAAAAATTCCTCCTGCGTGCTTTCCTTTCCTATAATAAACTGGATGTCGTCGATCATCAGAACATCGACGGTGCGGTATTTTTCACGCAGTTTGGTCATGGCGGAGGCGTTGCCACTTCGGATGGACTCAATCACTTCATTGGTAAATTCTTCACTGGTGACGTATAATACGTGCGCGTTGCTGTTATTTTTCAGAATCTCGTGGCCGATGGAGTGGATCAGGTGGGTTTTGCCCAGGCCTGGTCCGCCGTAGAGATAAAGCGGATTATAAACATGTCCGGGATTCTCAGCCACAGCAAGGGATGCAGAGTGAGCAAACTTATTATAACCGCCGACAACAAAGGTATCGAAGGTGTATTTGGGATTCAGTCTGGCTTTCTCATAGATGGATTTGTCGGTGGCAGGATGATCAAAAGAATCCGAATCTGATGAATAGGGCTTCAGATCATATTCAGAATCTTTTAAAATAAAAGTCACATGATAGTTCATGGATAAGAGGTCGGAGATTGTGCATTCAAAGTATTCCCGGAAATTTTCCTCCATGTATTTGAGAAAAGACTGATTCTGGGAAGGAATGCTGATAATGACCTCATTCTCCACGACGTCGGTCAGCTCCAGGGGCAGAATCCATAAATTGTATCGCAGGTCGGTAATGTTATATTCTCTCTGAATGGTTTCTTTAATGGTGGGCCAAAGTTCTCTTAAAAGTTCCATATCTTAAATCCGTCCGATATCATAAAAAATACGGCGTAAACGTAAAACTGAAGAACGCCGCTGCTCTTTCAAAATATATTTTATATGAAAACACTCCATAATGCAAATGAAGTTATAAACAAATTTGAAAAGTTATCCACATGAGTTATCCACATTATGTGGAGCCAGAGAGGGGAGAAAATGGGGTTGAACGGCAGGTACAGGGTGGAAAATGTGGATAATAAAATTCTCATCATACACATGAAAAAATCCTTTATTTTTCGCGGTTCGTCGGATTTCGACAAAAATCAAATTCAACGAAAAAAGAAGATATCCACATTTTTTACACATGATGTGGATATCTTGTGGTTTTGGAGGTTCAGAGAACAAAATAAGGTGGATAAATCCGGTTCAGAATTAAGGTTCAAAAAAAACTTGACACAGAACCCTTTTTTTATTAGAATAACAGGGAATTTCCAATACAGCGGGCGTATTTTGCCTATCGCAGGATTTCATAAAGAAAAATGATCCGTTAAGCGGGCGAAAAAGGAGGTGTATCAGGAATGGGACCGACATTCAATCCACATAAAAGACACAGAGCAAGAGTTCACGGCTTCAGAGCGAGGATGAGTACAAAGGGCGGAAGACAGGTTTTAGCCAGAAGACGTGCAAAAGGCAGAAAGGTTATATCTGCATAATAGGTCACAGCTTGTGACCTATTTTTTATCTGCGACATATGCAATTTACAGAATCACTCAAAAAAAACGACGATTTTCGGAAAGTCTATCACAGCGGTAAGTCATACGCGAATAGATATCTGGTGATGTATGTATTGGAAAATGAGACAGACCGCAGCAGACTGGGGATATCCATCAGCAAAAAAGTAGGAAACAGTGTTGTCAGACACAGAGTCAAGAGACTCGTCAAAGAAAGCTACCGATTACATGAAACGGTATTCAATAGTGGTTTGGATATCGTAATCGTAGCGCGCCGGAGTGCAGCAGCCGTAGGTTATCATGAGGTTGAGGACACACTTCTACATCTTGCGGGGCTTCATGGGATGCGTTATCCTCAGGGAGCGGTTTCGAAATGATGAAGAAATTTTGTATCTGGCTCATCAGATTGTATCAAAAATACCTGTCTCCGTTGAAACGGACAAGGTGTCCTTATGTACCGACCTGTTCCCAGTACGGGATTGAGGCCATCTCCAAATACGGGGTCATCAAGGGGGGATTGCTTACATTATGGAGAATTTTGAGGTGCAATCCTTTTTCACACGGAGGGTACGATCCGGTTCCATGAGCGTTTAAGGAGGTTTCATGCAGGGTATATTACTGACCAGGGCCAATGGTGTATTAAAACCGATCTGTTGGGTCCTTGGCGAAATTATGAACGGAATATTCAATGTTCTTGATCTGATTGGGATTCCCAACGTCGGCCTGTCTATTCTGTTATTTACACTGATTGTGTATCTGTTAATGCTGCCTTTAAATATACAGCAGCAGAAGTTTTCCAAACTTTCCGCGATTATGAATCCTGAACTGGAGGCCATCAGGAAAAAGTATCAGGGAAAGACAGATAATGAATCCATGCAGAAGCAGCAGGCGGAGACAAAGGCCGTATACAATAAATACGGTGTTTCTCAGACCGGTTCCTGCATACAGCTTCTGATTCAGATGCCTATTCTGTTTGCTTTATACAGAATCATCTATGCCATGCCGGCATATGTGGAAAAGCTGAAGGACGCTTATACCGGACTGGTGGCGCAGTTAATCAGTGTGGATGGCGTTGCTGAGATTTTACAGGGTTTTTCCAATTCCTCCCGTTACAGCAGTCAGTTTACCAATGAGTCGTATCTGGCGGGTGATGTGGAATATATTTCCAATACTTTTATTGACTGTCTGAATATGGCAAATCCCACAGAATGGGAGAGTCTCGCGGAAGCGTTTCCGAATCTGGCGGATCAGATCAACAGTACGTATGAGGTGATTTCCAGGTATAATAATTTCCTCGGTGTGAATATCGGAAATACGCCTGCCAATCTGTTCAGTCAGGGATTTTCCAACGGCACGTATTTATTGTGCTTTGTCGCAATTTTAATTCCGTTCCTTGCAGCGGCAACACAGTGGCTCAACACGAAGCTGATGCCACAGTCCAATACGAATACCAACAGTTCCGACAGCACGGCCAATTCCATGGCGCAGAGCATGAAGACCATGAATATGGTGATGCCTCTGATGTCCGCCTGGTTCTGTTTCTCTTTCCAGATCGGTATTGGTATCTACTGGATTGGCGGTGCTGTGATCAGGAGTATTGAGCAGGTAGCAATTAATAAATATCTGGACAAGACTCTCGATTATGATAAGCTGATCGAGCAGAATAAGGACAAAGCTGCCAAAAAGCAGAAAGAGTACCAGGAAAAACAGCAAAAGAGAGCAGACGCCTATTCATCCTTACAGGAGCAGGCCAATCGTAATACGAAAAAGATCAGCACCAGAGCCAATATGGCCGGAGAGTCCCGCATGACTGAGGAAGAGCGGGAAGAACGGATGAAAGAGGTGCAGAAGTACCAGAAGAATACCTCTGCCGGGAGTATTGCAGCAAGAGCCAATATGGTGAGGGACTATAACAACACAAAAGAAGGAAGCAATACGGCTTCCGGTAAGGGTAAGTCTTCTACTAAAAAATAACGATTCAGGCAAAATAAGTGAGGATAAATAAATGGACTTTATTGAAGTTTCTGCGAAAAATGTTGCTGAGGCTGTCACGGAAGCCTGCAGACAGCTTTCCATTACCAGTGAGAAGCTGGAATATGAAGTGATGGATGAAGGAAAAACGGGCGTTTTCGGGATTGGATCCAGACCTGCCGTGATCAGGGCGAAGGTTAAGGATACCCTGGAAGATAATGTGAAATCCTTTTTGAGTGATGTGTTTGCCGCGATAAATTTTGAGGTTTCCATCAGTATTCAGTACAATGAGGAAGAAAAGGTTGTGGACGTCGATTTGAGCGGCGACGATATGGGAATGCTGATCGGAAAGCGCGGTCAGACGCTGGATTCTTTACAGTATCTGCTTTCTCTGGTGGTCAATAAAAATTCCGAAGAGTACATCAGGGTGAAGGTTGACACGGAGAATTACAGAGAGCACAGAAAAGAAACGTTGGAAAATCTGGCGAAGAATATTGCTTCCAAGGTGAAGAGAACCGGGCGGAGTGTTTCTTTGGAGCCGATGAATCCGTATGAGAGGCGAATCATTCACGCGACGCTGCAGAATGATAAATATGTGACGACGCACAGTGAAGGCAATGAGCCTTATAGGAGAGTGGTGGTGACGCCAAAGGGAAATTTCAGGCCGGAGAACAGGGAGTGGAGGTATAACAGCCGTCCGCGCCGCAGGAGTTATGAAGACTGAGTGAAAATCGCATGATGATGTTTGGAAAACCAGGGATGTTTCTCTGGTTTTTCTTTTCATTGGAGAAGATTTGTGATATTATTTCTTATGAAAATATTTTAAGGGTAATTTATTATGGCATTCAGAACAGATACAATAGCGGCGATTTCCACTGGATTAAGCGATTCCGGGATTGAAATTGTGAGGGTCAGCGGGGAGGACGCGATTGAAATAGCAGATCGGATTTTCAGAAGTCCGAAGGGAAAAAAGAAGCTGGCCGGAGTGAAGGGAAATACGGTTCACTATGGCTTTATTTATGATGGGGATGAGCTGGTCGATGAGGTGATGGCGGTGGTGCTGAAGGCGCCGCACAGTTATACGACGGAAGATACGGTGGAGATAAACTGTCATGGCGGCGTGCTGATGGTGCAGAAGGTGCTGGATACGGTACTGAAGGCGGGCGCGCGGATGGCGGAGCCGGGGGAGTTCACAAAGCGGGCTTTTTTAAATGGGAGGATTGATTTATCGAGGGCGGAGGCCGTGATCGATGTGATCCATTCGCAGAATGAATATGCGCTGCGGGCCGGAACGAAGCAGTTGAGAGGAAATCTTTATGAAGCGGTTTCAGGGATGAGGAAAAAACTGCTTTATGAAATCGCGTTTATTGAATCGGCGCTGGATGATCCGGAGCATATCAGTCTGGATGAATTTTATGAGAGGATTACAGAACTGTGCGGAGATCTGATTGGTGAGCTGGAAAAGCTGATTCAGTCGGCCGACAGCGGGAAGCTGATGAAGGAGGGTATCCGGACAGTTATTTTAGGAAAGCCGAACGCGGGAAAGAGTTCCCTGATGAATTTGATTGTAGGTTCTGAAAAGGCGATTGTGACTTCTGTAGCCGGGACGACCCGTGATGTTCTGGAGGAGAATATTCGGATTCATGGGCTGGGTCTGAATATCGTGGATACGGCTGGTATTCATGAGACGGAAGACATCGTGGAGAAAATCGGGGTGGAGCGGGCGTTGTCCTGCGCGGAAGATGCGGATCTGAT
Organism: Lachnospiraceae bacterium; assembly: GCA_021200995.1. Taxonomy (GTDB): domain Bacteria; phylum Bacillota; class Clostridia; order Lachnospirales; family Lachnospiraceae; genus RGIG6307. Next base: position 33,287 of record JAJQFS010000068.1, on the reverse strand, counting down.
TGTGTATGTGGTGGACAGTTCCACGAAGTTGGATGAGAGTGATTATGAGATTATAGATTTTATCAGGGATAAAAAGGTAATTATTTTATTGAATAAATCCGATCTGGAAGCGGAGACGGAGGAGGAAAATCTGAAGGCAATTCTCAGGGAACGTCTGGGTGATGAAGAAACGGAAAACCTGATTATGATCAAAACCTCCGCAAAGGAAGGGTCTGGCTTGGATGCGTTTGAGGATGCGGTGCGGAATCTGTTCTTTCAGGGAAAGCTTTCGATGGATAATGAGATTGTGATCACAAATCTGCGGCATAAGGAGGCTCTGATGGATGTCTGTGGGAGTCTGAAGCTGGTGCTGAAGGCCGCGGAGGATGGGATGCCGGAGGATTTTCTGAGTATTGATCTGATGAACGCGTATACTTCTCTGGGATATATTATCGGGGAAGAGGTGGGAGATGATCTGATTGAGGAGATTTTTTCGAAGTTCTGTATGGGAAAATAAAAAAAATTGAAGGATTGTCGCGTAAATATATAAACTGCTTCGCTCATACGTGCCGGGCATTCCGATGAGCCTATGGGCAAGACAATCGTGTTCGGGTGAGGCCTCCACGATTGTCTATAGTCTCATCTCCATGGCACGAAAAATCGCTTAGCAGTTTATATATTCACGCTCGGTACTTCAGTTTTATGATGCAGGGAATAGAGAAAGTTTTTATATGTAATGTAGCTGGAAGAGGTTAATAGTATAAATGGCAGAAATAAGGGAAAAGGTAGATGTGTGTGTGATCGGAGCGGGGCATGCCGGGTGTGAGGCGGCGTTGGCCTGCTCGAGGCTGGGTCTGGAGACAGTGATTTTCACGGTCAGTGTGGACAGTATCGCGCTCATGCCCTGCAATCCGAATATCGGCGGGTCTTCTAAGGGGCATCTGGTGCGGGAGGTGGACGCGCTGGGCGGCGAGATGGGCAAAAATATAGACAAGACCTTTATTCAGTCGAAGATGCTGAATGTTTCGAAGGGACCGGCGGTGCATTCGCTGCGGGCACAGGCGGACAAGTCTGATTATACGAGGGAGATGCGAAGGGTTTTGGAACATCAGGAGCATCTGACAATCAAACAGGCGGAGGTCTGTGAGATTCTGACGGAGGATATTCAAAGAGGAATCAGGAAGAAAGTAGTTGGTATAAAGACTTTCACCGGCGCGGTTTATGAGTGTCAGGCACTGATTCTCTGTACAGGTACCTACTTAAATGCCCGGTGTCTTTGCGGGGAGGCTATCACCTACACCGGTCCGAACGGTCTGCAGGCGGCGACGCATCTGTCGGATAGTTTACGGGCACTTGGTCTGAAATTACGCAGATTTAAGACCGGAACGCCGGCTCGGATGGCGGGTGATTCCATCGATTATTCCAAAATGGAAGAGCAGTTTGGGGATGAACCGATCGTGCCGTTTTCCTTCAGCACTGATCCGGAGTCCGTACAGAAAAAACAGGTTTCCTGCTGGCTTACCTATACGAATGAAGAAACACATAAAATTATCCGCGCAAATCTGGACAGATCGCCGATTTACGCGGGTATTATCGAGGGAACCGGCCCCAGGTATTGTCCGTCTATAGAAGACAAGGTGGTAAAATTCGCGGACAAGGACAGGCATCAGGTATTTCTGGAACCGGAGGGAATTCATACCAGTGAAATGTATGTAGGAGGCATGTCTTCTTCCCTGCCGGAGGATGTACAGCTGGCGATGTATCGTACTGTACCAGGACTGGAGCATTGCAAAATCGTACGAAACGCTTACGCAATCGAATATGATTGTCTGGATCCAATGGAATTATACGCAACGTTGGAAACGAAAAAAAATTCCGGCCTTTTCTGTGCGGGACAGATCAACGGCAGCAGTGGGTATGAGGAGGCGGCGGCCCAGGGCATTATGGCCGGTATTAATGCGGCGCAGTTTTGTAAGGGAAAAGAACAGGTCATTCTGGACCGGTCGCAGGCTTATATCGGCGTGCTGATTGACGATCTGGTGACGAAGGAAAACTTCGAGCCCTACCGTATGATGACCTCCAGGGCGGAATATCGCCTGCTTCTGCGTCAGGACAACGCGGATCTGCGCCTCAGGGAAATCGGCTATCAGGTTGGCCTGGTCAGCGAAGAGGATTATCAGCATACGGTGCAGAAAAAGCGGATGATCGAGGAGGAAATTTCCCGTCTGAAACATGTGATGATCGGAGCCAGTAAGGAACACCAGGCATTTTTTGAGCGCTATGGCAGCAGCACGTTAAAGACCGGCACCAGCCTGGCAGAGTTACTGTGTCGTCCGGAGTTATCCTATGATTGTCTGAAGGAGCTCGATCCGGAAAGAAAAGAACTGCCGCATGAAGTGATTGATCAGGTAGTGATTGAAATTAAATATGAGGGATATTTAGAGCGCCAGAACAGACAGGTCGAGCAGTTTAAAAAGATGGAGAAGAAAAAAATCCCGCCTGATTTTGATTATGATCAGGTGCCAAGTTTACGAATTGAGGCCAGACAGAAGCTGAAAAAATTTCTGCCGGTCAATATCGGCCAGGCCAGTCGTATCAGCGGCGTGTCTCCGGCGGATATCAGTGTGCTGCTGGTGTACATGGAAGCGGGGAGAAAACATTCTGTTGGGTGAACTATCCTTTTTACCCGGAAAAACGAAAGGAAAGTCTTATGATGCAGGAATACTTTAATCAGTTTGGCATTACACTGACAGATCATCAGAAAGATCAGTTTATTCAATACTATAACCTGCTGATCGAATGGAATTCCGTGATGAACCTGACAGCTATCACGGACTTTGATGAGGTTTGTGAGAAGCACTTTGCGGACAGTGTTTCTCTGGTGAAGGCGGTGGATTCATCAACCTGCGGCAATCTGATCGATGTGGGAACCGGCGCCGGATTTCCCGGCATTCCTTTAAAAATTGTGTTCCCGCATCTGAAGGTTACATTGCTGGATTCCTTAAATAAACGGGTAAACTTTTTAAATGAAGTGATCAAGAAGCTGCAGCTGGAAGATGTGATGGCAATTCACGGCCGGGCGGAGGCTTCCGCCAGAGACCCGGCCTATCGGGAAAATTATGACATCTGTGTCAGTAGAGCGGTCGCCAATATGAGTACTTTAAGTGAATACTGTCTGCCATTCGTGAAGGAAGGCGGTTATTTTGTGCCTTATAAGTCACAGAAGGGGTTAGAAGAAATCGGAGAGGCCGCGAAGGCAATTTCCATACTCGGCGGAAAATATCAGAAGAAAGTGGAATTTCACTTAGGGGAAGAAGAATATCGGGTTTTGTTCTTAATTGATAAGGTAAAAGCGACACCAAAAAAATATCCGAGAAAGGTCGGGCTGCCGGCAAAGGAACCCATTGGATAGTAAGTGAAATTTCTAAAATTTAAGCTTTTCAGATTTATTTTATCATTGAAAAGATACCTTTAGTGAACTATAATTTTATGAAAAGACAAATTTGTACACTTTTCAAATTTGTTAATGTTACGATGACTTAAATATTTATGATAATCAGGAGTAACCGCTATGATGTATCCATATCTGACGTTAAATGATGATACAGAAATCACGCATTCTGAAATGAGTTCTGATGGCAGAGTAAAAGTTTATATAGAGACACCTGATCCAAGGGGTGGATTTTATCATGCTACATGTTTTCTCCCAGACCATACCTGGCAGGATGTATCCGGATATTCTGAAACACAAATGTTCTTTTTTAAGCAGTTGATTCGGGATAATGCTCATCTTATTCTTGAATTTGCGCAAGAAGGGGGATTTGAGTATGCCTCAAATTTTTAAGATTGGCAGATATTCTGTGTATTTTTGGTCAAATGAGAGCGATCCTTTAGAACCAGTTCATGTTCATGTGGCTGAAGGAAGAGCGTCAGCAAATGCTACGAAAATATGGATCACGAGTTCGGGTAAAGCACTTCTTTGTAATAACACATCGAGAATTTCAAAAAATGATTTGAGAAATATTATTCGTATGATTGAAGCTAACAGTCAGCTAATTATTTCTCAATGGTATGATCAATTCGGTGAGATACGTTATTATTGCTGATATGATAAGAAAATGTTTCACGTGAAACATTTTCAAAAAAATTGAGAAACTTAGAATGTAAGGATGCGAAGCGGGCGACTGTTTCGCATTTTCTGTATATTCAGGAAATCTTAAGTTGTGTTGAATGTGGTGATCTGATATACTTTTCCAAAGATTATAGCAAACAGCTGATCTGCAAAAACGGAGTTTATTGAAATTTGAAGGGGTTAGGGGGGAAGGAGTACATGAAAAAATGGAACACAGTCCTAAATATCATCATCGGTTCTTTTATCGGTGCTTTTGTCGGGTATATTATCTATACTGTCTGGTATTATAAAACAAATCCCATGTTATATGTGATGCAGCCGAGATCGTGGTATTTAGAAATTTTGGTGAGAGGGCTCGTTACCATCTTTGTAATATTCTTTTGCATGGTGATAAAAGCGGTTATCAAGCGAAATGCGATCAGTATATGTGCAGCAGGCGTATTTTTGATTTTACTGATATCAGTTACTTTGGCTGTCTATGGCGTAAAGCATGGCGGCGGCAATGTAGACAATGTTTATATCGCGGATTGGGAGCCGTCAGAAATCTATTCGGATGAGGATATTGAAGGCGCGTGTCAGACAGTGATAGAGTATTTCAGTATGGAATTTGGAGGCTGTACATTGACGGAACTTTATTATGCCGAGGATTCTTATGCTGATGAATTTGAAGATTTAGCTGAGAGTATGAATGTAGATGAAGCAATTATACTGAAAAATCTTCGTTTGATGTAGATTCTTTCGGCGGCGATGGCTCATTCAATCCGGATTCATCTTATTATAACTGGATGTGGTTCCTGACAAGGAATGACGGCGGCGAATGGGTGCATCAAGCTCATGGTTATTAAAGTGTTGAAAAGGGGATGAAATGGAACTGGTAAAGCCGCGGCTTTGTGATTTATGGTTCAGAAAAGAATTGTTATCAGATGAAAACACTATGTCCTATAACAAAAAATGGGGAGGCGTTATTTCATTTCAGGAAGACAGATGGAATGACTGGTATACGCGATGGATTGTCAGCGCTGACAGAGATGTATTTTATCAGTATATCAGAAATGATGAAGGTAGTTACGTCGGAGAGTGTGCTTATCATTATGATGCTCATGAGAAAAAGTATTTCATAGATGTCATTATGATGGACAAGTTCAGATGCAGAGGATATGGCAGATTTGCGCTGGATGAATTATGTGAAGAAGCCAGGCTGAATGGTATCAAAAGAATATACGACAATATCGCGATTGACAATCCTTCCATAATATTATTTGAAAAATGTGGATTTGTGGAAGAATACAGAACGGCTGAAATGATAATGCTCAGAAAAGATTTATGATGTAAGCTCAAACGCAGGGTTATTGGAGTGCTTGAAACAAGACGGAAAACAGAAATTCAGGAGGAAAGCATCTATGAAAATGTCAGACAAGTATATTACAGATAAAAAGGGAAACAGAGTTTTATTTAGAAGTGCAGTTCCTGACGATGCGGAGGCATGCATACGATATATGAATGTGACAACAGGGGAAACACCATATCTGATCAGAGAGCCTGGTGAATTTCGTATGTCTGTTGAAGAGGAAAAGGTTTCATTCAGAGGAATCTGGAAGATCCGAGATCTCTTATGATGGTTGGCATGCTGGATCATGAGCATGTAGGGAATTGCTCCATTGCGCCAATAGGCAGTTACAGAAGACACACACCGCTGTGATGTAGGAATTGCACTTTATCAGAAATATTGTGGTCTTGGAATCGGAAGGCAAATGCTTTGCGAAGCACTGATGTATGCGAAAGAAATGGGATATGAACAGGCAGAACTTGAAGTGATTGCGACAAATGAACGTGCGATCAAACTTTATGAAGAGATGGGATTCAAAAAATACGGAACATTTCCGGATAGTATGAAATATAAAGATGGAACATACGTGGATGCTTACTGGATGATGATGAAGTTATAGCAAGAGATAAATGCTGTAAATTCTGTTTATCGGAGAATGAAACAGAATGCAAGATCAGAATTCGGCTAACAGGGGGTATAGACAGTGTGAAAATGGTTGGAACTCAGGAAATTAGAACGCAAAGATTATTGTTAAGGAAAATCAAACCTGAAGATGCGGAACCTTTGCTGTTTTCCGGTTCTCTTAACGGTACATCAGATACAGCAGTTGAAAACGTGAATAATTACATTGAAGATTATAATCTGCCATATACATATCATTGGGTAATCGAATATGACAACAGACAGATCGGCAGAGTGCTTGCCTGGGACGTCAGTCTCCGTGATGAATATTGTCAGTTGGGGTATGATATCTCACAAGAGTTTCGCAACCAGGGGTTTATGACCGAAGCAATAAAGGCTGTTTTGCTGTTTTTACTTACGGAAGCTGATTTTCACAGGGTATATTGCATTGTACGGGTTCCCAACATTGCGTCGAATAAAGTATGTCAAAAAGCAGGTATGATTTTAGAAGGAACACTGAGAAAACACTATAAATGTAATGATGGTTACGATGATGTAAATGTTTATTCATTCATCGGAGAAGATTTGTAAGAGTGTCAATGAAACAGATTTCGGTTTGTCAGAGTGTTAAATAAAACGGAAACAGGAATTTAAGGGGGATACAGGCAATGAAAGACAAGGTCATAAAAGAAGGCGTGCGATGCTTCATTGCAGTGTTTATAAGTACTATGCTGATAATGGGAATTTCTATCTTTGTGGAAGGTATGTATCTGATAGGCATTCCTGATATTGATAATGTGCAGAAAGTTACAATCTCGTATTCAGAAATAACAAATGAGATAAAAGAATTTTCTGATGAAGAACAAATTGAATTAGCAGTAAAATTAACCGGTTCTTTGAAATATTCTCTTACTGAAAAAGCGGACGATAAGACCTCGCCTATGATTACGATCACTTATTATTTGGAGGATGGTCAAAGTCTGTCGATTTCAGCTAACCGTGATACAGTATGGTGGAAGGGAAAGGCTCACGCTATCAAAGACAAAGAAACGTTTATCAAGATGGCAGAGGGTGTTTTCTTCTTAGAAGAAATCCAGGCAGAGTGAAATATATGGAGCGAATGAAAATACATTAGGAATTCTATGTGCAATCGCGACAACGCTACAGCTGATATTTTTAATAGGAGCAATCGCTCCGACAGAAAGAGCATTGAAACATCATTTCAACAAAGATGGGACAAAAAGGAAAATGCCTGATTGAGGACCTTTCTATGTCTTAGATGCAGTGAAATGATAAAGGGAATTTGAGAAAAGATTTTAGCCGAGGAGTGGATGATTATGAAAAAACCGATCATTGCGGTCATTCCATTGTGGGATGATGAAAAAAACAGCATCTGGATGCTTCCGGGGTATATGGATGGAATCAGTAAGGCCAGTGGTGTGCCAGTTATTCTCCCACTCCACAGCAGCGCGGAGGATGTGGTGGAAGCGTTTGAAACCTGTGACGGCTTGCTTATGACAGGTGGCCATGACGTTTCTCCAATGCTGTATCGGGAAGGAATAAAGGATGCCTGCGGTACTCTTTGTACAGTGAGGGATCTGATAGAATCCGCGCTTTATGAAAAGGCGCTGGAAACCGGAAAACCCGTCTTAGGCATTTGCAGAGGAATTCAGATCATCAATGTTCTACAGGGCGGAAATTTATATCAGGATCTGCCGACAGAGTTTGGAAGCCATGTAGAGCACCATATGAAGCCGCCTTATACGAACACTGCGCATGATGTGAATATTGAGCAGGACAGTCCCTTATACGAAATGTTTCACGTGAAACATCTTGGCGTAAACAGCTGCCATCATCAGGGTATCAAACAGCTGGGTGATAATCTGGAAGCCATGGCGAGGGCGGAAGATGGATTGATTGAAGCGGTAAGGCATACGAATCAAAAATATGTCTGGGCTTTTCAGTGACATCCAGAGTTTGATTTCCATGTAAATCTGGCCAGTAAAATGATTTTTGACTCCTTTATCGGGGCGTGCAAGTCGTAGTTTCTGTTATCACAAGGGAAGCCTTTCGAAATCGTCTGAGGTGAAACGGAGAACTGCAAATCAGCGCGTTCTTTGCGGTTGACGAGAGGCATCAGTAAAAAGGGTTAAGGAAATATGAAATTAAAAAGAATAAAGTTTATATTTGCGGTAACGCTGACAGTTGGACTGTTAGTCGCCTGCAGCCAGTCGGAAAACGCTTCACAGGAGAGCACAGAAAATGTGCAGAGCGAGCTTGCCGGGAGTGAAGCTGCGGAAGAATCAGGGACCAGCATTATGAAAGAAGATGGTACGTCGGATGAAACAAAAGCAGAGGTCTTAACAAAGGAAGGTACAGCAGGAACAGAAACGGAGAACGCTTCCATGGCGGAATTGATTACACCTGTGAGAATATATGGAGCAATCACGGATGTGTGGGCGGATCAGAATACGATCGTGGTGGACAATCAGTCAGAGGCGTCTTCATCTGGAGAGATAGAACTGATCATAGATACAGAGAACACACTGGTGCTGGACGCGTCAACAGGATATCCGGTGAGTCTGGGGGATGTGCAAACCGGCAGCTTTGAGGCTTATCTGGGAGAAACGATGACGTTGTCGCTGCCGCCGCAGATAACGCCGTATGTGGTCATTGTCAATATTCCGGAGGATTATGGAACGCCGCAATATGCGATAGCGGAGAAGGTGGAAGAAGACGAGGCTGGCGGTGCGAGCATCACAGCGACGGATGGCAGAAGCTATGTGATATTGGCAGATACGCAGATTGTGCCGTACCGGACAAAAAATATTGTGTCAATTGACGATATTCAGGTGGGGTCAGCGTGCCTGATCTGGTTGAATAAAGATGGAACCGCATCAAAGGTGCAGATATTTGAATAACGGAAGCAAACGGTATCCGAATGGCCAGACAAAAAGGACGCAGGAAGGCGAGTTCCCATTGCGCCAGGTAAAGTACAGAGAAGTAATGCCTGGAACACAGAAAGGCTGATTGAAAAATAAGCAAAGAAAGCGAAGCGCGGATAATATAAAAATGCAGTAAAAGGAAAGGTTGAGTCAATGAGCAGAAAAATCGCGGTTATTTTCCCCGGAATCGGTTATCACACAGATAAGCCGCTTTTGTATTACAGTAAGAAACTGGCCTTGCAGCATGGCTATGAGATCAAGGATGTGTCATATGGCGGGTTTGAAAGGAATATCAAAGGGGACAGCGTCAAAATGTATGCAGCGTTTGAGAGCGCGGTCGCGCAATGCGGAGAAATCCTGAAGGATGTGGAGCTTGATAAGTATGACTCGGTTCTTTTTATTTCTAAAAGTATTGGTACTGCGGTGGCAGCCACTTATGCGGCAAAACGGGGCACTCAAACCCGGAATATCTTTTTTACGCCGGTAGAGCAGTCGTTTCAGGTGATGAAAGATGACGGCATTCTCTTTCACGGGACGGCGGACCCATGGCTGGACCATGAGGTTTTCCTGCGGGAATGTGGGAAAACAGAGTATCCCTGTTATCTGGTGGAGGGAGGAAATCATTCTCTGGAGACAGGAGACGCGCTGAAGGATCTGGAAAATCTGCGGTGGATTATGGAAACGGTGGATCAGTATATGGCAGAATGAGCGTCGCCGCCTGGTTGGCATTCTTCTGGACAACGCGCTGAAATATTCACCGAAAAATGGGAAAATTACAGTGTCCTCAGAGAATGAAAAATCACTTACGATTACAGTGACACTCATGTCATAATTATGAAAAGCAAAGCTGCGGCTGGTTTCAAAAACAGTGGTTCGCTGTGTAAAAGGATGTATGCGGAAGATGTTCTATAAGCAGAAAGGACATGTTTGCAGGGACAGCACAAGGCAAGGACAGAAGAACGGAAAGACAGCGGAGGAGAGCACAAAAGAAAGAGAGCGAAAGAGAGCGAAAGAGAGCGGACGGAAAAGAGTTGGCGGAACAATTGACATAAAGGCCGTCCGGTCTTATAATTGTGGGGAAATTTGGATCAGGTTCAGAGGGGAATCTTCAGGATGCAGGTTTCCCCTTTTTTGATATCGTTTTCTGTGAGGGATGAGCGCCATGTATTTTTTTACATATGAAACAGATCTGCCGCAGGGTGTGGGCTTTTCTCACTTTGGAACGACGCATCTGATATGGCTTGCGGTAATCACGCTGAGCATTGTATTTCTCACGAGGTATTATCTTAAGCAAGATGAAAAGAAACAGGACAGTCTGAATAAAGTTCTGGCGTGGACGATGTGTGGGATTCTTATGGCGGAGCATGTAGTTTTGCTGGTGACCGGACACCAGACGGTTTATCAGATTCCCTTGCATCTGTGTACGCTGATGCCGGTGATATGTGTGATTTTTTCTTATACGCGCTGGGACTGGGCGGGACAGACGATTTACAGCCTGGGGATTGTGGGTGCGGCACTGGCGCTTCTTTTTCCGGACTGGAATATGTACCCGCAGTGGAATTATATGAATCTGACGGGCTTTTCCACCCATACCGGTCTGATTTTGTTTGGTGTCTGGCAGCTGGCAGCCGGATATGTGAGACCGCGGATGCGGGCCATGTGGAAACCGGTGCTGTTTCTGGCGCTGGTCGTGCCGCCGATTTATCTGATTGACAGGTGGCTGGGGACGAATTATTTTTTCCTGCTGGAAGGCGCGGCCGGCTCACCGTTACAGATGATACAGGAACAGCTGGGAGCTGCTTATATTCCGGCTTACGCGGGACTCGCGCTCGTGGTGATGACGCTGGAGTACCTGCCATGGATGGGTGAGCGCACATTGCGGCATAAACCATGAAAAGGCAGAGCGCGCACGGCGTGGCGCAAACCGCAAAAAGGCAGAGAGCACACGATGCGATGAAAAGCACAGGAAAACAGAGCAAACGATACACAGGAAGTAAGGAGAGAGGCATCATGGCAAAAAAGAAAAAGAAAGAGAAAATGCTGACAGACAAAGGATTCGAGCTTTTTTACGGGAATCTGAGTACCAGAAGGCAGCTGATCCGCAATCTCTGGATGTCAGGGATCGGGTTGGCCGTGTTTATCGCGGCGTGGATTCAGGGATCCCTCAACAAAAACATTCTGCTGATTCTGATTGCCGTTTTTACGATGTCACAGGCCTATCAGATCGGCCGCAACTACCTGGCGTGGACTGAGGAAAAAAAGAAACTGGAGAAACAGAAGCGGGCGCAGGAACAGCAGGAAAAACAGGAGAGACAGCGTCAGGAACAGGAGCAGCGGGAAAAACAGCGCCAGGAACAACAGGAGCAGCAGGAAAAGCAGCGTCAGGAGCAGGAGCAGCAGAACCGGTAACGGGAAAGTGGAAGCAAAAGGAGCTGGCCGGTTCAGTCTCTGATATTTTGCTATGGCTTTTTCAAAAAAACGGTGTTATACTATACTGCGTAGCAAAAAGGATAATTTCGCTGGTGTAAAGGGCTGCGGCAAATGGCCCGGAAAGATACAAAGATATGGGAAGAATTATCGCAATCGCCAATCAGAAGGGCGGCGTCGGCAAAACCACGACCGCCATCAACCTCTCCGCCTGCCTGAACCAGAAAGGGCAGAAGGTTCTGCTGATTGATCTGGACCCGCAGGGCAATACCACCAGCGGGTACGGTATTGACAAATATAAGGTGGAAAATACAACATATGAGCTGATTCTGGGGGAGTGCTCCGTCAGTGAATGTATCATGAAGTCCGTGTTTGAGACGATGGACATGATTCCGGCCAATGTGAATCTCGCGGCGGCGGAAATTGAGATGATCGGTGTGGACCGCAAGGAATTTATCCTGCGTGACGAGCTGGATTTTGTGAAGGATCAATATGACTATATACTGATCGACTGCCCGCCGTCCTTAAGCACGCTGACGGTGAACGCCATGACCGCGGCTGACAGCGTCATTGTACCGATTCAGTGTGAGTATTACGCGCTGGAGGGATTATCTCAGCTGATGCATACCATTCAACTGGTGTCAGAGCGCCTCAATCCGGAGCTTGAGATTGAAGGAATTGTGTTCACCATGTATGATGCCAGGACCAACCTGTCCAATCAGGTGGTGGAGAATGTCCGCAAAAATGTGGGCAGCAACGTCTATGACAGCATCATTCCCCGCAATATCCGTCTGGCGGAGGCACCGTCCTACGGCATGCCGATTATCAAATATGATCCCAAAAGCGCGGGCGCCGAGGCGTATATGAAACTGGCGCAGGAAGTGATTCATAAAAAGTAGGAGAACAGCATGGCAAGCAGAAGAAGCGGACTTGGAAAGGGACTGGACTCTCTGATTCCCACGCAGGCGTTAAAGCCCGGCGACCAGGCGGCACAGCAAAAGGAAGAGAAAAAAGAAACCATCGTCAAACTTTCAAAAGTGGAACCCAATCGCAGCCAGCCCAGGAAAAATTTCGACGAGGCGGCGCTGGAGGAACTGGCTGACAGTATCCGGCAGTTTGGCGTCATCACACCGATTATTGTCCAGGACAAAAAAACGCATTACGAGATCGTGGCAGGGGAGCGCCGCTGGAGAGCCGCCAGAATGGCTGGCCTGAAGGAAATTCCGGTGATTATCCGGGAGTACACGGACGCGGAGCTTGCGGAAATCGCTCTGATTGAGAATATTCAGCGCGAGGATTTAAACCCCGTGGAGGAAGCGCTAGCCTACCAGCGTCTGATTGAGGAGTTTCATTTAAAACAGGAAGAGGTAGCGCAGGCCGTCAGCAAGAGCCGGACCGCCATTACGAATTCGCTGCGTCTGTTGAAGCTGCCGGAAGAGATTCAGCAGATGCTCGCGCAGGATCAGCTTTCCATGGGACATGCCCGCGCACTGCTGGCTGTGGAGGATACAGAAAAGCAGCTGGCGCTCGCGAAGAAGGCAGCGCAAAACGGCATGTCCGCCCGAGAGGTGGAGAAGGCGGTCAAAACCGCCAATCGTGTGGAGACGCCGACAAAGCCGGACAAGGCGGACGAGCAGTTAAAGCTGATTTATCAGGAATATGAAAATAAGCTGTCGGAGGCGCTGGGTACGCATGTGTCCATCACCGCGAAGGCGAAGGGCGCCGGAAAGATGGAAATCTCATTTTATTCCACGGATGACTTTGAACGGATTCTGGAGAAAATAACGAGAGGATAAGGATGAATACAAATTTACTGGACAGCATCGGCCTGGCCGGTCTGGATCTTTCCTATATTATAATTGTATTGATTGTGTTATGGCTGGCAGCCATGATCATCGCGATTGTCGCGCTGGTGAGGTACCAGAAACTTGAAAAAAAGTACATGCAGTTCATGGGAGGCAGAAATGCCGGTACGCTTGAGGAAGAGATTTTAAATGTCCTGGAGACGGAGCTGGGCAATAAAAACCAGATTGAGAAGAACCGACAGGCGATTGAGGTCTTAAATGAGAAAATGGGGGACACCTTCCAGAAGTGCGGCATTGTGCGCTACGACGCGTTTCGGGAGATGGGCGGCAAGCTGAGTTTTGCGCTTACACTCTTAGATGAGCGCAATGACGGCTTCATTATCAACACTGTGCACCGGCCGGAGGCTTCCTACAGTTATATCAAGTCTGTCGTCGGCGGCAAATGTGGGATAGAGCTGAGCGGAGAAGAGCAAAAGGCGCTGCATAAGGCGCTCGGCACAGGGGAAGAGCAATAGAATAGAGTAACAGAATCGTAACATTTTGGTTGACAAGTAAACCGCTATCCTTTAGAATATGGGAATGCATAAAGGGCAGAAATAATAGGGATTACATGAGCGGCCGCCGCTCATGATGAGTAAAAATCCGAAGCAGGCAGGAGGGGTAAATCATGATAGACATTAAGCTTTTGAGAGAAAACCCTGACTTAGTCAGAGAAAATATCAAAAAGAAGTTCCAGGACGAGAAGCTGCCGTTAGTCGACGAGGTCATCGCGCTGGACGAGCAGAGAAGAAAAACGCAGGTGGAGGCGGACTCCATCCGCGCCGCGAAAAATAAAAACGCCAAAGAGATCGGCCGTCTGATGGGCCAGGGCAAAAAAGAGGAAGCTGAGGCGAAAAAAGCCGAGGTTGCCGCGAGTGCTGAGAGACTGACCGAGCTGGAAGCACTCGAGAAGGAGCTGCAGGAGAAGATTACAAAGGACATGATGGTCATCCCCAATATCATTGATCCTTCCGTTCCCATTGGCAAAGACGATTCCGAAAACGTGGAGATTACCCGCTACGGCGAGCCAGTAGTGCCTGATTTCGAGATTCCGTATCACGCGGACATCATGCGCAAATTTAACGGAGTCGATTTCGACGCGGCCGGCAGAGTGGCCGGCAACGGTTTTTATTATCTGATGGGCGACATCGCGAGACTGCACTCCGCGGTCTTAACCTATGCCAGGGATTTCATGATCAACAGAGGCTTCACCTACTGTGTGCCGCCTTTCATGATCCGCAGCAATGTGGTGAACGGCGTCATGTCCTTCGCGGAGATGGACGCCATGATGTATAAAATCGAGGGCGAGGACCTGTACCTGATCGGCACTTCCGAGCACTCCATGATCGGCAAATATATCGACACTGTGGTGGAGGAGAATACCCTGCCTCACACCCTGACCTCTTATTCCCCCTGCTTCCGCAAGGAAAAGGGTTCTCACAGCCTGGAGGAGAGAGGCGTTTACCGCATCCACCAGTTTGAGAAACAGGAGATGATTGTGGTCTGCAAGCCGGAGGATTCTCCCATGTGGTTTGACAAGCTGTGGCAGAACACGGTGGATCTGTTCCGCTCCATGGACATTCCGGTGCGTACGCTGGAGTGCTGCTCCGGCGACCTGGCTGACCTGAAGGTGAAATCCATCGACGTGGAAGCCTGGTCCCCCAGACAGAAAAAATACTTCGAGGTGGGCAGCTGCTCTAATTTGGGAGACGCCCAGGCGAGAAGACTGAAAATCCGCGTGAACGGTGAGAACGGCAAGTATTTCGCGCATACCTTAAATAATACCGTAGTCGCTTCTCCCCGTATGCTCATCGCGCTTCTGGAAAATAATCTCCAGGCTGACGGAAGTGTCAGAATCCCCGAGGTGCTGCGTCCCTACATGGGCGGGATGGAAGCACTGACGGAGAAGTAGGAAGCTGTATCGTATCGTTCCTGATTACGGAGGTGATGATCGTATTGCATAAATATATGCGCACCATTGGCTTCAGTAAAGTGACAGATAAGGAGGGCTTAGAGGAAGTCCTCACCGAAGCTGTCAAAGAGCACAACAGCTGCGTCGCCTCCGAGGTGGAAGAGCATGTGCGTTTAATCAACCTGAGCAAAAATTTCTCTCCTTCCCTGGGGCTTGCCGTGTGCGGAGATTACAGGTCGGACAATATGTTTGTCTGCGATTATTATTATCCTTTTCTGCAGAGCTACATCAAGTCCGTCGATGAGGAGATCCGCGTGGAGCGCCATGCCAGCCAGAATTCCTACGCCGGCATGTGCGAGGAAGTCAATTTCGGCATCATTCTGATTTTCTACCTGCAGAACCAGACCGCTTATTTTCAGGCGAAGGAGCGGCATGATCTGACGAATTATTATATCAGCCTGACAGGGCTGTCAGTCGGTGGAAAGATCCTGCTTCCGATTGAAAAAAATGTCGTGCAGCGCAAAAGCGAGCGGGATCTGGCGCACAAGCGCACAAAGCTGCTCAGGGAAGCCCGCGACGGCAATGAGGACGCCATCGAGACGCTGACTGTGGAGGACATGAATACCTTTAACGCCATCTGCCAGCTCATCCAGCATGAGGATCTGTACAGCATCGTGGACACCAGCTTCATTCCCAGCGGCGTGGAGAGCGACCACTACGCCGTCCTCGGCGAGATCATGGACTGCCGCAAAGAGCAGAATATTTACACCGGCGAGGAAATAAATATTTTGACTTTAAACTCAAATGATATTACAATGGAGATTGCCATCAACTCCCTGGACCTGATGGGAGAACCCGCCGTCGGCCGCCGCTTCAAGGGCGAGGTCTGGCTGCAGGGCACTGTCCACATTGTCCATTGAGGCGTTTCCAGTCGCCATTCAATTGTTCCGTTCCGGATGCAAATCGAACGTTCGGCCTTCCGCTTAGGAGGCGAACGCTCTGTCCGGTTCATAATTTTATAGATGTCTCCGTAGCTCAGCAGGATAGAGCGTTCGCCTCCTAAGCGGAAGGCCGGGTGTTCGAATCACCTCGGGGACGGCCCGGAAAGGTTGAAAACTCAAGGTTTTCAGCCTTTTCTTCTTGTATGACGGGCATTCCCGTGTTCTGTGGTGAAAGTCCACATAGGCGTAGCTACCGACGAACTTCATAGCAACTCCCAAGGTTTACATGGGATCTAATGGAGCGCCTGAAAAATTTGATTTATTCATGACAGGATTGCATAATCATTGGGGGCTTCCTGTAGCAGAACTGGATGGACAAAAAGGTTTTTTGTGGAAAAGTGAGATCAAAGGCTCCATTGTGGAAGAATTTGATACGCTTGAGACGCGTGGCCGGGGCGGTGACAGAAGAAATCCGGTAAAAATGGATTTTCCGGTTGGCATTCCCATAGTGACATGATAGAGTAAAGACAGTAAAAAGACATGTCTTTAGTAAAAGATAAGACATGTATGAGAAAGTGGAATATTTAACAGCGTATCGCACGCAACGTTCGTTTGCACTGTGCGGTCAGGTTCGGTGCCTGATTCCATTTTATATGAGGGGGAGTTATCAGATGGCGAAGGTTTCAAAGGAACAAAGCGAAGAAATGAAGCGGAGGATTGTGAACGCCGCCGCAAAGAGCATTCTGGAAAAAGGATTTACCAATACAACCGTCAGAAGCATCACGTCGAAACTGGGAATCAGCATCGGTACCTTTAACAGCCATTTCCGCACCAAGGAGGATGTGCTGTGCGAGCTGATCGCGTTTGTCCTGGACCAGCAGTTTTCCATTTCTGAGAAGCTGATTGCGGGTAAAACGGACGATAAGCTCCTTCTGTACGCGGCGGAGACGGTGCTACAGCTTCATATAGCGGAAATGGACGAAAACCTCAGGGATGTATACAGCGCTGCCTATTCTCTGCCGAAAACCTCGGCATTGATTCAGCAGAAGGTCACGATCAAGATAGAAGACATTTTCCGGGAGTATCTGCCCGGGCTGGAGACAAAGGATTTTTACATTCTGGAAATCGCGACGGGCGGCATTATGCGGGGTTTTATGACGGTGCCCTGCAGCATGTGGTTTACGATGGAGCAAAAGACAGAGGCTTTTTTAAAAAACGCTTTTCGCCTGTATGATGTGCCGCCGGAGAAAATTCAGGAGGCTGTCGCCTTTGTAAAACAGTTTAATTTCGAGAAGATTGCGAAGGAGACCCTCTCGGGGATTCTGCAATATCTTGACGCGGATGACGAATGAAGAATAGGTTACCGCCCTTTGGGGCATGTAAGGAGGTACCGAACATGGTGAGGATAAAACTGAAGGATAACAAAAAGAATAACAAAGACGGTAAGCAGAAGAAGCCATATCGCAGTACGGTTATCCTTTCGTTGCTGGCGCTTCTGTGTCTGGTCATTACGACGTCGCTTACGGGGTGTGTGTGGGATGATGACCAGGGGAATGAGTGGGTCTCCGGGTACTATGACTGTTGGGAAGGTGGGTTTTCTCACTTAATAAGTTTAGATGGTTCTGAGTCAAGCTATGACCATCGATTATTGTCCTGCGGCCATTATGCGCGTGATTACCGGTACGGGCTGCAGGAGTGCGGGGAGCATTGCGTGTGCGAGGGGGGAGACCATAGTCTGCTAGATTGTGGTCATTATGCCTGTGAAGAAGGACACGGCCTGCTGCCATGCGGATATTGTGTATGTCAGGATGGGCACAGCCTTGCAGACTGCGGAGAGCATTGTGTGTGCCAGGATGGCAATCATACCGAGCTGGCCTGCGGGCATTACGACTGTGATGGTGAAAATCACAGCCAGATGGACTGTGGACATTATGCGTGCGCGGATGGCGATCATAGTCAGCTGGAGTGCGGACACTATGCCTGTTCTGAAGGAACGCATGCAACACTGAACTGCGGGCATTATGCCTGCGCGGACGGAGATCACAGTCTGCTTGCGTGCGGACATTACGCCTGCAGCGGCGGAACACATACGCTGTTGGCTTGTGGACATTATGCCTGTACGGAGGGTGATCACGTCCTGCTGGCCTGCGGGCACTACGCGTGTGACGGCGAAGATCACAGCCCGCTGGCTTGTGGACATTATGCCTGTACGGAGGGTGATCACGTCCTGCTGGCCTGCGGGCACTACGCGTGTGACGGCGAAGATCACAGCCTGCTGACTTGTGGGCATTATGCTTGTGAGAACTGCGATCACAGCGACGACAGCAGCAGCGACACGAGCGGCAGTACGGACATTAGCCTGCTCGCCTGCGGCCACTATTCGAACGAGGACGGAGATCACAGTCTGCTTGCGTGCGGACATTACGCCTGTGAGGAAGGGGAACATGGTCTGCTCGCCTGTGGTGTACATTACGCCTGTGAGGTGGATGAGACAGGTGATCATGAGCTGCGGATGGACTGTGGACATTATGCTTGTGAGGAAGGTATTCATGAGCTTTGCGAGGCATGTGAACAATGGTTGTGCGGAGATGGGGATCACGAACTGTTAGCCTGTGGGGAACATTATGCCTGTATGGCAGATGAGGATGAGAACCATGACCAGTTAGCTTGTGGAACGCATTACGCCTGTATGGTAGACGAGACTGGGGATCACGAGGCGAAGTGGGACTGTGGGCGGCATTACCTCTGTGAGGAAGGAGATCATGATCTGCTATCCTGCAAAGATCACTACGCCTGCGATGAGGAATATGGAAAGATGGAATGTGGGCACTGCTTATGTGAGGGGTTCGATGAGGAGAGCCTGCATGTATGGTGCGAGTGGTGTAAACAATGGGCCTGTTTAGATGATGAGGAAAATCATGGCTGGGATGACGGGCTTATCTGTTACTCTTACCAAGATTACTTAGAAGAAGAAGGATTAGAGGAGAACCAGAACGAAGAAGTGTCGCCCACCTTGGAGGAAGAGGCTGAAGAAGAGACAGAAACGCCCGCAGAGCCTGCAGCGGAGTCCGTGTCTCAGACAGACGAGCAGGAAACGGAAGATGAACCTGAGGTTCTATCTTCCGGCAATCCGATAGCAGCCATTACTGATGAGCTGGACGGGGAGAAAACAGGCGAATACAAGGAGGATTCCTCAGATGAACCGGATGAGGATCTGCTGGATGAGGAGGATGGAGAGACGGTTGACGATGAGGATATGGCTTCAGAGGATGAAACCGTATAAACATCCATATCACAGATACCAATGCAAATAAACTCATGTCATAGTGAACGGCAAAGCACTTTGCCGTTCACTATATTATAATACGATGGCAGAAAATGGGAGGAAAACAGATGTGTCCGATTATATTTAAATACGGCGATTTTGTGATTAGCGGATACTGGCTTCTGATAGCCGTGGGGCTTCTTGCGGGCTACATCTATCTGGTCGCTGCCAACGCAGGACTGAAGGACAGAAAACTGCCTTGGTATCATCGAAACAACCTGTTTGCGCTCGGCATGATTTCCATCATCGCGGGAGGCACATTGCTGGGATTATTATAGCCAGAGCCTGAGTCTGATCCGTGAGAAGGCGTTTTCCAGCCTGGTATTTTACGGCGGCGCGATTATGCTGATCTTCGTCCTCTGGTATTACGTGAGACGTAATCATCTCAACGGGGAGACGGTCATTGAACTGTTTGTGCCGGCGTCAGCGCTTTTCAATGACGTTTGCCCGTATCGGCTGTTTTATGGCAGGCTGCTGTTACGGCGTTGAGGTTCCGTGGGGCGTCGTCTTTCCTGAAGGATCTCTGGCCCCGGCCTGGGTTCCCCTGTTTCCGAGCCAGTTAGCGGAGTCCGCGGGGCATCTGCTTTTGTTTTTCCTATTTCTGTCTGTGAAGGATAAGCTGAGAAAAAAACAGGATTTGCTCTTCCTCTATCTGGGGCGTTATGCCGTCATGCGCTTTATCCTGGAGTATTTCCGGGGAGACGCGGAACGCGGGTACTGGAACGGCCTTTCCACCAGCCAGTGGATCAGTCTTCTGCTGATGCTGGTTGTGGTTATTTACATATTCCGGAATCTATACGCGGAAAAGGTGCAAAAGGTCAGAGTGCGGCAGTGATTACTGTCCGGCGGCCTTTGTTTTCTTAAACGGGATCAGAAGCACGAGGACATATAGAAGACAAAACAGCAGCCATATATTTCCAACATATGAGTAAAGGGTGCGGTAGCTGTAAATCTCCGCTTCTCCCCGAACCACTTCTTCCTCCTGGGGCTGCGATTCTGTTGTAATCCGGCCGTTTGCGTCAATAATGGCGGAGATCCCGGTATTGGCGCCCCGCACGATATAACGGCCGTTCTCTACCGATCGAAGTACGGAGTGTGCCAACAGTTTGTATATGCCGCAGGAGTTATCGAACCAGGTATCGTTGGAGAGCAGGGCCAGGAGCTCGGCGCCGTCCCTGACAGACGAAAGAGCCGGTTCTTCATAGAGCGAATCAAAGCAGACGAGTCCCCCCGTCATTCCAAAATCAGTGGAAAACAAATTGCTGTCAGTCCCTGGTGTGAGCGACGACCCCAGCAGGCTGATTTCATCCAGAACAGGGAATACAGATTTCAGGAAATTCTCCAGCGGCAGATATTCGCCGAAAGGAGCCAGTTTGCGCTTGAAATAGGGCTGGCTGCTTACAGTGCCGTCCGGATAGAAAGCGTAAATCGCGTTATATACATCATCTGCCTCATCCTGATAGAGGGCGCCGACAAGGATGACCGCGCCACTCTCCATGGCAGCGTTTTGAATCATCAGATTCGGCTCCTCATATTTGTTCAAATAAAATGGGAGGCAGCCCTCGGTCCAGACAATCAGATCTGTTTCTCCATCTTCTGAAACATCTTCTGTCATACTCAGATAATGCTCCAGCAAAAGAAGGTTGTTGTTCCCTTCCCATTTTTCGGAAGAGGAGACATTCCCCTGGACGATTGCCACAGAAATGGTCTCAGATGACTCATGTTCTGTGTTCAAAGCGGTCAGTCCGCATGTCAGATTTGCGGCGAAAAGAACGGCGGCGCACAGGAGAGGGCATACTTTTCTAAATTTTCCGGAAGCCGTATCCCCTGAGCAAAAACATGAATAGAGAAAGAGAGCCAGAAGAGCGTTGAACAGAACCATGATAAAACTGACAAAATACGAACCCAGTAAAGATGCACTCTGTATCAGCGGCGTCAGCCGATACTGGGTAGCCGCCAGCCTAGCCCATGGCATCCCCAGCGCTGTCTGTGCCTGACACCATTCGGCAAGTACCCACAGAGCGGCAATCGAAAGCGGATGAAGCATCGAATGCCGCCCCCATGCCCTCCGTTCCCGCAGCAGCCGCAGAACACATGGAAGAAGTCCATGCGGCAGGGCGTAGAATATGGTTGCTCCGAATTGGGCGAGCAAAATGATAAGTATGGAGCCCAGCGGGCCGATGCCGGCAACATCCATGGGATAAAGCGCATAGAGAAAGGAAGCCAGAGGGACACAATAGCTGTATCCAAACAGAAATCCTGTCCGGAACAGATGCTGCTTCCCGCTTTCCGGGTCAGTATATTGATACAGGGTTATAAAATAGGGAATCAGGGAGAACCACGCAAGCCACGCGATCTGGGAATATATGGCGGCGGCGGCCGTAACCGCCCCGGATATCACAGCCCATAAAGAGCCTGGCTTAAGTGCCTTTTTACATGAAAATCGGATTCGTTCAAAAAACATACTGGTCTCCTATCTTCTTATTTATACAACTTCTCTTCTTCCTGTCGAGAAAGATATTGTGGAGATATTTTTCAAAAATGCGTTTTTCCTGATTGTAGTTGTATTATAATTCGTTCCTCTCATTTTGTGAAGAACCAATACGAATAGATGATTTTTACAGGGTAAATTTTTAACAGGTCACGCATTCGATCACGTCATGATAACATCACCAATGAGATCACTTTGGCGGCCATGCAGGTATTCCGGGAGAAGCGGTGCAGGGTGACACCGGTCATGCACAGGCGAAAATGGTCACAGACCAGTATTCGCATATCATCGATGATGACAGGCGGCATAACGCAGAACTGTTTGAAGAACGACGAACCCTAAAATTTTATCACATGGTTTTAATGCACGAAACATAATCCGTGCGTTAAACTATTGATTTTAACGCACGTGCGTGTTAAAATCACGATGGAGGTGATATTTATGCTGCCAAAAAGGGAATCTTTAACCATTGAATTCAAGAGTGATAAAAAGGGGCTATCGGATGCAGATATATTTGATTCCGTTGTTGCATTTGCGAATACTGATGGCGGAGATCTGTATCTGGGAATAGAAGACTCTGGTGAAGTAACTGGTGTTCATAATAAGCATAAGGATCCTACAACGGTTGCAGCGTTTGTTGCAAATAATACCGTTCCCCCTGTAGCAGTTCGTGCTGAAATTATAGAAGATATCTGCCCTGTATTAAAAATTTCTGTGCCGAAATCATGCAGTGGTATTGTTGCCACGATATCTGGAAAAATTCAACATCGCAGAATTAAAGCAGATGGGACACCTGAAAATGTTCCTATGTATCCGAATGAATTTGCGACAAGATTATCCGACCTGCGTATGTTGGATTATTCCTCCATGCCGCCGTTAGAATCATCCATCGAAGATTTTGATCCGTTAGAGGTTGAGCATTTACGGAAAGTAATTCTTTCTTACAACGGTGATAAAACTCTCTTAGAACTTTCAAATGAAGACCTGTTTAAGGCATTGGGATTAGTTCGTGAATTGAATGGACAATTAATTCCCACAATTACGGGAATCCTTATGGTAGGCAGAGTTTCAGCAATCAAAACATATATTCCAACTCATTCAGCCTCATTCCAGGTCTTGTCAGGTACAAATGTTAAAGTAAATGAGGATCTTTGTCTGCCTCTGCTGTCTACGATTGAAAAGATAAACACTTACATGACTGCATGGAATCCGGAACAAGAGTTGGAAATGGGTTTATTCCGGATTTCTGTACCTGATTTCAACAAAAGGGCATTTAGAGAAGCGCTGGTTAATGCTTTCAGTCACAGAGATTATTCAAAGATGGGACGAGTTCGTGTTTCAATAAGCGACGAAGGGCTTACGCTTGCCAATCCAGGCGGCTTTATCGAAGGAGTGACCATTAAAAATCTTCTGACAGCCGAACCCCATGGAAGAAATCCTCAGCTTGCAGATGCTTTAAAACGTGTAGGACTGGCAGAAAGGACTGGGAGAGGAATAGACCGAATTTATGAGGGCTCTCTGGTATATGGGAATCCACTCCCCGACTATGGATATTCAACATCGGTTACGGTTTCGCTCTTTATTCCGCGAAGCAAACCTGATCCTCAGCTTTCAAAGTTGGTCTCGGATGAGCAGAATCGTTTGGGGCACCCTTTGTCTTTAAATACTTTATTGGTTTTAAACAGTTTAAAAGACATCCCTCGTTCAAATGTTACACAACTTGCTGAGGCTGTTAATTTATCAGAGATTGAGACAAAAACGATATTGGATACATCTATTGAATATGGAATCGTAGATGTTTATGGCAGTAATCGCAATAGAACCTATATATTGTCTCCTAAAGTCTATAGCACAAGGTCCAGGAAAATAGGTTATGTTCGACAAGTAGACATCGACGAGACCAGATATTTTGAATTGATTTTAAATCTGGCAAAAACAAATGAGTTCATTTCACGTGTTGATGTAGTTCAATTACTTCATGTAGATGGTAACAAAGCATATCGCTTGCTTAAGTCATTAACAGAAAAGGGTCAGTTGAAACTGGTTAATAAAGGGAAGTATGCCAAATACCAATATTCCGGCAACGATTAGTTAATGCGTAAAATTAAAATTACTAAAGTCGAAAATTTGGCTGTTTGATAAACTTTCTAATATTTTTAACGCACGTTTACCCGGAAACGAAATGCCCTGGCTATATCTATGTTGTGAGTCCGATAAAATTACTGGACAAAAGCTGTTTTGACTGATATATTGAATTTGTATTCAGTGAATTGATTTTCAGTAATGGAGGTGCCTTATGTTTATTGGCCGTGAGGATGAACTTGCTCTGATACAGGAGATACTGGGCCAGCCGAGAGGAAGCATGATGATTTACGGTAAGCACAAGATCGGCAAAACAACATTGCTTACTCACGCACTGAAGGCTCACCCGGACAAGACTGTATATTATGAATGTTTGAAAGCACCGATGAAGGATAATATCGAGGGCTTTGTGTCGGTGCTTGTGCGAATGAAGGTGCTGCCCGTTGCCATGTCGTTCAACAGCCTTATGGATGTATTTACTTACCTGAATACATTGCCTCAGACGCTGAACATTATCATTGATGAGTATCCATATCTGAGGCAGTTCACGGAGTCGGTGACAGTGGATTCTCTGTTTCAGAATATCATTGACAACAGCCTTTCTAACATTCGCCTGTTCATTTCCGGCTCACATGTTGGAATGATGAAAGACCTGCTGGAGGAAAACAATGCGCTCTATGGAAGATTTCAGGCTGTCATTTGCCTGAAAGAACTGGATTACAGGACCGTTTCCGCATTCTATCATGATAAGTCACCTTATGACAAGGTTGGGATGTATGCGGTTTTCGGGGGATCTCCGTATATCAATGAACTGCTGATGCCTTCGGCATCTTTGAAAGAAAATGTGATACGTACGATCCTCAATCCATCCAGCGCCGTCTATCACTACGCCGATAATTTATTGCTGTCCGATCTCTCAGTCAGCAGTAATATGGAGCGTATCCTGCTCGCGATTGCGAACGGCAAAAAGAGATATACGGAGATTGAAGAAAAGCTGAATATGCCTTCAAACGGTCTGCTCAGTAAGCAGATGAAGACGCTGCTCAACATGGAACTGGTATCCAAAATTACACCTGTTAATAAACCAAACGATAATCGAAAGGCCAGGTATGAAATTACTGACAACCTGTTGCGTTTCTTTTATACCTATGTTTACAGCAATAAGAGCGCATTGCAGATGTTAGGGGCGGAAGCCTTTTATGAAGAGTATATAGAGCCGTCTCTGGTGACCTTTATTTCTCACCGGTTTGAAGATGTATGCCGTACTTATTTTTCATTACAAGTTCGGAGCCGTAAATTAAAAGGGGTGTTGAATATTGGCACGTATTATTATGATGATTCCAGCACCAGAACCCGTGGCGAGTTCGATGTTGTTTTGCAAAGGAAGGATGCTTTTGATATTTACGAGGTTAAATATCTTGTGACACCGATGACGCAAAAACAGATGCAGGAGGAGATCCGCCAGGTCGCCGGGATTAAGGGGATCAGGGTCGGCGCGGTCGGGCTTATTTCTATCAGCGGTTTTGAGGCGGAAAATAATGAGTATATCTGTCTGGATGGTGCTTCGCTGTACTGGTAGTCCGGGCGCAGGCAGGTTCCGCCTTTTTTGAAGGAAATTTGACGGCATAAAATGATTGGACAAAGGCGTTTTTGTCTGTTATACTGTCAAAAACGGTGTGAACCGCAGTAAAACAGGAGGATCTGCAATGGAATTAGTAGAAGGAATTTTAAACAGAAGAAGTATCCGCAGTTTTACGGACAGGCACATATCAGAGGAGGATCTCCACACAATTCTCCGCGCTGCGATGTCCGGACCGGCCTGTGCGAATACACGTGACTGGAGCTTTCTGGTTGTGCGCGACAAAGAGATGCTGGAGAAAATGGCGGACGCGAACGGCAGACCGGCGCAGCCTCTCCGCCGCTGCGATGTGGGTATTCTGATTCTTGGTGATCTGGACCGCGCGTTTGAGCGCGCGAAGGAATACTGGGTAATCGACGGCGCGATTGCGGGGCAGAATATGATACTTGCGGCCGAGGGACTCGGCATCGGCTCCGTGTGGCTTGGAACCTGGCCGCAGATGGAGCGTGTGGAGAAGCAGAAAGCGCTCTTTTCCCTGCCGGATTCGGTAATCCCGCACTCTGTCATTGCGTTCGGATATCCCGCGGAAGAAAAGACCGGTGAACATCCGGATTATGAGGCGAGCCAGGTTCATTTTGAAAAATGGTGAGCTGGCGGCAGAAGCGGATGATGTCAAAAAAAGAGGAGAAAGAGTTTACTCTTCCTCCTCTACATTTTTAAACGCGAACGCGGATACGACCGATGAAACAACCGCGGAAATCACAACCGCGACGATAATGATGATCAAAAGCAGACCGCCTAATACGACACCCATTTGTTTCCCTCCTGATACTTCTGAATACAGGCATTGTAGCACAGATTTCGTAAGGGAGCAAGCAAAAATCCTGTGAAGAAGCTGTGACAAAAATCTTAATTTACCGTGAAGTCTGTGAAATTAATTTGCGGCGCCTTGACTTTGCTTTTTTGAAAGCATAAAGTCTGTATTGATGAAAGCGCAAGGCGCGTAAAAACCTGACAGGAGCGGTAAAATCAGAAATGACAGAATCTGAAATGACAGAATCCGAACCTGCCGGCCTTGCGATTACGCGAAATTCAGAATACCGGAGGAGAAGAGAAATGAGCAGGGTAATCGGAATTGATTTAGGGACGACCAACAGCTGTGTGGCGGTTCTGGAGAATGGAAAGCCGGTGGTGATTCCCAACGCGGAGGGGGCGCGCACAACGCCGTCCGTGGTGGCTTTTTCAAAGAAGGGAGAGCGGCTGGTGGGCGACATGGCCAAGCGCCAGGCGGCGGTCAACGCGACGCGTACATTTTCTTCCATTAAAAGAGAGATGGGAAGCGCCTGGACGACCCGCATTGACGGCAAGACCTATACGCCGCAGGAAATTTCCGCGATGATCCTGCGCAAGCTGAAAAAGGACGCGGAGAGCTACCTGGGAGATACGGTCAATGACGCGGTTATCACAGTGCCTGCTTATTTTAATGACGCGCAGCGCCAGGCGACCAAGGACGCAGGGCGAATCGCGGGTCTGAACGTTTTGCGGATTATCAATGAGCCGACCAGCGCGGCCCTAGCTTACGGCCTGGATCACGGCGACCCGCAGAAAATCCTGGTGTACGACCTGGGCGGCGGCACATTTGACGTGTCCATCATTGAGATTGGAGAGAGCGTCATTGAGGTGCTGGCGACTGCAGGAGACAATCATCTTGGCGGCGACGACTTTGACAAGCGTCTGGCGGATTATATCATTTCGGAATACAGAAGGACGGAACATATAGACCTTTCTAAGGACATGACCGCCTCGCAGCGTGTCAGGGAGGAGGCTGAGAAGGCGAAGATCGAGCTTTCCAGCGCGGCCTCAGTGAATATCAACCTGCCGTTTATTACAATGGCGCGGGATGAAGCGAAGCACCTGGAGATGACCGTTACCAGGGCAAAATTTGAGGAGCTGACCGCTGACCTGATCCGCCGGACGGAAGAGCCGGTGCGGCAGGCCTTAAGCGACGCGGGCATCACCGCGTCCGAGCTTGGTATGGTGCTCTTAGTCGGCGGCTCTACCAGGATGCCCGCCGTGGTGAATAAGGTGCGTCAGCTGACCGGCAAGGAGCCTTCAAGAAACTTAAATCCTGACGAGTGCGTGGCCCAGGGCGCGGCCGTGCAGGGCGGCAAGCTTGGCGGCGCGCTGGTGGTCGGCAGCAACGCGAATGAGCTGATTTTGATGGATGTGACGCCTCTGTCACTTTCAATTGAGACGGTGGGCGGCGTTTCCACGAGAATCATCGAGCGCAACACGACCATTCCCACCCGCCACAGCCAGGTTTTCACTACCGCG
Organism: Lachnospiraceae bacterium; assembly: GCA_021200995.1. GTDB lineage: Bacteria > Bacillota > Clostridia > Lachnospirales > Lachnospiraceae > RGIG6307. The sequence goes on along the minus strand of JAJQFS010000068.1, from coordinate 5,348 downwards.
TCCAATTATCAGAGCGCCGTGGATATCAAGGTGCTGCAGGGCGAGCGCCAGTTCGCCAAGGACAATAAACTTCTGGGCAACTTCCGCTTAAGCGGCATCCAGAAGGCCATGGCGGGCGTTCCGCAGATTGAGGTGACCTTCGACATCGACGCCAACGGCATCGTCAAGGTGTCCGCACGCGATCTGGGCACCGGCAAACAGCAGCAGATCACGGTTTCCTCCAACTCCAATATGAGTGAGGCGGATATTCAGCGCGCCATCCATGAGGCGCAGGAGTATGAAGCCAGCGATGGCCAGCGGAAGGCTGCCATTGACTCCATCGGTGAGGCCGAGAAGGTTTTGGCCCGCGCCAATAACGCTTATAATAAGGTACACAAATCGCTGGATAAATCTGTGAAAAAACAGGTGAAGAGCGATATGAATCACCTGCAGCGCCTGATTGCAAAGGCTAACCCCTCCAAGCTGACGCAGGAGCAGGCGGATGAAATCCGCCAGGCGAAGGAGGCGCTGGAGGCCTCCGCGGCGCCGGTGATCGCGCAGGCGGACGCGGCAGGGGATGACGGAAAGGATTGATAATAACCATGAAAGTATTAATGTTAAACGGCAGCCCGAAAGCTAACGGCAATACATACCGCGCACTCTCAGAGATCGGCACACAGCTGGAAAAAGAGGGTATCGAATACGAAATCTTCCAGATCGGCGCGGGTCCCGTCCGCGACTGCATCGGCTGTCATCAGTGTACGGAGCAGGGCTGTATTTTTACAGATGATAAGGTAAATGAATTCATCGCGAAGGCAAAGGAAGCGGATGGTTTCGTTTTCGGGACGCCGGTCTACTATGCGCATCCGAGCGGACGGATTCTTTCTTTCCTGGACAGGGTCTTTTACAGCAGCGGCCGCGCGTTTGCCTTTAAACCGGGCGCTGCTGTGGCGGTCGCCAGACGCGGCGGCACCTCGGCTTCCTTTGACGTCCTGAACAAATATTTCGGCATCAGCCAGATGCCCGTGGCCGGCTCCACTTACTGGAACCTCGCGCACGGCACAAAGCCCGGCGAGGTAGAGCTTGACGCCGAAGGCTTACAGACCATGCGCAACCTGGCCCGCAATCTGGCCTGGATGATGAAGTGCTTTGAGAAGGGCGCCGAGGCCGGCATCGCCCTGCCCCAGACAGAGCGCGGCAATTCGACGAACTTTATCCGCTGATCATATGCGGCGGTTATTTCAGGAAAAGCCCGGGCGGATGTTTTTTGAAAAAACAGCGTCGTCAAACAGCTTTTTGGACCATTGCAGAAAAATAAAAAAGTTCTTGCAAACGCCCTGAAAATATGCTAACATAAACTGCGTCTCTGGTAACAGAGACGCTATATGCGGCGCAGTAGCCAAGAGGTAAGGCAATGGTCTGCAACACCAGTATGCACCGGTTCAAATCCGGTCTGCGCCTTGGAGGAATCCTTGAAAGAGGGTTCCTTTTTTGGCGTTTAAAGAGGCTTGCATGGAGCCTGCTTTATCATTATAATAAAGACAATCAGCAAAGGCTTTGCGGCGAAAGGAGCGGTTGGATATGAAAAAAAGACCGCCGATCGGAATAGACAATTTTGAAAAGCTGGTCAGGGATGGATTTTACTATGTGGATAAGACCGGAATGATCAAAGAACTGCTGGAGAACTGGGGAGAGGTAAATCTCTTCACCCGTCCGCGCCGCTTTGGAAAAAGCCTGAATATGAGTATGCTGCAGCATTTCTTTGAGATTGGAACTGACAAGAGTTTATTTGACGGTCTTGCAATCTCCGGTGAGACTGCTCTGTGTGATAAGTGGCAGGGACAATATCCCGTCATCACCCTGACGCTGAAAGACTGCTGGGGTCTTGACTATCAGGATGCTTTAGAACAGTTTGCAGGTGTTGTGAGCAGAGAAGCAGACCGGCATTTTTACCTCATGGTTTGGCTTTACCGATCTGGAAGTACAGCAGATGCTGCAGTATTATGATATCAGTGAGTATTATGATGTCACCAGAGAATGGTATGACGGCTACCTTTTCGGGAAAACCAGTGTCTACAGTCCGTGGGATGTATTAAACTGGTGTGAGCAGTTGATTAATACCTCTGATCGTATTCCCAGAAATTTCTGGTCCAATGCCAGCGGAAATGATATCATTCGCCGTTTTGCTGATCAAGCTGACAAGCAGACGCGGGATCAGATCGCTGGACTGATTGAAGGAGGAACTGTCAGTAAACAGGTAAAACTGGATCTGACATACAGAGAACTGGATGATACGATTGATAACCTGTGGAGCGTTCTGCTTACTACTGGATATTTGACCACATGCGGTAGAAATGAGGACGGAAGCTATACGATGGCAATCCCCAACAGGGAGGTCAGAGAGCTGTTTGCCACACAGGTGGACGAGTGGTTTAAAGAGAGGGTTCTGGATGACACGGACGGACTCAGGGAGTTTTTCAATGCGATTCTGGCTGAGGATGAAACGGCGATGGAGGACTGCCTGATCGATTATATGGAGGGGTCAATCAGCTACCTGGACGGCGGGAAGGTAGAAGAAAAAGGGAATTTTCCCACAGGGAAAGCGATCTCTAAGGGCTCTACAGGACAGAGCCCAAGAGCCTGCTTTTACCGTGGCTTGCTTCTTGGAATGCTCGCCAGCTTCAAAGAGTGGAATGTGGTATCCAATAGAGAAGCAGGAAAAGGGCGTCTGGATATTCTTGCATACCGTAGACGCGAGAAATATGCTTTTATCATAGAGGTCAAGTATTCAAAGGAGGCTTCTGATTTGGAAGCTGACGCGCGAAAGGCGCTTAATCAGATTGACGACAGAAAATATGATAAGGTTTTTGGTCGTCATCTGCCGGAACGGGTTGTCCATTATGGAATTGCATTTTGCAAAACAGACTGTCGGGTTTTGAAGGAAGTGACTCAGGGCTCATAGTTATATTTGTTTGATCTGAAGAAGCGCCCTCAGAAAAAATTCAAATTTAACCCCCACTTTTATTACCCACCTGTGTTATAATGGGTGGGTAATAAAAGTGGGTGTTAAATTCTTGAAGGACGGCAATACTATGGATATGGCGACAGATATTATAAAAGAGCTCCGAGAATACGATTTCGAAAGAGAATGGTTTGAATTTAAGGTAAACTGGTTTGTGGCGGATGAACTTGGCGAGTATATATCGGCTTTGTCAAACAGCGCGGCCATAGCTGGCAGAAAATATGCTTATTTCGTGTGGGGTGTGGATGACAAAACGCATGAAATTGTAGGGACAAACTTTAATTGTGACCAGGATGTGAAAAAAGAGCCGCTAAAGCATTATCTAGCCAGGCAACTTAGCCCGGATATCAATTTTGTTTTTGAAGATGTATTTATCGAGAATAAAAAGTTGACACTTTTAACCATACCGGCTGCAAAGACGGTGCCCGTCTCTTATGTGAGAGAACGTTATATCAGGATAGGCTCAAGCAAGGAAAATTTGAGAAAGTACCCTGAGAAGGAATCTTTTTTGTTTGAAGTTTTAAGGCATGGATTTCCAACGATAGAGAATACGCCTTCTGAATATCAGGATCTGACTTTTGAAAAATTGCTCATATATTATGGCGCAAAAGGCTTGAAGCTGAATCCGGATACTTTCAAAAAGAATCTATCGCTTTATACGGAAGATGGAAAGTACAACATATTAGCACAGTTGCTGTCTGATGATTCACACATGCAAATAAGGGTGGCGATTTTTTCCGGCAGGACAAAGGCAGACAATATGTATTCTGTTCGAGAGTTTGGAAATCAGTGCTTACTATATTCGCTGGATGAAGTGCTTCGGTATGGAGATGTCCTGAATATTATTCAGGCAGACGAGAGAGATCGTGTGGTTGAGAGGAAGGAAGTTCCTTTGTTTGAAAATGAGGCTTTTCGTGAGGCGGTGATTAATGCATTCGTTCATAACAAATGGGTTAGTGGTAATGAGCCAATGATAACGGTATATTCTGACAGAATTGAGATCCTTTCTCGCGGCTCGTTGGCTCCGGAACAGACAATGGAAGGATTTTTTGCGGGCGAATCGGTGCCGGTTAACAGGAAATTATCGGAGATTCTGCTTCAGCTTCACATAAGCGAGAAGACAGGTAGAGGCGTGCCAAGAATTACGCAGAGATACGGAAGAGAGGCGTATGAATTTCGGGAGAACTCTATTGTAGTGACGATTCCATTTAACTGGATTAATGTCATGGATGATAGAATGAGCAATAAAGTGGGTGATAAACCGGGCAATAAAGTGGGTGATAAAAATACCAATGAAGGATCACAAGAAGCAACACTAAGTAAAACACAGGTGCGGATTCTTGCGGAAATAAGGAATAATCCCAATATTACGAAAACGCATATTATGAAGAAGCTTGGCGTTGGCAAAACAACAGTTGATAAGGGGATTTCAGTATTAAAAAAATCAGGCTATATAGAGCGAGTAGGTTCTAATAAGTCTGGTTATTGGAAGGCTCTGAAATAGAAAATGATATTGCGGTATTGTCGAGATGATTGCGCAGGCATCCGAGGCTTGCATGGCGGGTCCTTTCTTTGTATAATAAGGACAACTGGTACGGATAACAGCAATTTAAAATTGTGGAACTGAGCAGCAGAGAGATAACGTAGATGATTGCGAATGACGGAAAGGAAGGGGCGGCTGAAAATGGACAATGGAAAAAGCTTCAAAAAGCTTCCGGTCGGAATTGAAAATTTTGAGGATATCCGCACACATGGCTTTTATTATGTGGATAAGACCGCTCTGATCAGAGATCTGCTGCATTCCTGGGGCGAAGTGAATCTGTTTGCCCGGCCTCGCCGTTTCGGGAAATCCCTGAATATGAGTATGTTGAAGTCCTTTTTTGAAATTGGCTGCGATAAGTCCCTGTTTGACGGGCTGGAAATTGCAAAGGAAACGGCTCTCTGTGACGCATATATGGGAAAGTTTCCGGTGATCTCCATCAGCTTAAAGAGTGTGAACGGACAGAATTTCAGGTCCGCCTGTGAGATTCTGCGTTATGTGATTGGCAACGAGGCGATGCGGTTTCAGTTTTTATTACAGGATGAGAAGCTGACTGAACCGGAAAAGAAACAGTATGAGCAGCTGATCTGCGTGGATACCAGCGGCGGGGAAAGCTTTCTTATGGCTGATGTGTTGGCTGAAAAGTATGGTAGTGGTAAATGGCAATGACGGCGGATGTTAGTGGTTTTACTGGAGGTGAAGGCATGTCTGAAAAAAGATTGAATAATACCATATTTCTGATGTATCTAGTCACTGATAGTTACTGCAGAGCGCATAATATTACGACAAGAGAGTTTCTGGATTTAG
>JAJQFS010000031.1 GCA_021200995.1 Lachnospiraceae bacterium | reverse complement strand
GTATCTTGAAATTATTGCAAAGGAACTGGTAACAGGTAAGTTGATATCCGGCCATAGTGGACGCGGCGGCAGTTGATGCGAAAGCAGCCCATGCGGCGGAAATGAAACCAGGCGACTGCATCAACATTCCGGTTGGTGTGAAGCACTGGCACGGAGCCGCGCCGGACAGCTGGTTCTCTCATCTGGCGGTGGAGGTGCCGGGAGAAAACAGCTCCAATGAGTGGCTGGAGGCTGTTACGGATGAGGTATATGGAAAACTACAGTAATGTCGTGATGAGATGGCATACTGCGTGAAAACAGGGAAAAATTGGCGTATCATATCTTTTGCATATCTGATTATGATATGTACGGCGCCAGGTAAGAGGTTGACCCTTTTGCCTGGCATTGTGCGTGTCCGGAATAAATTGACAATTGATACCCTGGATTTTATAATGAGTTCTGAAATGAAGAAGAATGCGGCGTAGGAGGAACATTACCTGTGAAATGTGACACGAAAAGAATTCTACTGTTTTCCTGTCCGGCGGGGCTGGTATGCGGTTTTTTACTGGAATATGGAAGCTTGCTGGAAGCGGGGGAAAGTATACTTAAGCTGCGGGCAGCCAATCTCTGGCATATCCTTGTGTACAGCATCATCGCGGGTATCCTTGTGGGATTTCTCCTCACGAAAATAAAATACAGAGAAAATCCTGGAAACGAAAACGGCACAGCCATATTTCGCAGAAAATGGTTTCTGCTATGCTGGCTGTCGCTGTTCATTTGCTGGATCCCGGCTTTTTTGGCATACTATCCGACAATCTGGGCATATGACGTATACTCGCAGGTTCCGGATATTACGGGAGGGGTGCTCACGACACACCATCCGCTTCTTCATACCTTATATATAGAGACGATCGTGCAGATTGGAAGCAACGGGAATGATTATGAAACGGGGATGGTCCTGCTTTCCCTGACACAGATGTGCGCGTTGTCCGGAATGTTCGCATATGGACTGGAAAAGGTCCGCGCCTGGGGATGTGGAAAGGTATCGAGAGGTATTTTATTCTGTTTCTTTGCCTTCTTCCCGGTCAATTCCATTTTATCTGTCAGTATGACTAAGGACGTATTATTTGCGGGCTGCGTTCTGGTTTGCGTTCTGAAATTTTATGATATGGCAGATAATCCGGCTCTCTTTTTTCACAGCAAAAAGAAGTGGATTTCTTTTCTGGTATTTGTCTGCCTGATGTGTTCCCTGCGCAACAACGGGATTTATGTGTTTGCCGCGGTCATGATTCTTGGAATTTTTCTCTGGCGGAGAGAATACAGGAAAAGATTTTTGCTTTTGTGCGGCGCCGGAATCTGTGTGTATGCTCTTTTTCAGTTCAGCCTTTATCGGATTTCGGGCGCGTCCAACGGGTCGGAAATGGAAGCGTACAGTGTGCCCATGCAATGCCTTGTGGGGACTGCCATTCGCCATCCGGAGCTCATTCCGGCATATGGTACGGGACAGATGCTGATGGATGCGATTCCGCGGGATATCTTCCCTGAGAATCTGTCGGACAGCTATGGTCCGCATAATGTCGATTTTGTAAAAGCGCGGTGGGAGGAGGACGCCCAGGGAGAAGGGTTTGACAGTGTCAGACTTTTAAAAGCGTGGATTAAATATGGCCTGAAATATCCGTTGGATTATCTGGATATCTGGGGGACATTGACGCTTGGCGCGTGGTACCCGTTTGATACGACGCATGCCAATATTTACAGTGGGGAAAGACAGGGATATTTACTGACAGATTTTAAAATTGTTCCCGGCATGAATACCGAACGGCCGGCAAGTAAATGGCCCGCGCTGGAAGCCCTGTATGAAAAAATTGCGACGGAAAATGTGCATCAGACAATTCCGGTGATATCCCTGTTTTTCGCGCCGGCCACATATTGCTGGATTATGTTTTTTGCCATCCTTCATGCCCTTTATTGGAGAAAATATAGGGAACTTCTTCCCCTGGGAGTATTGTTTTTTTACTGGGGAACCGTATTGCTTGGCCCGACAATCATCGTCCGATATCTGTATGCCGTGATTGTGAGCGTCCCGTTTGTCTTATGCCGCATGTCTGTCTGCAAAAGAGAACCGGCCCTGAAATAATCCGCGGGGCGTGTTTCATGGGATTTTTTATAAAAAAGCGCTAAAAAAGCGGGCAAACATGGGATTTCCCGTCTTGAAATATGACACTGGATTCTGTATAATGTTCGCGAAAGCAATGAGACGCGTGTCAGTTTTCGGCGCCTCGGGGGCTTGCAGGGCAGCGTGTCAGTTTTCGAACGCCCTGGGGTAGGGCGCAGGCAAAAGAAAAAGTATCATGTATACGGGTGGAGGAACGCCGATGGGAGAGAAATCACAGCAGAAAAAGAAATATATTGTAGAGAAAGCCAGACAGGTCTTCATTGAGAAGGGCTACAGAAGTGTGACGATGAAGGACATCATCGATGCCTGTGAGATCAGCCGCGGCGGTCTGTACCTGTATTTTTCCAGTACCCAGGAGATTTTCCTGGAGGTCTTAAAACAGGACGCTGATGCCGGCGATGATATTTTCAGCAAGACATTAAATGAAAATTCTACGCCGTTGGATATTCTGCAGGTCTTTTTAGACGCGCAGAAGGCGGAGCTTAAGGGCATGGATCAGACCCTGACCATGGCCACTTATGAGTACGCGTTTGCCCATCAGATGAAGGGCAAGGACAATTTCGTGAGGGAGCAGTTCCGCGCGGCAGTGAAGGCGCTGGAGCAGCTTCTGACACAATGCGCGAAGCAGGGCGAGATCTACTGCGATGACCCGGCGGGCGCGGCGCGCCAGATCATGTACACAATCGAGGGCCTGAAGGTCAGTATGCTGACCATGAAGCCGTCCGCGGCGCAGATCGAGGAGCAGTTCACGTTAATCTGGGCGAACCTCGGGCTGGCGCTGGAAGAAGAGACGGCCTAAAATAAAATAACGACAACGAAAGGACTTACCATGGGTAATGTAAAACGGATCTACGTGGAGAAAAAAGCCCCCTTCGCGGTGAAAGCGAAGGAACTGCAGGCTGATTTTACCGACTATCTGGGCATTTCCACCATCACCGGAGTCAGGGTGCTGATTCGCTATGACGCGGAGAATCTGACGGAGGAGACTTTTTCAAAAGCGTGCCGCACGGTATTCGCGGAGCCTCCTGTGGATGACTGTTATGAGGAGGATTTCCCGCGCAGGGAAAGCGACCGCGTTTTCAGCGTGGAGTATCTGCCGGGTCAGTTTGACCAGCGCGCGGACTCAGCCGCGCAGTGTATCCGCTTTTTAAATGAAAATGAGGAGCCGATTATCAAAACCGCCGTCACCTATGTCATTTCCGGCGGCATCACGGACGAAGAGCTTCAGAAAATCAGGCACTACTGCATCAACCCGGTCGATTCCAGAGAGACCGGCATGGAGAAACCTGACACCCTTGTCACAAAATATGAGGAGCCGGAGAATGTCCGGATACTGGACGGCTTTGACGCCATGGACGAAGGGGAGCTTCGCACTCTCTATGCGTCGTTAAACCTGGCGATGACCTTTCAGGACTTTTTACATATTCAGCGTTATTTTCAGAAGGAGGAAAAGCGTGACCCGTCCATGACGGAGATCCGGGTGCTGGACACTTACTGGTCTGACCACTGCCGGCACACCACCTTTTCTACCGAATTAAAGGATATTACCATCGAGGACGGCTATTACGCGGCTCCGATTCAGACGACGTTTGAGAGCTATCTGGATACCCGCGAGGAGTTATACAAAGACCGCCCGGATAAATTCATCTGCCTGATGGATCTGGCGACCATCGGCATGAAAAAACTGAAAAAAGACGGCAAGCTGGACGACATGGAGGAGAGTGATGAGATCAATGCCTGCTCCGTGGTGGTTCCCGTGGAGATGGAGTATGACGGGCGCACCGAGACGGAGGAGTGGCTCATTTTCTTTAAAAACGAGACGCACAACCACCCCACCGAAATTGAGCCATTCGGCGGCGCGGCGACCTGTTTAGGCGGCGCGATCCGCGATCCCTTAAGCGGCAGAGGCTATGTGTATCAGGCCATGCGCGTGACCGGCGCGGCGGATCCGACCGTGCCCGTATCCGAGACTTTGAAGGGCAAGCTTTCCCAGAGGAAATTAGTCCGCGGCGCGGCCGGCGGTTATTCCTCCTATGGCAACCAGATTGGTCTGGCGACCGGCTATGTAAAGGAAATTTATCATCCCAATTATGTGGCGAAGCGCATGGAAATCGGCGCGGTCATGGGCGCGGCGAAGCGCGAGAATGTGAAGCGCCTGACCTCCGACCCGGGGGATGTGATCATTTTACTGGGCGGCCGTACCGGTAGAGACGGCATCGGCGGCGCAACCGGTTCCTCCAAGGCGCACACGGTTTCTTCTCTTGAAGTCTGCGGCGCCGAGGTGCAGAAGGGCAACGCGCCCACGGAGCGCAAGCTCCAGAGAATGTTCCGCAGACCCGAGGTCAGCAGACTGATCAAAAAGTGTAATGATTTCGGCGCGGGCGGCGTGTCCGTGGCCATCGGCGAGCTGGCAGACGGCTTACAGGTAGATCTTGACAAGGTACCGAAAAAATACGCCGGCTTGGACGGTACGGAGCTGGCGATTTCCGAATCGCAGGAACGCATGGCCGTCGTGGTGGATCCGTCTGATGTGGCGGAGTTTATGCAGTACGCGGACGAGGAAAATCTGGAAGCGGTCGAGGTGGCTGTGGTGACAAAAGAACCCAGGCTGGTGTTAAGCTGGCGCGGGGAGAAGATCGTTGACCTTTCCAGGGCCTTCCTTGATACCAACGGCGCGCACCAGGAGACGGCCGTGACGGCGCAGATGCCGGATGAAAAGGCGAATGTTCTGCACCAGTATGCCGTCCCGAAGGTGGAAAAGGATTTGGAGAACGGGGATGTGAAGGCCGCCTGGCTGGACACCCTGTCCGATTTGAATGTATGTTCCCAGAAGGGCCTGGTGGAGATGTTCGATGCCTCCATCGGCGCGGGCAGCGTTTATATGCCATACGGCGGCGTCAATCAGCTGACTGAAACCCAGGCCATGGTGGCAAAGCTCCCTGTGATGGAGGGCAAAACCGACCTTGTCACCATGATGAGCTATGGCTTTGATCCGTATGTCTCCAGCTGGAGCCCCTATCACGGCGCGGTGTACGCTGTATTGGAGTCTTTAAGCAGGATTGTGGCAAATGGCGGCGATTACCGCACGGTGCGTTTTACCTTTCAGGAATATTTCCGCAGGATGAACGAACAGCCCGAGCGCTGGAGCCAGCCTTTCCTGGCGCTGCTCGGCGCGTTCGACGCGCAGCTGGGCTTTGGCCTGCCTTCTATCGGCGGCAAGGATTCCATGTCCGGCTCCTTCGGCGATATTGATGTGCCGCCCACGCTGGTCTCCTTCGCGGTGGACACGGCGAAGGCCGGCAATATTATTTCTCCTGAATTAAAAAAGGCCGGCAATGTGCTGGTACGCTTCCGTATTGAGAAGGACGAGTACGATCTGCCGGTGTACTCCGATGCCATGCGTACCTATGATGTGATTTTAAACGCGATGGAGGACGGGGATATCGTTTCCGCCTATGCGCTGGATTCAAGCGGTCTGGCGGCCGCGCTTTCCAAAATGGCCTTTGGCAACAGCCTTGGCGTCAGGATTGCGGACGGCGTTGCGCCAGAGGAACTGTTTGAGAACGCGCTCGGCGATCTGGTTGTGGAGTGCTGTGCGGAGGCGGCAGAAGAGCTTCTGGAACAGGATGTAGACGCGGAAATCGTGGCAGAAGTGACAGACACGTCAGCATTTCAGGCCGGAGAGGTTTCGATTTCACTTGACGAAGCTCTGGCTGCCTGGAAGAAACCGTTGGAGAAGGTCTTCCCCACCAAAGCCGTGAAGAGTACGGACAAAGTGGAATCTCCGCTGTATCAGGCCGACCACATTTATGTGTGCAGCCATAAAATCGGACAGCCGACAGTGTTTATCCCGGTATTTCCGGGCACCAACTGCGAGTATGACAGCGCGAAGGCCTTTGAGCAGGCCGGCGCAAAGACGGTGACGAAGGTCTTTAAAAACCGTTCCGCGGCCGATATCCGTGAGAGTGTGGATGTCTTTGCAAACGCGATTGAGCAGGCACAGATCATCATGTTCCCAGGTGGATTTTCCGCGGGTGATGAGCCGGACGGCAGCGCCAAGTTTTTTGCCACCGCGTTCCAGAATGAGAAGATCAAAGAGGCGGTTATGAAGCTCTTACATGAGCGGGACGGCCTGGCGCTCGGCATCTGCAACGGTTTCCAGGCGCTGATCAAGCTGGGACTGGTGCCGGGAGGCGAGATCGTGGGACAGGATTATAACGCTCCCACGCTGACTTACAATACCATCAACCGCCATATCTCCAAAATGGTGTATACCAGAGTGGTGTCCGACAAGTCTCCGTGGCTTGCGGGTGCGAAGCTGGGCGGCGTCTACTGCAATCCGGCGTCTCACGGCGAGGGCCGCTTTGTGGCGAACAAAGACTGGCTTGAGAAACTGTTCGCAAATGGGCAGGTGGCGACCCGGTATTGTGATCCGGATGGCAATGTATCTATGGATGAAGAGTGGAATATCAACGGTTCCTATGCTTCCATTGAGGGTATCACTTCCCCGGACGGCAGAGTCTTCGGCAAAATGGCGCATGCCGAAAGAAAGGGCGATCACGTCGCGGTCAATATTTACGGCGAACAGGATTTGAAGCTGTTTGAATCCGGTGTAAATTATTTCCGATAAAATGAAAAGGACGATGGAGCCGAAAATCCATTGTCCTTTTTTTAAGGCATGGTATAATAAATCGGTTTGAGTATAGGAGAAAGGTGAGCACATGAAATCATTTTTGATATTGGAAGACGGCACCGTATTCACAGGCAGACACTTCGGTGCTGACAAAGAAATCATCAGCGAGATCGTATTCAACACCTCCATGGCAGGGTATCTGGAGGTTCTGACCGACCCCTCCTACGCGGGGCAGGCGGTCTGCATGACCTATCCTTTGATTGGCAATTACGGTGTCTGCTTAGACGACATGGAGTCCTCGCGCCCCTGGCCGGACGGCTTTATCGTCAGGGAGGTGTCCAGAGTGCCGAGTAATTTCCACTGTGATATGTCTTTGCAGGACTTTATGGAAAAATATGGAATCCCCGGCATCTGCGGCATTGATACCAGGGCGCTGACCCGCATTCTGCGCGAGAAGGGTACCATGAACGGCATGATCACCACAAACGAGGCGTATGATCTGGAGAAAATCCTGCCGAAGCTTCACGCCTACAGGACAGGAAATGTGGTGGACAAAGTAACCTGCAGCGCGCCCTACTACGTGCCGGGCGTTCTGAAGCTTTCGGACAACGGGCCCATAAGCGGCAGCGCGGATTTTGACGAGGAAGCTTACAAAGCCGGCATCCGTGAGAAAAAGCCCTCTCTTGTCCGCACCCTGGACGGAAAAGGCAAAAAGGTAGCCCTGCTCGACCTGGGAGCTAAGAAAAATATCGCTGCTTCCCTGGCGGCCCGCGGCTGTGATGTGACTGTCTACCCAGCGCGGACACCTGCGCTGGAAATCCTGGAGGATAAACCGGACGGCATCATGCTTTCCAACGGCCCCGGAGACCCCAAGGACTGCGGCGGCATCATTGATGAAATCTACAAATTATATAAATCTGATATCCCTATTTTCGCCATCTGCCTGGGGCATCAGCTGATGGCGCTCGCCACGGGCGCGGACACTCATAAGTTAAAATACGGACACCGCGGCGGCAACCACCCGGTGAAGGAGTTGGAGACCGGCAGAGTCTACATATCCTCCCAGAACCACGGCTATGTGGTGGATACTGACAAACTCAACCCCAAAGTGGCCGTTCCTGCCTTCATTAACGTCAACGACGGCACTAACGAGGGCTTAAAATACACGGGCAAGAATATTTTCACCGTGCAGTTCCACCCCGAGGCCTGCCCCGGTCCGCAGGATTCCGGCAGCCTGTTCGATAAGTTTATTCAGATGATGGAGGTGCGTTGATATGCCCAAAAATCCCAATGTAAAGAGAGTTCTGGTCATCGGCTCCGGCCCCATTGTGATCGGCCAGGCGGCGGAGTTTGACTACGCGGGCACCCAGGCCTGCCGTTCCTTAAAAGAGGAGGGCGTGGAGGTGATATTAGTCAACTCCAACCCCGCCACCATCATGACCGATAAGGATATCGCGGACAAGGTTTACATCGAACCGCTGACCGCCAGAGTGTTAGAGCAGATTATTATAAAGGAAGAACCCGATTCCATCCTGCCCAATATGGGCGGCCAGGCCGGCTTAAATCTCGGCATGGAACTGGAGGAGAGCGGCTTTTTAAAGGAGCACAATGTCGCCCTGCTCGGCACCACCGCGGAGACCATCCACAACGCTGAGGGCCGCCAGGAATTTAAAGATCTGATGGAGCGCATCGGCGAGCCCTGCGCCGCTTCCAAAGTGGTGGAGAGCATTGAGGAGGGAATCGAATTCACCAACCTCATCGGTTATCCGGTGGTGCTGCGTCCTGCCTATACGCTGGGCGGCTCCGGCGGCGGCATCGCGCACAATCAGGTTGAGCTGGAGGAAATCCTCGAAAACGGCCTGCGTCTGTCCCGTGTGGGACAGGTGCTGGTGGAGCGCTGCATCGCCGGCTGGAAGGAAATCGAGTACGAGGTTATGCGCGACAGCGCCGGCAACTGCATCACCGTCTGCAACATGGAGAATATCGATCCGGTCGGTGTGCATACCGGTGACTCCATCGTGGTGGCGCCTTCCCAGACGCTGTCGGATAAAGAGTACCAGATGCTGCGTACCTCCGCGTTAAAGATCATTAATGAGTTGAAAATCACAGGCGGCTGTAATGTGCAGTTTGCCCTGCATCCGACCAGTTTTGAATATTGTGTCATCGAGGTCAATCCCCGTGTGAGCCGTTCTTCTGCCCTCGCCAGCAAGGCCACCGGCTACCCGATTGCAAAAGTGGCTGCAAAAATTGCCTTAGGATACACCCTGGATGAAATCAAAAATGCAATTACCGGCAAAACCTATGCCAGCTTTGAGCCAGCGCTCGATTACTGCGTGGTCAAAATGCCGCGCCTGCCCTTCGATAAATTTATCACGGCCAAGCGCACGCTGACCACCCAGATGAAGGCGACCGGCGAGGTCATGAGCATCTGTGATAATTTTGAAGGGGCCCTGATGAAGGCCATCCGCTCCTTAGAGCAGCATGTGGACTGTCTTTTAAGCTATGATTTCTCGAATCTGAAGGGAGAGGAGCTGCTGGAGCGCTTAAAGATTGTGGATGATCAGCGTATCTGGGTTATCGCGGAGGCAATCCGCCAGGGCGTCAGCGAGGAGACCATTCACGAGATTACCCAGTATGATATCTGGTTTATTGACAAGATTGCCATTTTAGTGGAGATGGAACAGCGCCTGCAGTCAGAGGAGCTGACTGTGGACCTCCTAAAAGAAGCCAAGCGCATCGAGTTCCCGGACAACGTCATTGCGCGCCTGACCGGAAAGACAGAGTCAGAGATTAAAAACATGCGTTATGCCAACGGCATTGTGGCGGCTTTCAAGATGGTGGATACCTGCGCGGCGGAGTTCGCCGCCGAGACGCCCTATTATTATTCTGTTTTCGGCTCCGAGACTGAGGTGGAGGAGACGCGCGAGCGCAAAAAGGTCCTGGTCTTAGGCTCCGGCCCCATCCGTATCGGCCAGGGTGTGGAGTTCGATTATTGCTCCGTGCATACCACCTGGTCTTTCGCCAGAGCCGGCTATGAGACCATTATTATCAATAATAACCCCGAGACCGTTTCTACTGACTTTGACATCGCGGACAAGCTGTATTTCGAGCCGCTGACGCCGGAGGATGTGGAAAACGTGGTCCGTGTGGAGAAACCGGACGGCGCGGTGGTGCAGTTCGGCGGACAGACCGCTATCAAGCTGACTGAGTCCCTGATGAAGATGGGCGTGCCGATCCTGGGCACGAAGGCCGAGGATGTGGACGCGGCCGAGGACAGGGAGCTCTTTGACGAGATTCTGGAACAGACGCAGATCCCGAGAGCGGCCGGCGGCACGGTCTTTACCGCCGGGGAGGCCAAAGAGGTGGCGAACCGCCTGGGCTATCCGGTGCTGGTCAGACCCTCCTATGTCCTGGGCGGCCAGGGCATGCAGATCGCGACCTGCGACCAGGAGATCGAGGAGTTCATGGCCGTGATCAACCGTTATGCCCAGGACCATCCCATTTTATTGGATAAATATCTGATGGGCAAGGTAGTGGGTGCGGACGCGGTCTGTGACG
>JAJQFS010000076.1 GCA_021200995.1 Lachnospiraceae bacterium | reverse complement strand
CCAACGGCATCCCCAACAACCTGATGCCCTACATCACCCAGGTGGCGGTGGGCAAACGCGCCGAGCTGGGTGTGTTCGGCAACGACTACGATACCCCGGACGGCACCGGCGTGCGCGACTATATCCATGTGGTGGATCTGGCGATCGGCCATGTGAAAGCGCTGAAAAAGATCGAGGAAAAGGCCGGCTTAAAGATTTACAATCTGGGCACCGGCGTGGGATACAGTGTGCTGGATGTGGTGAAAAATTTCGAGGAAGCCACCGGCGTGAAGATTCCCTATTCCATCAAGCCCCGCAGAGCCGGCGATATCGCGGTCTGCTACGCCGACGCCACGAAGGCGAAGGAAGAGCTGGGCTGGGAGGCACAGTATGGCATTCGTGAGATGTGCGAGGACTCCTGGAGATGGCAGAGTATGAATCCGAACGGGTATGAGGACTGAAGACAATTGCCTCGCTGACATCAGCTGTGATGCGATAAGTTCATGAAGGAGCCATGGGATAATGGCACAGAAGCGCAATGTAAGCTTATTCTTCAATTACCTGTATTTCCATGTAGTCGAAGTGAATCGCCTCTATGAAATTATCCTGATAAAACCGCGCTTTCGCGTGCCGTTGAAAGTCCCTGACCGTCTTATCCAGCCATACCGGCTGACCTAAGTCAAACTCATAACAGGCCGCCTCCAGCGCGTGAAAAACCTTGTGCGTGCGCGTCTCATCAGAACCATCCTCGATGACGGTGTCTTTTACCAGGTGATTGTCTTTGACTATTTTAAACCAGATTCTGAACATATTGCCCTCTCAACATCCGTTTTCGCCGGAAAAATGACTGTGAAACGGAGCGTAATAATAACATTCAAATGAATTTGCAGTTTATGTTATATACTGCAGTACAGAGTGTAAACAGAAAATCGCTGAGCGATTTTTCGTGCTACGGAGATGAGACCATTGGCAATCGTGGAAGCCACACCTGAACACGATTGCCACGCCCATGGGCTCATCGGAGTGCCCAGCACGTATGAGCAAAGCGATTTCCTGTTTACACGAACCTAAGCAGCTATCAAGAGTGAAAAAATTATAACATGAGTGAAACAGGAATGGAAGAAAATTCGATCAAAAACTACGACATAGAGAGCTGGCAGGAAGTCATTCTCATCTACCGCTCCGCCTTAAAACAGGTCGAGACCAAAATGGAGATCCTCAATGACGAATTCCAGCATGTTCACCAGTACAACCCCATAGAGCACATCAAATCCCGCATCAAGACCCCCGAAAGCATCGTCCGCAAGCTCAACCGCTACGGCAGCGAGCCCACCATCTCCAACATGGTGGATCAGGTCAATGACATCGCGGGCATCCGTCTCATCTGCTCTTTTACCTCCGATATCTACGAGCTGGCCAACATCATCGCCCAGCAGAAGGACATCCACGTGATCTCCGTCAAAGACTACATCCGCTACCCGAAACAGAGCGGCTACCGCAGCTACCACATGATCATCACCATCCCGGTCTACCTGACTGAGAAAACCGTGCGCACCAAGGTCGAGATCCAGATCAGGACCGTGGCCATGGACTTCTGGGCCTCCCTGGAGCACAAGATCAAATATAAGTTTGAAGGCACTGTCCCGGAGGAATTCCGCGAGGAACTCCTGGCCTGCTCCAAAATGGTCGCGGACTTAGACAGCAGGATGGAGACCATTAACGTCGCGATCCAGGATTTAAATCAGAAAGAAAACGAAGACGGGACACAGCCTGCCTGAGACAAGAAAATAAGCCGCCCGCTTTCCGGATTTGGAAACGGACGGCTCATTTTATGACAGGAAACCGAATCCTGTACAATTTATTTTATGACCGGAATCAGATCCCGCAAAGCTCCACCGCGTCAGGATCCTTTGGCTCCTGGTACCAGTCGTGCGCCTTATAATAAGCGACTGTCTCGACATGCGGCACCGGTTCTCCCTCCACAATGGGAGCGGTGCGGTCAATGGTAATATCTGTTACCTTCTGCCCCAGGTCAGCCTGATAAGCGTAAAATACTTTATAAGTAGTGGCTTTCAGCTCACGGTAGGCTGGCTCGTGGTAGACAAATTTCGAGCTGGTGTTGATCAGTTCGATCGCTTCATTCTGGAAGCTCGCGAGCACAGGGGCGGGGCCGTTGCTGTCGCAGTGATCTTTATTGTAGGCAAAGCAGTATGGAATGCCCACGCGCAGAACTGTATGCCCGGTTCCCTCTTCATCCGTATATGTAATGGTCGGCTGAATGACACGGCCTCTGCGGCTGGTGGCGACCACGACGCTGACTCCGGGCAGGTACTTCTCCCAGATTTCCACAAAATACGGGAGCATGGGCGGGCAGGTCATGGTCAGCTCGTTTTTGCGGGGATACTGCCAGAAATCAATGGCGTGCTTGCTGTCAAGGCGGCTGTCCATCACATAGACGCGGACCTGGTTGGCCACGGCATAATCGTTGACGGTCGCGACAGCAGCCTGGGAATTCGCGCACCAGGGACCGGCCAGCAGAAAGAGGAAAGTACCTTCCTGCTGCAGGAGCCAGTAGTATACCTGGAAGGAAATGGGCTGCAGATGGATTGGCTCATCCGGCGTGAACGCGTCCTCGGTTTTGAACGCGTGTCCGCGGCCGTTTTTCACATATGCTTCACGGATATAATCTGCGGAAGAATAGGGCGTGATGGCGCAGCCGCCTTCTCCTATATGACAGAATATCTTTTCTCCCAGTTCTTCTTCAACGTTTCCTGTCTCATTTCCCAGTTCAGCGGCCCATACAATCGGGAAGACGGAGGCCTTTACGCCGCTGTCGGTATTGTCCACCGTGTTGTCTTTATTATAGAGGAAAAGAAACGGCTCTGTCAGATTGGGAACGGTGACGGGGTCGCGGTACAGGTTGAGATAGGTGATATCGCTGCCGCTGCCTGTCTTTTTCGCCACCCAGCTGTTTAAATTTGTCAGGTGGCGGGTGACCATTTCGCCGTAAAGGTAATTATAAATGGCGAAGGGATTGACCTCTTTTTTGTTTGGGCCGATATAATATTCGTGCGCCGTGATATCCTGCTTGATATTGGCTTCGGCAGTGCCGTCCGCGGAAAAATCATACAGATAGACCCGTTCTACGCCGTGCTTTCGCGCGAGAAAATTTACCTGAGCGATGACATTCTGCGTCTCTTTGCTCCAGACGCCGCCGAAGAGGATCAGGTAGGTTCCCTGCCGCATAAGCAGATAATTCAGCATATCGAAATTGACCGGTTCAATGGCAATCTCATCTGTTTGTTCCACGCCGTATACAGGATTGTTTTCCCTGCGGATCAGCGGAAAATTCTGCCGGACAAATTCTTTGTTCATGTCGGTATGGATGTCTGAGGAATAGGATGTTTTTGCAGTATTATTCATCTTATTATACTCCTTCTTTTTTTTGTAGTGTGCTGCTGCGTTTTCATTTCATCTCTATTTTAAACAAAAAACGCAGAATTGCAATTCTTTTCTTGCATCATTGAGGGAAAAACTGTGTTGCCGGTGAGCAAATGCGACGAACTTGATTGGATTTTCCGATGGCCGTGAACAGGAACAGAATTGTGCAAATCGCATATAAATTTTTTGAAAATTATAAAAAAACCATAAATTTTTCGCGTTGACAGCAAAAAAAGTGGGTGATATATTATTTTTCATAAAGCAATGGCGCTGTTGGGTTATCCACGGTGCTTTTGTTTTTTTCCGCGGATTATGAAAAAATATATCAGAGTGGAACAGCTCGTATGGCTGCCCGCTCAAAACAGGAAGGTGCGAAGAGGCATAATTGAGGATTTGTCTCTTCGCACCTTCCTTTGTTGAGGAGGACTTATTATGACAACTGAGATTATGGAATATGTAAGTGGTCAGGTCTTTGCCGTTTGGTTTCTGATCGGCGCGGCGCTGGTGTTCTGGATGCAGGCGGGCTTCGCCATGGTGGAGGCCGGCTTTACGAGGGCCAAAAACACCGGCAACATTCTGATGAAGAACCTGATGGACTTCTGTATCGGCACTGTGATGTTCATCCTGATCGGCTTTGGCCTGTTGCTGGGTGAAGATCTGGTGGGCTTTATCGGAAAGCCGGGCTTTGATATCTTTACATCCTATGAAAACTTCGACTGGTCCAACTTTGTGTTCAACCTGGTCTTTTGCGCGACTACGGCGACCATCGTTTCCGGCGCCATGGCTGAGAGAACCAAATTTTTATCCTACTGCATTTACTCCGCAATCATTTCCGCGCTGATTTACCCCATCGAGGCGCACTGGATCTGGGGCGGCGGCTGGCTTTCCCAGATTGGGTTCCATGATTTCGCGGGTTCCTGCGCCATCCACATGGTCGGCGGTATCTCCGCTTTGGTGGGCGCGAAAATCCTTGGCCCCCGTATCGGCAAGTTCGTGAAGGATAAGGACGGCAAGATTACCAAGGTCAATGCCTTCCCCGGACATAACCTTCCGATCGGCTGCCTGGGCGTGTTTATCCTCTGGCTTGGCTGGTATGGATTTAACGGCGCGGCCTGCACCTCCGTGGAGCAGCTGGGCAGTGTGTTCCTGACCACCACCGTAGCTCCGGCGGTTGCGACTGTTGTCTGCATGATCTTTACCTGGTTAAAATATGGCAAGCCCGATGTCTCCATGTGCTTAAACGCTTCCCTGGCAGGCCTGGTAGCCATCACCGCTCCCTGCGATGTGACGGATTGCTTCGGCGCGATCTGCATCGGCGCCGTGGCCGGACTGTTGGTAGTATTCGGCGTATGGCTTCTGGATAATGTCTTAAGAATTGACGACCCTGTGGGCGCGGTTGCGGTTCACTGCTTGAATGGCATCTGGGGCACCATCGCGGTTGGCCTGTTCGCCACCAACACCGCTCCCGGCTACAGCATTGCGGACGCCAACGGCAATGAGCTTGTCGGTCTGTTCTATGGCGGCGGCTTCAAACTTCTGGGTATTCAGCTGACCGGTTTTGTGACGGTAGCGGCCTGGACGGTTGTGACCATTACCATCGCGTTTATGGTGATCAAGGCGCTTGTCGGCCTGCGTGTTTCCGAGGAAGAGGAAATTACCGGACTTGACGTGTGTGAGCACGGACTTCCGAGCGCTTACGCGGGCTTCTCCATTATGGATGTGACCGGCGGCGTGATGGATGTCAACGAGAATACTGACCTGGGTGAGAGTGACTACGCGGCAGCTTCTGAAGCCAAAAAGAACGCGGCTGTTCCGGTTGTGGAAGCACCTGTTGTGTCAAACAGCGGTATCCATAAGGTCGTGATCATCGCAAAAATGAGCCGTTATGACGCCCTGAGGAAGGCTTTGAACGAGCTGGGCGTGACCGGCATGACCGTGACCAACGTCATGGGCTGCGGCATCCAGAAGGGCGCCGGCGAGAAATACCGCGGCGTCGAGCTCGACGCGACCCTCCTTCCCAAGATCAAGGTGGAAGTGGTTGTCTCCAAGATTTCTGTGGAGCATGTGATTGAGACAGCCAAGAAGGCGCTGTACACCGGCCATATCGGCGACGGCAAGATCTTTGTGTACAGTCTGGATAATGTGGTGAAAGTCCGTACCGGCGAGGAAGGCTTTGCTGCGTTGCAGGATGTAGAATAAATACACCAACTTACTCCCTTAGTGAACCCGGCGGTCAACGCGCCGCCGGAGAAACAAAAGAACCGGAAGAGGCGGTTTGCTTCTTCCGGTTCTTTCGCTTTCTTTTGTTTGGGCATGAGGAGTGCCCGGGTGCCAGGCACCCGGGCTTATTATGAAAAAAATATATCTGAAGTCGATTACCATCCGCCTGCGCGGTTCTCATTTCTATGCCACATACTATACCGTTTATTTATGAACAAATTATGAACGCCCTGTTAACAATAGGTTAAATTACACAAATTTTATTTTATTTTAATAAACAATATGTTGAATTTGCACAAAACTCTGTAAGAATCAGTAAAGCATCGTGTTCAAATGGGTGCATTTTTATGACCGTCGCACCGTTCTTTTCACAGCACTCCACACAGGAAGATCTGCGTGCGCTCAGATCAATTGCACGGGCTGTCGGATTTTCAAAGGTCTTTTTTAATGTAACATTAGTACTGTGCGGCAGATAAAGCAGATATCGGTTTCCGTTTATCTTTGCAACACGGATCTCTTTTGTGTTGTTTCCAAGCAGTTCCATCGCCGGACAGATATCGGTTATATTTTTATCCTGCAAAAATTCGGGTATAAATCCATAATCCCATGCGCCAGGAAAATGGATCGCGTCTCTCCACGAACATGCCTCATCAAATCCTTCTCCCAGAATCGGATTTTCCGGTTGATTATCTTTTTGCCAGTTCCAGATTCCATGGGCACCATATGTTATGCCCGCACTGGCACCTGATAAAATACTCGTCCACGCGGCCGCGCGAATATCCTGCTCATGAAATCTTCCGTAAAGCTGACGGCTGTATCCCATCTGTTCATAACACGGTTCTGAATTGATTATCGGTTTTTTCGGATATTTTGCAGCAAAGGATTCCGGAATTACATAGGCTTTATCCTGCTCCGTTTTATTATGTCCTGACTGGAACATATAAAAATCAATGCCGTCCAAAAACTCTTCCGGAATCACATCATATCCCCTCTTAATATGGAACGCCTTTAAAGCTTCTGGCGTTCTTTCGTTTAATACCTTTAAGGCTTCTCTATAATAAGCAATGGATTCCTCTGTATCAAACCCCGTATCCCCGCTGACAATATAGATAGGGGCAAACTGTTCAAATTCGTCAATAATTTTATTCGTATAACGGGAAATAAACTCAAAAGGCATTACATTCGCATCCGTCACCTTGCTTCCCCATGTGCCCGGAACATAGTTCACCCACAAGACAACCAGTGCAAGTTGAAATCCCTGCTCCACTGCCATCTGACACATTTTCTTTGCGTTTTCATAATAATCCTGGTTGAACTCTGTATAGTCATAAACCTGTTCTGCTTTCATCGGGAATGGATAGAGTCCTGTATCCCCAAGGCAACGGTCCCATTGCGGCATCGTATTGATTTGCAACACATTAAATCCCTGTGCCTTTCTGTATTTTAAATAGTAGGCCCACTCCTCCAGTGTAATATTGGTAAACGCGCTCCACACTGTGTCCCCAAGGTAAAAAAATGGTTTCCCATTTAACTCAAATCCGTCCTGATTCTGATTCACTGTTACTCTGGCCATTACCTATATCCTCCGCTTCCTAATTTATGGATAAAATCGCCTGTTTAATCAACCGTCTCTTCACTTGTTGTTTTCAAGCGATGTTCTCCCATATCTGTAACCATAACAGGGGCTGAAACAAATATCCTTTGCCTCTTAATTTATGAACATTTGGAACATAGAAATTAGTTTACGACGAAACGTACAGCAGCGGGTTCACCGCCACTCCGTTCACGCGGATCTCAAAGTGCAGGTGCGGTCCGGTACTCCTGCCCGTATTGCCGCTCAGGGCAATCGCCTGTCCCTGTACCACCGTGTCTCCCACAGACACATAAAGCTTGCTGCAGTGCGCGTAGCGCGTCTCCTTGCCGTCCGGATGCTGAATATAAATACAATATCCGTAGCTGCTGCTCCAGCCCGCTCTCGTCACGGTACCGCCGGAGGAAGCGTACACCGTGGTGCCGACCGGAACCGCCCAGTCCACGCCCTTGTGCACCGTGCCCCATCTTGAACCAAAGCCGGAGGACAGCGTACCGCCATAAACGGGTTTGATATAGGCAGGCGGCGTTTTCGTGCCCTTCTCCACAATCTTGGGAACGGCCTCCATCAGCACATTCTCATACAGGATTTCCTCCTCTGAGGCTTCCCCGTTCAGATACGTGACATTGGCCACAATCTCACGATAGCCGGCGGAAGGATCCTGCAGCGTCTCGCTCTCCGTCGTGTACCAGTTGTCATTATATATATATTCGGTCTCCGCCTCATACTCCTCCGCAATAAACTCTGTCGCCACATAGGCCACCGTCAGGGAAGATGTCGGAACCGTGATAATCAGTTCCTGATCGATCCGTATAATCAAACTCTCGCTTTCCAGCGAATCATTCATCGCGATCAGATCCTCCATGGGAACGCCGGTTGAAAGCGCAATGCCGCTTAAGGTATCGCCGCTCTGCACTGTATAGATCTCATTTTCCAGTTCGTCGTTGAGCAGGTAGGCCACGACCTCATCCACGGTGCTGATGCTGTCCGGTGAAAGATAGCACTCCGCGATCTCAATCCGGTCCATGAAATACATTCCCAGCACACCCAGCTCATAGTCGTCCGCCGTCTGCTCTGTCTCGTAGCTCTCCTCGTCAAAGAGCCCGTCCTCTAAGGTGGTCAGACCGGCCACATTTCTGTCCACGGTGCCGCCTTCCTCATCGGTAACCTCCCCGATTGTAGCAGTCAGCACCATAAATCCGCGGTCCGAATCAATCTGAATACTGACATCAAAATCTCCGCCCAGATTGTAATAATCCACCACCTGCTGCAGGACATCCTCCACCTCAGACACACTGGAAAGAGCCGCCATATAGCTGTTGATTTTCAGCATATATGCCCGCTCCAGGGTCTCGACCACGCAGTCCGACAGGATTTCTGTCATGGCCTGTGTCATTTCCTCTGTATCCGTCATGGTGCCCAGCACCTGATACGTTCCTTCCAGCGTCAGATCCGCCGAGATAAAGGTCATCTCATCCGAAGCGGAAACGATCTGCTCCTTCGCCGTCTGGAAGCAGGCATTGGCGGTCTGTTCATCCTCCACCGAGCCTACATAAGTATCATTTACATAAACCAGATATACATTGTCCTCCCCTACCTCGCTCAGATCCAGGCTGGGGCCAAAAAACATGCTGACAAAAAATACCAGCAGGCCGCAGAGGTATCCGTAGGATAAGGACGGTGTTTTTTTCGCTTTCCGCGTTCTTTTCGTGTTACGATCTGTTGCCATTTTTCCTTACACTATATCCAAAAGTTCCCAGGGTCCTGCCGGTCGCCAGATACTGCCCGTGGGAGTAAACAATAGGCTTTGCCTTCTCCAGACAGAATCTGCCCTTCTCATCCATGTACTGATCCTCCGCGTGTACAGCCACGACACGGGCCAGGAACATGGTATGGGAACCCAGGTCTTTCCGCTCTGTGACAACGCACTCGATATTGACCGGACTCTCCGCAATCAGGGGCGCGCCGACACAGTCCGCCTTAAGCGCAGTCAGAGAACAGGCCTTAAATTTATCAAGATCCCTACCGCTTCTCACGCCACAGAAATCCACAGCCCGCGCAAGGGCCTCCGTAGTCAGATTGATGACAAATTCCCCGGTCTCTTCTATCATATGATAAGAATAACGCTCCGGTCGTACAGAGACGGACACCATGGGCGGGTCCGAACAGACGGTACCTGTCCAGGCCACGGTGATGATATTCTGACGGCCCGCTCTGTCCGCGACGCTCACCATCACCACGGGGAGCGGATAGAGCATATTGCCGGGCTTAAAATTCTGCTTCGCCATGAAACACTCCTGCAGCTTCGCAATATAAGTCAAAAGGTTCTACATGCCAAGGAAGCTCAGCCAGTAATCCAGCACGCCGAACTGCTCCAGCACCTGCAGCGCGACGCCCAGAAGCGCCATGATAAAGGTCAGGATGACCCAGACGCGGGTGGTCTTTGCCTTTCTCGCATTCTCCGCTTTCAGCTGCGCCACAGTCTCTGTCAGCTGCTGTATCTGTTCTGTCATCTGACGGCTGATCTCACTTACAGTCCGGGCGGACTGTTCCTCCACCACTGCCTGGACATTTTTGTATACCTTCACGCACTCACGGTGCACATGCGCCTCCAGGTTCTCCTCCCAGGTCTGCATCTGCTCCCTGCGCGCCTGTTCCTCCGCATCCTCTTCCTCATCAAACGGATCGGCCGCCTCCGCTTCCTCCATCTTCTGTAAGGAGAAATCGCAGACCTGGCTGATCTTCTCGGTCAGCTCCACATTTTTGATCTGAATGCGGCGCATGGTCTGGGAGATATCCTGATATTCCGCCAGCTGTCTGTTGAGGATATCGATCTGTTCTTTTAAAGCGTCGCCCTGCTCTTTCAGCATGGCCGCCTGCTCTTTTAACGCCTCTTCCTCCAGTGCGTCCGCGTCCAGATTCGCCTGTATGCTCTCCTGGGAAACCAGGCGCTGCGCCAGTCTGTCTATAAAGTTTTCCATCCGTGTACCTCCCCAAAAGAGCAGCCGCTCATTTTTCCTTTTTCGAACGTCAATTGAAATTATTCTAACATCTTTCCCACTGTTTTACAAGGTCAATCAGAAGCGAATCATTTTCGATGTAACCATTTTAGAACGTAAGCTCTGCAAAATTTCCTCGG
>JAJQFS010000017.1 GCA_021200995.1 Lachnospiraceae bacterium | reverse complement strand
CTTCCGGCCGT
Source organism: Lachnospiraceae bacterium (assembly GCA_021200995.1). Taxonomy (GTDB): domain Bacteria; phylum Bacillota; class Clostridia; order Lachnospirales; family Lachnospiraceae; genus RGIG6307. Next base: position 50,216 of record JAJQFS010000017.1, on the reverse strand, counting down.
TCATTTTTGCCTTTCATTTCAGTTCTTTATCTTTTCACTCATCCCTCAAGCCAGTTTTCTTAAGAATCGGAATCAGCACATACCCCTTCGGGATATTATACAGCGTCTGCACAGTCAGACCTCCCGTCACAACCAACAGGAACAGATAGGCCACGACCGCGAACAGCACCGCGATTGCGAGGCAGAGGATGTTCGAAGGAAGCAGAAAATAAATCCCATGGTAAACGAAATACGCCGCCACACCCATGGCCAGAGCCGAAAGTCCCGGTTTCGCATAGACTTTCACGAAATCAATATGACAGTCAAGCGCTTTGCCCACGTCGCGTTGATTGAGCAGGCTCATCAGGCCAGCGTAAAAGAAATAAGCGATGGGCAGCGTGTAGATACCCAGATTTGTCACATACATCAGAACAACAACCAGCACAGTCTGGCAAACGAGCGCGATTGCCGCGTTTTTAACCGGCTTATTCACCAGGCCGATGCCCTGCAGGATGCCGTTGGATACCGTAGACAGCGCGTAGAAACATGTGGAAAGGCACATCATCCGCAGCAAAATCACTGCCATGTTGAAATCCTCCACTGTCGAAAAGCTGAACAAAAGCTTCAGGATCGGTCCCGCCAGTACGAACATCCCCACCGCACACGGAATACAGATCAGCATGGTGGTCTGCACTGCCACTTCTACCTGCTCTCCGGCAGTTCTTCTGCCATCCCGAACATAAGAAGCGGAAATCACGGGAATCAGCGCCGCGCTCATGGCGGACGCAACCGCGATCGGAACATCCGATAAAAGCACAGCCTTGCCGGAATAGATGCCGAAGACGGAATAGGCCTCCTCCTGCGCCATACCCTTCACATTGATGGCAATTTCCGTAAAAATCCGGTTATTCAGCGTGATATTAAAATTATAAATAAAGGTGCTGAGAATGATAGGCGTCACGATCAGGAGCAGGCTTTTGAAAATCTCACCCGTCGGATCGTCATAGTGACCTCTGTCATTTTTCACTCGCGCGCGGATTTTCCTGCGGTTTACCATGTATACCAAAAGCATGAACAAAAGTGCCGTCACTACGCCCGCGCCGGTGCCAATGGCGCTTCCCATGGCGCCGTACTGCGGCTCCTGATAGATTCGCATAAAGGCGCTCGCCGCCGCAAGAGACACGATTGCGTTTAAAATCTGCTCGAAGATCTGAGAAATGCTGGTGGCGACCATCGTTTTGTGCGCCTGGAAATATCCCCGCAGCACCCCCAGAAAGCCATAGATAAAAACTGTAGGCGCGAAAACGCGCAGCACCACGGAGGCGTTGCCGTTCACCAAGACATTCGCCCCGAAATACAGGACCAGAGCGGCAATGAAGCCGATCGCTCCCACATAGATTAACGCACAGTAAAAAATCCGCTGGGCGTTTTTATACTGACGCTGCTCCAGCTTTCCCGCCATCAGCTTGGAAATCGCGGAGGGAATGCTGTAGGAGGATAAAAGCAGCACGATCGTATAGACGTTATACGCCGTGGAATAATAGCCGTTGCCCTCGTCCGTCAGGATATTTGCCAGCGGAACACGATAAAGCAGGCCGATGAGGCGGCTGATGATGCCAGCCGCCGCCAATATACCGGCCTGTTTTACAAATTCTGAGTTATCTGATTGTCTGTTTCCTTTTCTTTTTGTATTATCTGCCATCTTATCCGATCAGCCAGTCGTACATCTCCTGATATTTTGCCGCGGAAACCTTCCAGGAGAAGTCCGCTGCCATTGCCCTGTCAATCAGCTTATTCCACTCGCGCTTTTTGTCATAATAAATGCTTTCCGCGTAGCGAATGGTGTTCAGCATCTCGTCCGCGTTGTAATTTTTGAAGCTGAAGCCGGTTCCGGTTCCATTATACTCATCATAAGGCTGTACTGTGTCCTTCAAACCGCCGGTCTCACGCACGATGGGAAGCGTCCCATAGCGCAGCGCCATCAGCTGGCTTAAGCCGCAGGGTTCAAAGAGGGACGGCATCAGGAAAGCATCGCAGCCAGCGTAAATCTTGTGGGAAAGGGGCTCCGAATGATAGATATTCGCGGAGACCTTGCCATGATATTTCCAGTCATAGTGACGGAACATGTTCTCATACTGAACCTCGCCGGTCCCCAGCACGACCAGCTGGATATTGTCCTGGCAGAGTCTGTCCATGACGTAAGCGATCAGGTCCACGCCCTTCTGATCAGTCAGGCGGGAAACAATGCCGATCATCATGACGGATTTGTCCACGTTCATGCCCAGCTCTTCCTGGAGAGCGACTTTATTTTTCACCTTTTCCTTGCGAAAGTTTTTGGGTGTATAGTTCTGATAAATCAGCGGATTGGTCTCGGGATTGAAATCCGTGTAATCGATGCCGTTCACAATGCCGCGCAGGTCGTTGCTGCGCGCCTGCAGCAGACCGTTTAAGCCCTCGCCGTAAAAATCGGTCTTGATCTCCTCCGCGTAGGTATTGGAAACAGTCGTCACCGCGTCCGCATAAACAATGCCGCCCTTTAAAAGGTTCGCGTCCTTATACGCTTCGAGCTTGTCCGAGGTAAAGAAGGAATCCGGAAGGCCTGTGATGCTCTTGACCGCGGGAATGCTCCACTTTCCCTGGAATTTCAGGTTATGTATGGTCATAACCGTCTTGATATTCCAGAAAAACTCATTGCCCTGGAAACGCTCTTTTAAATAAACTGGAATCAGACCGGTCTGCCAGTCGTGGCAGTGAATTAAATCCGGGCGGAACCCGATGAGCGGCAGCGCCGCCAGAACCGCCTTACTGAAAAAGGCAAATCTCTCAATCTCAAACAGGCCATCGTCACCATACGGCTTCGGCCCGCTGAAATAATACTCATTGTCGATAAAGTAGTATTTGATGCCGTCTACTTCCGCTTCTAAAACCCTGACATATACATTTTTCCAGTTGTAATCCATGTAGAAGCTGGTGAGGAAGCTCATCTTCTCCTTCACCGCGTCCCTCATGCAGCTGTACTTCGGCAGAAATACCCTCACGTCATAGGCATCCTTGTCCAGACTCTTGGGTAATGACCCGACCACGTCCGCCAGGCCGCCGGTTTTGATAAACGGAACGCCCTCCGACGCTGCAAATAAAATGTTTTTCATATGCTACCCTCCATCATGATTATTGTGAGCGGCATTCACCGCGAACAGTAATCCACTCTTCCGTAACAGCATAACACAAAACGCAATATTTTGAAAGCGAAAGTGCTGATTTTCTTATTCTTTGGCGGAAAGTTGCCTATATTCCTCTGTTCTGCAGTCTGATTCTGTCTGAAATCAGCGCGATAAACTCTGAATTGGTGGGTTTCCCCTTCCCTGTATTGATCGTATATCCGAAAAGCCCGTCCAGCGTTTCCATCTTGCCCCTTCTCCAGGCCACCTCAATGGCATGTCGGATGGCGCGCTCCACACGGCTGGACGTGGTATCGAAGCGCTTCGCGATGGTGGGATAAAGTACCTTCGTGATGGAGCTTAACATCTGCGTGTCCTCCACGCTCATGATGATCGCCTCACGCAGATACTGATAACCTTTGATATGCGCCGGCACGCCGATTTCATGAATGATATCCGTGACGGCCTTTTCCAGGTCGAAAGTCTGCGCCGGCTTCTCCTGTGCAGCCAGCGGTTTTGTCGTCCCGTTTTCAGGCGCTTTTTTCACAGTACCGGGAACCGTGATCATAATCTGAAATTCACGGTTGGCATGTATCAGATTGTCGAGTATTTTGTAGACATTTTCATTATCCTTTGTTGAGGTAAGCTGTAACTGTTCCATGATTTTTCCTCCTTACCAGAACACGGAAATATCTGCCGAAGGCAGATAACTTAATGTAATGAATGAAAGCCCGGTCGTCTGATATCCAGCCATCTGAGAGTACGAACGCTCTCTTATGCCTGTCTGTTGACGACACTTTCATGCTAAATTCTAAGGCCAGGTGACAAAAAAATACAAGGAAAAGCAGTCCAAAGGTTTTGGCAACAATCGACTCGACAAAATTTCATCTCATATGATACAGCTTTTCGTAGATTCCTCCCTTTTTCAGCAGCTCCTCGTGCGTTCCCTCCTCCGCGATGCCGTCCTCCGTCAGCACCAGGATCCGACCGGCGTTGCGGATAGTGGAAAGTCTGTGCGCGATTACCAGAGTTGTCCGGTTTTGCGCCAGCTTTTCCAAGGATTCCTGCACGACTCTCTCACTTTCATTATTCAAAGACGAGGTGGCCTCGTCAAAAATCAGGATGGGTGGATTCTTCAGAAAGACTCTGGCAATGGAAAGACGCTGCTTCTGGCCTCCGGAAAGCTTGATGCCGCGCTGTCCGATGTCTGTCTCATAACCCTCAGGCAGTCCCATGATAAACTCATGCGCGTTGGCACTGACCGCGGCGGCAATCACTTCCTCTCTGGCGGCGTCCGGCCTGCCGTAGAGGATATTCTCATAAACAGTACCGGCAAATAAGTAGACATCCTGCTGCACGATGCCAATCTGTTTGCGCAGGCTGTTGAGTGTCAATGTGCGGATATCCATGCCGTCAATCGTAATGCACCCTTCCTCGATGTCGTAAAATCTTGGAATCAGCGAGCAGAGAGTCGTTTTACCGGCGCCCGAAGATCCGACCAGCGCCACATAACTGCCGGCCGGTATCTGAAGGCTTACATTTTTTAATACCTGCGGCGCGTGGTCATTATAGGCAAAGGAAACATGATCAAAGGAAATATCACCCGCAAAAGCAGGCGCCTCAACCGCATCCGGCGCATCCTGAATATCCGGCTCAATCGCCATGATTTCCAGAAAGCGCTCGTACCCGCTGTACCCGCTCTGAAACTGCTCGGTAAAATTGATCAGTGTTTTGATCGGATCCGTAAACACACCGATATACAACAGGAAGGTCAGAAGATCGGTCACATCCAGGCTGCCCCCGGTAATCAGATAGGCTCCGACGGTCACCACCAGGATCTGGATCAGCGTAGAAAAGCTGCTCATGCCGCCGTTATAGACTCCCATGTAGAAATAGCGTTCCTTCTTGGAATCGAGGAATTCATCATTGCCCTTCGCGAATTTCCGGCACTCTATGTCCTCGTTAGCGAAAGATTTTACCACCCGGATTCCTGACAGATTGTCCTCGATCTGCGCATTGATTTCCGCGAGACGCGCCCGGTTTTTGCGTGCGGATTCCATCATGTATTTGTTCACCACCCAGGCGTAGACTACCATCACGGGCACCATAATGAATGCCGCGAGCGCCAGCTCCGGACTGATCGAGCACAGAATGATCAGCGCGCCGACGATTTTAATGATGGAAATCACGAGGTTTTCCGGTCCATGGTGCAGAAGCTCCGTGATGTCAAACAGATCCGAGGTAATGCGGCTCATCAGCTGACCGACCTTTTCATCATCATAAAAAGAAAAGGACAGCTTCTGGTAATGGTGAAAGATTTCCGCGCGCATGTCGTACTCGATCTTCGCGCCCATCACATGACCATAGTAAGAGATATAATAATTACAGAAGGCGGATAAAAGCACCAGCGCCAGCATAATCAAAGCCAGATACATCAGCTCTGTCAGAGCCTCCTGTCTCTCCATATAGATCACCGTCCCGGTAATGCGCCGGATGATGAGCGGCAGGATGAGGGCCGCACCAGACTGCAGAAAAGCAAAAAACATGTCGGCCCAGAAGACACCGAGATAGGGCTTGTAGTATTGAACCAGTTTTTTCAGATTTTCTTTCATGTATATGCCTCCAAAAGTTACTATTCACGGCCAATGTAAAATGTAAGCAGGAGCGTCGTGCTTGCACGTAAGGTACTGATTACATTTTACGTTGAAGCCTGTGAAACAGGAACTCCACCCACATAAGCAAAAAAATGAGCAGCGCTTTTTGCTGCGCCAGACAGCTTTGCTGGCTGCTTTTGCGCATGTAGGTGGAGAGCCGTGAATAGCTTTCTAAAACTGTCGGCCTGTAAAGACCGCCACACTCCTGGCGCGCAGCAGATAGCCCTGCGTAATTCTTGACCCATGCAGTTCACGGAAGTAATATTGTCCCTTCTCGTCTCCATAAGTATCGGCGGACAGATACCACTCTCCCATCTGCTTTAAATCCGGAAGCGTGATGTAGACGTCCTCCCAGTTCGTGTTAACCGCCAGATAAACCAGGTCGTCCTTTCCTTTTTCCGAATCATAGCCAGTGAAACAGACACCAAAAGTTCTCATATCATGCGGCAAATCCTCCGTTATCCTCGCGTCCGGCGCATGTACTCTTAATCTTGGCATACCACAGACCGCGTCCGGCAGGCGCTTGCGGATCACCACATGCTCCATGCGGTAATGGATCATAAACCGGCAGAACTGAAAGAGATCCTGATTTTTTTCAAGAAGGCTCCAGTCGAGCCAGGAAATCTCATTGTCCTGGCAATAGGAGTTATTATTGCCAAATTTCGTGTTGCCGAACTCATCGCCGGCTAAAAACATGGGCGTGCCGCGGCTGCACATTAAAACCGCAACCGCGTTGCGGATCATACGGTATCTTAATTTCAGTACCTCCGGATCTGAGGTATCTCCTTCCGCCCCGCAGTTCCAGCTGTGATTGTCATCGGTGCCGTCCCTATTGTGCCAGCCGTTATTTTCATTGTGCTTGTCATTATAAGCATAGAGGTCGTACAGCGTAAAACCATCGTGACAGGTAAAGAAATTCACGCAGGAATCGTAACCCGCGTAACGGTCGTTGTCATGCTCAAAGCCGCCGTACAGATCAATGGAGCCGCAGATGCTCATCATGGCGGTGTGTGCCATCCAGTTTTCTCCCTTTAAGTACCCGCGCATCACATCGCGGTAACGGCCGTTCCATTCCGCCCAGCGCTTGCTGGCGGGGAAATTGCCGACCTGATACATGCCGCCCGCGTCCCAGGCCTCCGCGATCAGCTTCACTCTGCTTAAAACGGGATCATAAGCAAGGCTGCGCAAAAGCGGCGGGTTGTTCATCGGCGAGCCGTCCTCATTCCTGCCCAGGATCGTCGCCAGGTCAAAGCGGAACCCGTCCACACGATAATTGAGCGTCCAGTAGCGCAGGCTCTCCGTCACCAGATTCTGCACGATGGGATGACTGCAGTTTAAGGTATTGCCGCAGCCGCTGAAATTATAATAATTGCCGTCTGGCGTCAGCATGTAGTAAATCTGATTGTCAAAGCCCTTGAAGAAAAAAAACGGCCCGCGCTCATTCCCCTCCGCCGTGTGATTGAAGACGACGTCCAGAATGACTTCGATATCGTTTTTATGCAGCTCACGGATCAGTTCCTTTAACTCGCGGCCCGCGTTATTTTTCTCGTCGGCGGAAGCGTATTCGGCGTTCGGTGCAAAAAAGCTGACCGTGTTGTAGCCCCAGCATTCCAGCAGCTGCTTTCCGTCTACCTCCCTGGCATTCATACATTCGTCAAACTCAAAGACCGGCATCAGCTCCACGGCGTTGATTCCCAGCTCTTTCAGATAGGGAATCTTCTCCTGCAGCCCCGCAAAGGTACCGCGATGTTTCACACCGGAATTCTCATTCTGCGTAAAGCTTCTGACGTGCAGCTCATAGATCACCAGATCACTCATGGGCTTGGCCGACTGCGTCTCATTGCGCCAGTCAAAATTATCCGAGACGACTCTCGCGTGGTAATGGCTCGGCTTCTGTCCCCAGCTGCCCTGACAGGCCACGGACTTCGCGTAAGGATCCAGAAGAACGGCGTTTTTATTAAAGATATGTCCCTTCGCGGGCTCATACGGCCCATCGATGCGGTAGGCATACTCAAATTTGGAAATATCCAGGCCATACACCATCATGGAGTAGACATCCCCGATTTTGAACTCCTCCGGAAAAGGCAGGACCGCGTAAGGCTCATCCTCCCCATTGTGGAAAAGCAAAAGCTCGCAGGATGTGCCAAAATGTGTGTGTACCGTAAAATTGACGCCGTTGTAAAGTGGCGTCGCCCCGTTCCACTCAAAAAAGCCCTGACGCACATAATAACCCGCGATTTTCATCGTAGGGTACATATTTTTCAACCGCAGCGCGGTTACATCGTTAATTTCTATCATACATTTTTCCCTTTCAGGCGGAATGCAAAGTCTTTTTCATACATAAATCTCTAAAATTATATCTTATCTTTTGACATAAGTCACGTCATTTTTACTGCTCCAGCATCGTGCTGATAAAAATTCCGTACCCTCTGGTTGGGTCATTGACAAAGACATGCGTCACGGCGCCGATGATTTTATCATTCTGTATGATCGGAGAACCGCTTAAGCCCTGCACAATCCCACCGGTAATCTCCAAAAGCTCAGGATCTGTGACAGTGATTTCCAGCGCTTTGCTCTGATTGGCGGCATCGGAATGGATGGCCGTGATTTCCGTGTCATAATAGCTGCGTTCTCCATCCACCGTACAGATAATCTGCGCATAGCCGGTTTTTGCCTCTTCCGGATATCCCACCTGGACAGGCTCCCACTTCAGCATCTCACTGCGCAGGCTGAGATTGCAGCTGCCAAAGATGCCATACTCACTATTTAAGTATATGTTTCCAAGCTGCTGGTCCTCTCTGTACTCGATCACACCGGTCAGCTCGCCGGGGGAACCGCTTTCTCCCTTCTGAATCGCCAGAATCTCCGTCTCATACAGACTGTCCTGTTTTAAATGAATGATCTCGCCTGTATCGGAATCATGAATTCCATGCCCCAGTGCGCCAAAGTTTCCCAGCTCGTCCATATAGGTCAGTGTTCCGATTCCCTGGGCATTGTCCCGGATCCAGATTCCCAGCTGATACTCCCCTTCTTTGCTGCGCACAGGCGTCACCTTCGCGTCAAAGACCTGATAATTTCTGTTGATTGTCAGAACCAGGCTGTCGCCGTCACTTTGCGCCACCTGATCGACGATGTCTGTCTTATCGTCCACGCTTTTCCCATCGACCGCCAGGATATAATCTCCTTCCTGCAGAACATACTCCGCCGGGCAGACCGTTCCCCCATTCGTTTCCACTTCGGTCACATCCACTACCATCACGCCGTCCGTCTCCATGTAAATTCCTACCGGAATTCCGCCCGGAATCACATAAGTACTGTCCACCACTTTTAAGGATACCGTCTTGACAGGGAATATGCCGAGAAGCCTGCACTCCATCTGATATTCCGTCAGGCTCCTGGCCAGAAGACGCACAGTCTGTCCCAGACTGACCACCATGCTGGTATCGTCATCATTCACGGACTGAATGGTGGCGGTCAAAGGCAGATCCAGATCAAAGGTCTGGATTTCTCCGCTGGTCACATGGATGGTGTCAGGCAGCACAGATTCATAGTATTGAACCGCGAAGCCGCTGAGAGAGGAAAAAAGCGCTGACAGCCCCAGCAGAAAGATCAATATTTTTTTCAGCCATACTTCTTTTTTCATAAACAAACCTCTGAAATGCAAGGCGCAGACAAAAGGCAAAAGCCCTGTTTGCGCCCTCTTTTTCAGTATGGTTCATTTCAGAAAGAATTATAATGTGAAAATATTGTTTTTATAAAGACGCGCCTGCGCCAGCATATCCTTCGCGTGGGCGGCAGCGGAATCCGTCACCTGCTCCGCGCCCAGCATCCGCGCCAGTTCCCCGATGGAAGCCTCCTTGTCAAGCTCCTCAATGCCAGAAACCGTATTGCCCTCCTCCACATGCTTGGAAATCAGGTAATGCGCGTCCGCCATCGCCGCGATCTGCGGCAGATGGGTGATACAGATTACCTGATGCGAAGCCGCAAGCTTCCCCAGCTTCTCAGACACCCGCCACGCGGTGTTGCCGCTGATTCCGGAATCAATCTCATCAAAGATCAGCGTATCGATATGATCCTGGTCCGCCAGCACCGTTTTGATTGCCAGCATGATTCTCGACAGCTCGCCGCCGCTTGCCACCTGCGACATGGGCTTTAAAGGTTCACCTGGATTTAAGGAAATCAGAAACTCCGCGTCCTCCATCCCCTTCTCGCCCGGCTTTTCACGCTCGCGCAGGGCGATGGAAAACTGCACATCCAGAAAGTTCAGCTCAGAAAGCGCCGTTTTAAGTGTATCCGCAAGTACAGGCGCACACTGCCTGCGGACAGCGGTGACTTCAGTGCAGTCCGCGATTACCCTTTCATACGCGGCGCGCTCCTTTTGCCGCAGTTCTTCGATATATTCGTCATAATGCTCCAGTTCTTTTAAGCGTGCTTCCTTCTCCTGGCAATATTGAAGCGCGGACTGCACACTCCCGCCGTATTTATTTTTCAGACGGTTGACTTCCGTCAGGCGGCTGGAAACCTCATAAAAGCTTTCCTCCTCAAAATCCAGGCTGTCAGCATATCTTAAAGCTTCTCTGCTGAAATCAGAAAGCAGACTGTCGATGTCAAGCAGTGAGCTGTGAAGCTGTTGGAGCTCTTTGTCATAATCCGCCACCTGCCTGAACTCTCCAAGTGCCCTGCTGACCAGCGCGCCGGCGCCCTCGTCATAACCTGTGGCAGCCGCGCAGCTGCGCAGCGCCTCGATGATCCTGCGCGCGTTCTGCAGCTTTAAAAACCGTGCCTCCAGCTCCTCATCCTCCCCGACAGACAGCGCCGCAGCGGTAATTTCCCGCACTTCATAGTTCAAAAGGTCCCGTTCTCTGGCAAGAGCGCTCTCATCAAGATCCTCCTCACTCAGCTTCTGCTTTGCCTGGCGGTATTCCTCATAATGGGTCTTTAATCGTTCCAGGTTCTCTTTCTGCTCCTGTCCCGCGTACGAATCCAGAATTTCCAACTGTCTGGAAGCCTTTAAGAGGGACTGATGCTCATGCTGACCATGAATGTCGATCAGCAGCTCCGCCAGCTCCTTCACCTGCCTGGCCGTTACCTGCTCCCCATTGATACGGATCGTGGAGCGGCTTGCCTGTATCTTTCTCTGCAGGATGACCACGTCGTCGTCCACGGAAAGCCCCATATCCTGAAGCTTCTCATAAACCTCGGGTCCCAGATTCTCAAATACCAGCTCCACCAGCGCGTAATCACAGCCCCTGCGAATCATCTCCCTGTCCGCCTTGCCGCCCAGCGCCAGGTTGACGCTTCCCATCAGAAGGGATTTTCCCGCGCCCGTCTCGCCGGTCAGAATATTTAAGCCCGGACGCAGATTCATATCGCACTCTTTCATCAGGGCCAGATTTTTTACATGCAGATTGCTCAGCATTTTCTTCCTCCTAATGACGCATTAAGACAGCAGTTTCAGCAGCGCGTTTTGCAAAAGCTCCGCGTCCTTCGGGGATTTGGTAGCGACCAGAATCGTATCGTCCCCCGCCACAGCGCCCACGATTTCCGGAAGCTTTAAATCATCTAACGCCGCACCCGCCGCCATTGCCATACCCGCGCTCGTTTTGATCACCAGCAGGTTCATCGCCGGTTCCATGGAAAGGACGCTGGCCTTTAAAATCTCCAGCTGCCGCCTGGTCAGGTTCTCTTCCCCGGAAGGAAGCATATATTTCATTCTGCCCCTCTGCGTGGGACGCTTCACCAGTCCAAGCTTTCTGATATCCCTGCTGACGGTGGCCTGTGTCACCGAAAATCCCGCCTGGTTTAACAGCGCAGTCAGCTCCTCCTGCGTCTCAATATCCTCTTGCTGTACGAGATGGATAATCTCGTCCAATCTGTCTTTCTTCATTGCTTTCCCCAATCAGGTATTGCTCATCTTTCTATGTAAGGTTTCCATAAAGCTGGTCGGCTCCAGGCGGATAATTTTCGCTGTGGACTTTGCCTGGGTAATGTCGATACAGTCTCCGGTATGCAGCCTTACCTTGAAGGCTCCGTCAAACGCCACCTCTACCGGCTGGTCTCTGCCCTGCCGGTCTCCCGGATTCACCAGGGTAATCAGCTGTTTGCCGGACATAACCACACCGCGGTTAAAGAGATTGTGCGGGCAGATATTGGTCATACACATGGCCATGGCGGTCGGTTCAATAACAGGGCCTCCCGCGGAAAGATTATAAGCGGTAGAACCGGTGGGCGTGGAAATAATACAGCCGTCAGCATTATAACGCCGAAGCAGGCTGTTGTTCAGCCAGACGTCAAAGCGTACAGTCTGAAGAGAACCCGCGCGGTTGATAACAATGTCGTTCAGCGCGATGTTAGAGATGATCTCCCCGTTTCTACGCTCGATCTCTCCCTCTAACATTATGCGTTCTTCCACCATATAATCGCCCAAAAGCAGCTGTTCCAGGCTGTTCTCCAGGTTCTCAGAGTCAATCTCCGTCATGAAGCCCAGCGTCCCCTTATTGACGCCCAGAAGCGGAATGCCCATCCCATAGCTGTTGCGGGCAGCCTGCAGCATGGTGCCGTCGCCGCCGATCACCAGGATACACTGCGAATCCGCCGGAATTTCCTCTGATCTGGTCCATTCCTCCTTCTCAAAATCCCACTTGGTAAAAACCACCGAGACTTCGCCGCCGTGCGACCTCATATAATCCTCAATGCGATGGGTCAGGACCAGTCCCCGATCCTTGTAATCATTACTCAGCACACATATTTTCCTGATCGATTCCTGCATAAACGATCCTTTCCGCTCAGCGGTCGAGCTTAACATGGGCCGCTGCCACCGTAGCTTCTATTTTACATTTCCAGTCTTCCCTGTAAGAAAGGCCGGTCTTTTGAGCCCAGACAGCATGTACGCGCTCCAGTGCCTGCCGCTCGGTCAGAATTTCACCCTCGTCCCGCGTTATTTCCGCTGTTCCGGAAGCTTTCAACGCATTCTTCTGTAAATAAAGCAGATATTCGATATTGCCCTCCGGTCCTCTGACAGGAGAAAAATCAAGATCCAGAACCTCAAAGCCGATCATATCCGCAAAATCCGCAACGTGTTCAATGACCTCCCTGTGTACCTTCTGATCCCTGACCACGCCCTTTTTGCCCACCTTATCACGGCCGGCCTCAAACTGCGGCTTGATGAGGCATACCATCTGTCCTGAATCCTTCAGCAGATAAAAAGCCGGCAGCAAAATCCTGGTCAGGGAAATAAAGGAAACATCGCAGGAAGCGAAATCCACCTGCTCAGGCAGATCGCCCGGCGTCAGATAACGGAAATTCGTCTTTTCCGTGCAAATGACACGTTCGTCATTACGCAGCTTCCAGTCCAGCTGTCCATATCCCACATCCACCGCGTACACTTTTGCCGCGCCATTCTGCAGCATACAGTCCGTAAAGCCGCCGGTGGACGCGCCGATATCCATACAGACCTTTCCTGAAAGGTTCAGTGGAAAGGAAGCGAACGCTTTTTCCAGCTTCAGTCCGCCCCTGCTGACATATTTTAAGGACTGCCCCCGCACTTCAATATGCGCCCTTTCCTGATCAAAGAGGCTGCCCGCCTTATCCTCACGCTGATTATCTACAAAGACCTGCCCCGCCATGATCATGGCCTTCGCTTTCTCACGGCTTGGCGCAAGCCCCTGATTGACCAGCAGGATGTCCAGACGTTCCTTCATGACACCCTCTCCAAAATCTCCCGCGCTACACTTTCCGCGTCAATCCGAAGCATATGCTTCAATTCTGAAATGCTGCCATGCTCGATAAAGCGGTCCGGAACGCCCACTCTGTATACAGGGATGGACACGCCATGCTCCAGCAGGCATTCTCCCACCGCTGCGCCATAGCCTCCGGTCAGCACGTTGTCCTCCATAGTCACTAACAGATCATGGCAGGCTGCCTGTACTAAAACCGCCCGCTCATCGATCGGCTTGACAAAGCGGCCGTTCACCACTGTGATATCCAGCCCCTGTCCCATTAACAGGCTGCGCACCTCCATGGCCTCCTTCACCATACTGCCCACCGCGAAAATCACGACGCGGCTGCCCTGGTGTAAAACCTCGCACTTGCCCATGATAATGGGTTCTTTGAATTCCTGAAAACCCTGACATGCCCTTCCTCTGGGATAGCGGACCGCCACCGGACTCTCCTGCTCCATGGCAAACTTCATCATCATCGCCAGTTCCCAGTCGTTTTTGGGCGCCAGAATATGCATATTTGGAAGGGAAGATAAATACGAATAATCAAATACGCCCTGATGGGTCTCCCCGTCGCTGCCCACAATCCCTGCTCTGTCAATGGCGAATACCACTGGCAGATTCTGAATGCAGACATCATGCAGGATCTGGTCATAGGCCCGCTGCAGGAAGGAAGAATAAATCGCCACCACCGGATGAAAGCCGCTGACGGCCAGGCCCGCAGCAAAGGTGACCGCGTGCTGCTCCGCAATTCCCACATCGAAAAACCGCTCCGGAAAACGCTTCTGGAAGCGTGTCAGTCCCGTTCCGTCCGCCATGGCCGCTGTGATCGCCACGACCTTCGGGTTTAATTCTCCCAGCTTGCAGACCGACCCGGAAAAGACATCTGTATAAGCGGGATAGGACTTCTGCTCCAGGCTTTTGCCGGTCTCGATGTCAAACGGCCCCGGCCCGTGGAAGCGGCTGGGATTTTTCTCCGCTGGCTCATAGCCGCGCCCTTTCTGCGTGAGCACGTGGATGACCGCCGCGCCCCTGGCCTTTCTGGCCTCCTCAATAAAGCGCAGCATCACGGGAATATCATGGCCATCCACCGGTCCCAGATAGGTAATTCCCAGCTCCTCAAACCAGCTGCCAGGCAGGATCATATGCTTGATGCTGTTTTTGACACGGCGGATGCCGTCCACCATCTCCTCGCCCTTGTCCGGAATCTGTAAAAGCGTATTGGCCACCTTATCCTTGATATTCAGGTAAGTGTCCCCTGTACGCACCATGTCCAGATATTTGTGCAGACCGCCCACGTTCTCGGAGATGGACATGTCATTATCATTTAAAATAATAATCAGATTGCTTTTCAGCCGCGCCGCGTTGTTTAACGCCTCATAGGCCATACCGCCGGTCATGGAGCCGTCGCCGATTACCGCCACAATGGTCTCGTCCGTCCCCTTTAAATCGCGGGCCTTCGCCATACCGACCGCCGCCGAGATGGAAGTGGAGCTGTGTCCTGTGTCGAAGCAGTCACAGTCGCTTTCCTTTCGCTTCGGGAAGCCGCTCAGGCCATGAAACTGGCGCAGCGTGTCAAACTCCTGCGCGCGGCCGGTCAATATTTTGTGCGTGTAGCTCTGATGGCCGACGTCCCAGATAATCTTATCCTTCGGCAGGTCCAGACTTAAGTGCAGCGCCATGGTCATCTCCACCGTTCCCAGATTGGATGCCAGATGCCCGCCGGTTTTACTGACATGCTCCAGCAAAAACTGCCTGATCTCGGCCGCCATGGACTCATATTCTTCGGGCGGCAGCTTTTTGATATCATTTTCCTTTGTAATATCCGCTAAAACCATGCTATTTCTCCCGGTGAATCAGCCATGTGATCAGTTGAAAGAGGAAACTGTCCTCTTGCAGCTCCATCAGACTGATCGCCTCCCTGCTTAGGCGGTCCACATCCTTCGCGGACTGTTGCAGGCCATAAATACTGACATACGTCTGTTTGTGATT
Organism: Lachnospiraceae bacterium; assembly: GCA_021200995.1. Lineage (GTDB taxonomy): Bacteria > Bacillota > Clostridia > Lachnospirales > Lachnospiraceae > RGIG6307. The sequence continues at coordinate 34,715 of JAJQFS010000017.1, read as the reverse complement.
GCGTTCATCACTCCCGATGGGTTTTCCCAGCACCTCCTGTGAACCGGTCACATCCAGAATATCATCCTGAATCTGAAACGCGATGCCGATATCCGACGCCGCCTGCTCCAGAGCGCTGATCCGTTTCTCGTCCGCCCCTGCCAGAATGCCGCCGATCATCATCGCGGCCTCAATCAGAGCGGCGGTTTTATGCTCATGGATAAACAGAAGTTTCCCGGCGCTGATCTCTTCCTGTTGATTCTCCGACTCCACATCGCAGACCTGGCCGCCGATCATCCCATATATCCCCGCCTTATTCGCCAGAACCTCAAGCGCCCTGACAATGCGCGGATACTCACCGGCGTCCGCGATGTCAAAAGCGCGCAGAGCTGTCTCAAACGCGTAATTTAACAATCCGTCTCCCGCGAGAATCGCCATATCCTCCCCATACACAGCGTGCGTGGTTTTGCGCCCTCTGCGGTATTCATCATTATCCATGGCCGGCAGATCATCGTGGACCAGGGAATAGGTGTGTATCATCTCCAGCGCCGCCATGAACGGTTTTAAAATCTCTTCATCTGCCCCGCCGCATGAAGCAAAGACCTCCTGCATCAGCATGGGGCGCAGGCGCTTTCCTCCCGCCAGAATACTGTAATTCATCGCCTGAAGGACAGTCTTCTGAAACCCCTCCTCTTTGGGAAGGTACTGGCGAATGATCTCTTCTATATTCTCCGCCTTAGATGTGAGCACTTCGTTAAAACTCATCGACTTCTCCATCCCTGCTCAGCACGAGCACCTTTTTTTCCACCTTGTCCAGCGCGTCATTGCAGAACTGTACCAGCTTCATGCCCTCAGCGTAGGACTGAAAAGAGGCTTCCAGTGTCTGTTCCGGTTTCTCCAGTTCCCGTATCAGCTCGTCCAGGCGCGCAAAGGCTTCCTCTACAGACAGATCATTGTCCCCTGCCGCTTCAGGCGCCATTTCAGCTTTCCCTTCCATAGTGCTCTCAGCCTCCGATTCAACCGCTTTGTCCAAATCTTTTTTTGACATCCTCAAGCTCCTTTCCCAGCACCGTGGCATTTACTCTGCCGTCCTGAAACTGCAGGCTGATTTCCTGCCCGGTTTTCACCTGTGTGGCCGAACGGACGGCATGTCCTCTCTCATCCGTCACATAGCTGAGTCCCTGTCTCAGCTTATTTAACGGCGACAATCCCTTCAGGGCAGCCACCTGAACATCCAGACGGTTCTGGTATCGCATCAGCTTTTGCTCCATCAGGTCCGGCAGCTGATTTCCCAGCTCTGACAGACGTCTGCGCCGATCCGTCAGCTGCTCCTCCATCAGCGTATCCAGCTGTTCTCTCACATACTCCAGCCGCGTTCTCTGCTCCCGAAGCCTGGCGCCGGGATGGCGGGCTTTCAGCACCTGATTCCTGTATGACAGACCGGCCTGATAACGATTGAGCGTATCACGCATACGTCCTGTCAGCTGCGCCTCAATGCTCTCCAGATTCGTCAGATAAACCATGGCGTCATATACCGCCAGCTCCGCCGCCGCGGACGGCGTGGGCGCTCTTAAATCCGAGACAAAATCAATGATCGTGGTATCCGTCTCATGTCCCACCGCTGAAATGACCGGCACAGCGCAGTGAAAAACCGCTTCCGCCACAATCCGCTCATTAAAGGCCCATAAATCTTCAATGGAGCCGCCGCCTCTGCCGACAATCATGACGTTCACCCGCTTTTCCTCCAGCGCGTGAATCCCATTTACGATACTCTCTGCCGCGCCGTCTCCCTGCACCTGCGCGGGATACAGGATAATCTGCACAAAAGGATTGCGCCGCTGTGTAATCTGGATAATATCCCGCACAGCCGCACCCGTGGGAGCCGTCACCACTCCGAGCGTCTTTATAAAACGAGGAATGGGCTGTTTGTAACAAGAATCAAACATGCCCATCTCTTCGAGTTCTTTTTTGAGGGCTTCATACTGTTCATATAATCTGCCGCTTCCGGCCAGACGGATACTCCTGGCATAGAGCTGATAGGTACCGTCCCGCTCATATGCCTCAATGCTTCCCGAGACAATGACCTGCTGCCCCTGCGTCAGCGTAAAATCCAGTCCCTTCCTGTATCCGGCGAACATCACACAGCTTAAAGCCGCCCCTTTTTCCTTCAACGTAAAATAAATATGTCCAGAGGAATGATACTTACAGCTGCCGACCTCTCCTGAAACAGAAAGACCCTGCAGCAGAAAATCCTGCGTGAACATATTTTTGATATAATGATTGACCTGCGAAACGGAATACACATTGGCCATAGCGCGCTTCCTATTCCCGGACAAACTTGGCAAGCACGCCGTTGACAAAGCTGCCCGCGTTCTCCTGTCCGTATTTCTTGGCCAGTTCCACCGCCTCATTGATGGCCGCGCCCGCCGGAACTGTGTCGTCCTTTAAAATCTCATACACCGCCAGCCGCAGGATGGTAAGCTCCACCTTGCCCATGCGCTTTTTATTCCAGCCCTCCGCCTTCTCCACTAACAGAGCGTCGATCTCAGGCAGCATGACCGCGATGTTCTCATATTTTTCGGAAATATAGATCTCGTCCGTTTCACTCAGGGGCACATCATCACAGAGCAGAAACAGGCGCTTCTGCTCTTCCATGTCCTCCGGCGCGTTAAATTCCACGCGGAAAAGAAGCTTGAATATCTCCTCGCGCAACTCTGATCTCGTCATTCGTTTCTCTCCCTCATATCGAAGAATGGTCGTGTATGCATTTATTTCATACTCAGGCCGGCAATCCGCAGGTTCACGCTGCCAACCTTCATCCCTGTCATATTCTCAATCATGCTCTTCACCTTCGCCTGCACCTTCTGACAGATGGAGGGAACATTATATCCGTAAAGAATGGAAATATTCAGGTCGACATCCACGACGCCGTGATGAATGTCAACGGCAACGCCCTTCGGCGCTTTTCCGGAGCCCTTTAACTTCCTGGCTTCCTGACTGCCGTCGTAGATTCCCAGCACTCCATCGATGTCCCTCGTCGCCGCCAGACAGGCGATGCTGGCTACCACGTCCTCCTGCAGGTAGACCGAGCCGGCCTTTTCATCCTCTCTCAGTGCGTACGCGTTTTTCGTTTCCATAGAATTCCTCCTGTATCACTGATATGTCTAATAAATAATCGAAAATTGATATGATACCATGGATTGCTCCGCAAAAATCGCTGCTGTGCATAAGTTCGATTACGGAAATCAAAGATTTCCTATCTCACTTATCCCACAATCCATGACACCATTCGGAATCCGCGCAATTTGACCTGAATAACGGTCAAATTGGCTCCTTCCTCATGTTGTTGCGGTCTCCAAAATAAAAATACGAATGCACACCCGAAGGGCGTACCTTGCGTAAGCATTCGATTTATGACTTTGGATCCCTTGTATCATATCAAAAAAGAAAGAAATACGCAAGGTTAAAACATAAGGGATTCACACCCTCTTTTTATCATGCAGCAGTTCCAGGCATAAATTTTCCGCGGCGGCAGTAATCTCCTCAGGATATCCCATAACCTCCAGCAGGCGAATCGCGTTGCGGCTTTCACATCTGCCGGGCTTTAACTGATATGTGAACTGCACATCCCCATCGGTAAAACTCTCTGAAAAATGATAATGCGCAAACTCTGTACTGAGAAGATCCACTAACTCCAGGTCGTGCGTGGCGGCAAAGCAGAGACAGTTCTGTCCTGACAGCCAGCGTAAGATCTGGCTGGAAGCAGAAATCCGCTCCGCTGTGTTGGTGCCGCGAAGTACCTCATCCAGAACGCACAGGACAGGCCGGCCGGGCTTAAGTACGCTGTCCAGGATTCGTTTCATGGTTTTGATTTCTACCATATAGTAGCTGTCCCCGCTGATGACGTCATCGGTCAGAGCCAGAGAAGAATAAATTCTGTAAAGCGGCGCCGTGTAGGAATCACACAGGCAGGTGTGAATCGTCTGCGCAAAGACCGCGTTCACCGCCACGGTACGCAGAAACGTCGATTTGCCGGAAGCATTGGACCCCGTCAAAAGCACGGACTTCTCCCCCGTAACGCTGTTTCCCACGGGCTCTCTGATCAGCGGATATCTGCCGTTTACCATGGAAAAAGCTTCCCCGACTACAGGCACACACCAGTCCTGCCTGGTATGTCTGTACGCGCAGACGGACGCGGAGGCGTCCAGACGACCCACTCCTTCCGCCAGCGTCCACAGCTCGTCCTGATTTTCATACGCGTACCGCAGCATCCGGTAAAACTGAATAATATCCGCGTGCGTGCACATCCGCACATAATCCATGACGCCGTCGATCGGCGTTCCGCCGCCCAGAGAACCGTCCTTGATCAGAGAAGAACCGCGCAGCATGGGTTTCAGCTTCTTTTCTACTCCCAAAAGCCTGTCTATTTCCTCTGAAACGGCAGGCTCTGAATGTTTCAGTTTCTGAAGCCTGTCCACAAAAGCCAAAAGCTTCGCGAAATAGGCGAAAGAATGCAAAAAAGGCTGTATCTGCACTTTTTTGCGAAAATACAAAAGAATCTGCGCAATCATCACGCAGAGCAGCAAAAGAAAGCCCTGTCCTGACACGGCTGTCAGAATGATGGCCGGGATATACAATAAATCAATAAACACATCCTGCCGCACATGAAAATCCCGCAATATATCCAGATTTTCTATGCAGTCGGCAATGGACGAGCCGCCGCTATAGCCCAACTGCCAGAGATTCGTCTGCAAAAATACCCTTTCATCCGGGTGGGCCTCCCAGAACCGCACCAGTTCCTCGAAATGCTGAAGCTCCTCCTCACTCTGGTCAACGTGATGGAGCAGGTAATACAGATATTCCTCCCCAACCGCCGAGTAGGTGTGATTGACAGAGGGGAAAATCTGGTCCAGGTTCAGGTCATTCCAGGTCGTCTCATCCAAAAGCGCCGGCCCCTGAAAATGCCTCCAGAAGCCGGTCACCCACTTTTTGCGCGTCTCATCCAGTTTCCTGGACTGTCTCACTCCATGATTCTGGCGGATGGTCTCCTGGAAGGCGCGGATTTCTTTCCGCCCCCTGAACCAGACCATGGCGCAGACCGCAAAATACGCGATGATAATAAAAATGATAAATCCCTGTACTCCCATAGTTTCCCTTTAGATGATAATACACACCATGCCTCCGTTCATGTCGTTGACAATCTTCTGCATGGACTCCTGTAATTTAACCTGGCTCTCTTCCTCAATATGGCTGATCTTGGTTTGAATTCCTTCCTGCACCAGCTGCTCCACGGTTTTGCCAAAGATATTGGTATCCCAGACGCTCTCGCCTCTTGAGTCAGCCGCCTTGATATAGGTAATCAGATCCTCCGCCTGCTCCTTCGTGCCCACAATGGGCGCGATCTCCGTTTCGATACCGGCTCTGATCAGATGGATGCTTGGGCTTTTGGCCTTTATCTTAACGCCGAATTTGCTGCCGTGTTTGATGAGCTCGGGGTCGTCTAAGGTAATCTCCTCCTGGGCAGGCATCACCACACCGTACCCTGCGTGCCGCACCTGTTCCATCGCCCGCAAAACCTTGCCGTACTCCCGGCGCATGCCGGACAAATCCTGCAGCATTTCCAGAAGCTGATACTCATTCCCGACCGGCTCGCCCACATATTCGCTGAGCATGTCATAATAATACACGTCCTTCACAGCAAACGCAATCCCGACTTTTCCCTCCGCCAGGCTGATTGTCTTTAGAGAAATACCGGACAGATACTCGCAGTCGCTTTGCAGAGACGCTTCGCGCATGCTGCGGATTGTGTTTCTGTTCTCCACAATGGCAAGCGCAGCCTTTAAAAGCCCCGCCTTCACCGGGTGACTTAAAGGCAGCATTTCCACCCACTTCGGAATATCAAATTCCACCGCCATCAGCGGGAATTCCCACAGAAGCGTCTCCAGAATCCGGTAAATATCCTCTTCCTTTAACTGCTCGCAGTTGACAGGCAGGACTCTGGCCTGAAATTTTTCTTCCAGCTGCGTGGCTAAAGACTTCGTCTCCTCACTGTAGGGCTTCGATGAGTTTAATAAAATCAGATAGGGCTTTCCCTCTTTGGACAGGACACTGACTGTCTTTTCCTCAGCCTGCTCATAGGCCTCTCTCGGCAGTTCGGAAAAGCTGCCGTCCGTGGTAATCATCAGGCCCACCGTGGCGTGGTCCTCAATCACCTTGGTCGTGCCGATCTGCGCCGCCTTCGTGAAGGGAATCTCCTCCTCATACCAGGGCGTATGTACCATGCGCTCCTGTCCTTCCTCCATATGTCCCGCGGCGCCCTCCACCATATAACCCACGCAGTCGATGAGACGCACCTTCACAGGGACGTCGCCGTCTAAGAGAATGTCGGCAGCCTCCTTGGGAATAAACTTGGGTTCCGTGGTTGTGATTGTCCTGCCGCCGCTCGACTGCGGCAGCTCATCAGTCAGGCGCACCGCCTCATGCGGGTCAGTCAGATTCGGCAGAATACACAGATCCGCGAAACGCTTGATGAAAGTGCTTTTTCCCGTGCGCACCGGCCCCACCACCCCGATGTAGAGCTGTCCATTGGTGCGTTCCTTCATATCCTGATACATATTATATGCCTGAGCCATTTTTACTGTCTTATCCTCCGGTCTGATACTGATATATGTATATGCCAGAAAATGAAAAAAATACCTGACAGTTTTTCATATGGAGCAGACAACCTGGCAGCCCTCTTTCCCTTCCTCCTGCGTGGCCATTAAATCTTTCCTGCCACCATTTCCGCCACACGCATACCGTCCGCCGCGGCGCTGACAATGCCGCCGGCATAGCCCGCGCCCTCGCCGCAGGGGTAAAGTCCTGCGACGGTGACAGACTGCAGACTGTCGTCTCTTACAATGCGTACAGGCGACGAGGTTCTGCTCTCCACGCCGCACAAAAGAGTAGAGGCGCCAGCAAATCCGGGAATGATTTTGTCAAAGTGCTCCATGCCTTCGATAAAGGCATGATTCAGCTCGCTGGGTAAAATCTGTGTCAGATCGGTGGTAACCGTTTTTCCCCTGACACATTTACCGGTTGACTCCATGTCATTTTCAGCAGACTCATGGGACATCTGGCCTGGCCCCTGTATCTTCGCACTGTCTGTGTCCTCATTATTCACAGCTTCGCGAAACTCCCCGTACCGCTCCACCGGCACAGCGCCCTGTCCCAGCTCATATGCCCTCTTTTCCAGTTCTCTCTGAAACCGCATGCCAGCGAGCGCGTCCTGCCTGTCATAATCCTGCTCTCCAACTGTCACTATCACGGCGCTGTTGGCAAATTCTCCGCTCCGGCCGTGATAGCTCATGCCGTTCACAACCGTATGTTCCGGCTCAGAGGAAGCGTTGACCACATAGCCGCCCGGACACATGCAGAAGGTATAAACGCCCCTGCCGGATGAGGTGCGGGCGGTCAGTTTATAGGGCGCGGCGCCCAGAATCTCATGCGCATCCACGCCATACTGACTGCGGTTGATTAATTTTTGCGGATGAATCACGCGAAAGCCCACCGCGAAGGGCTTGGGCTCCATGGAGATATTTTTCTGTAATAAAAGAGAAAAGGTGTCTCTGGCACTGTGACCAACGGCGAGTACCAGCGCGGAACAGGACAAGTGTTCTGTGCCGTTGATTTCCACGCCGGTCACGCAATTCTTTTCTATCGAAATATCCGTCACGCAGCTTTCAAAACGCACCCGGCCGCCCCAGCTTAAGATACGCTTGCGCATATTTTTCACAACCAGAGAAAGCACATCCGTTCCGATATGCGGTTTCGCCTCATACAAAATATCCTCCGGCGCGCCGTTCTCTACAAAAATCTCCAGCACCTTCCGGATACGTCCTCCCTGGTCTTTGATCGTCGTATTTAATTTGCCGTCGGAAAAAGCGCCGGCGCCGCCCTCCCCGAACTGTACATTGGAATCCGGGTTTAAAACGCCGGTTTTTCAGAACGCCTCCACCGCGGCTTTGCGCGAATCCACATCCTGGCCGCGCTCTAGCAGAACAGGACAATAACCCGCCTCGGCCAGCAGATAACCAGAGAATAGCCCCGCGGGACCCATTCCCACGATCACAATCGGTGCTGGCAGATTCCCCGCGCACTGCCTGGGAAAGTGATATGTCTCCCGTTTCACAAACTCCGCCTGCTTACAGCGGCTGTTTTTGAGAACCGTTTTCTCCCTCTCCACCATCACATCCACCACACAGCTGTATATGATTTCCGGCTTTTTGCGCGCGTCCACTGACCTCCTGATGAGCTCCAGCTTTTTAATCTGCGCGGGCTGAATCCGCAAAAGCACTGCGCATTTATTTTTTAAGTCTTCCTCCGAATATGTAAGCGGAAGCTTTACCTGCGTCAGTCTGATCACAAACATTCCTCATTTCCGTCCGGCTGCTACGGACTTTTCATCCGATGTCCGGCCTCATACCTTTTTTGTTACTCTGCTGCCGATATCTGCTCATTCGGTTTTCCCGCTTCTGAACTGCAGGCGCTCTTCGCCGCCGTCATCCCGCTGAGCCATGCCCAGTGCAGATTATAGCCGCCGCAGAGTCCGTCCACATCCAGGAGTTCTCCCACCACATAGATCTGCGGATATTTTTTCAGGCTGAAATCCCTGTTGATCTCCTCAAGGGAAAGGCCACCGGCGCATACCTGCGCGGCGTCAAAGCCGTTCGTGCGTATGATCGTCACACGCCAGCACTTACACAAATGGGCAAATTCCCTGATCTGCAGATCCGTCACCCTGTCCATCGGCTGCTGCGGATGAATCCCACAATGTTTCATAAAATACGCGCAGAGCTTTTTATGTAAGAGACCCGCGCAAAACTGCTCCATTGTCTGTTTCCCGTACTGCTTTTTCCTGGTCAGAAGCAGCTCCGTCCACTCTTCCTCAGACAGCTCCGGCAGGACATCCAGCTCTGCGGTTACCTCTTTTTGACAACTCACGCCATAAGCGGCATGGCGGGACAGCTGAAATACCACAATTCCGGATATCCCATAATCCGTCAGCTGCAACTCTCCTTTCTGCGTATCAACAAGCTTGCCGTCCACAAACAGGCGAACCACGGCCTGCGTGTGCACACCCGAAACCGCCTTCAGATCCTTTTCCTGACAGACCAGCTGCACCAGAGCGGGAACTACCGGCACACAATCCAAACCCAGATCCCGAAGGAACGTATAACCGCTGCCGTCAGAGCCGGTTCTGGGAGCGGCTTTTCCGCCGCAGGCCAAAATCACTCTGTCCACCGTTATGCGGCCGCGATTTGTCTCATTCCACTGCTGGTCATTCTTCAAGTCCGCAGGCACTGATTTCCATCCTTCTGCTTCCTCTGTAAATTCCAGCCTGACCTTCCCTTTTTTTAACGGTATGACCGCCGTCACCCTGCAGTCCGTATACACCCGCACTCTGGTGCCAACATAGCTCTCCAGCTTAAACCGCAGCACATCCAGCACCGTCTGCGCCTGCTCGCTATAGGGATAATACCCTCCGTTTTTCTCCCGGTAAAGCATCCCCAGGTCCGTAAAAAAATCCAGCACCTGCGGCACACTTTCCTGAGACACAAACTGAGACAGCAGATCCGCTGTCTCTGAATGATAATATTGTGCTCCCATCCGGCGATTGGTGAAATTACATTTGCCGTTTCCTGTGGAGAGAAACTTTTTCCCAACGCGGTCATTTCGCTCGAACAACACGACGTCCGCGCCCGCTTTACACGCGGTCACCGCGGCAGCCAGTCCCGCGGCTCCTCCGCCGACAATACCGATCTTCATCGCAAAACCCTCTTCTGAATGCCTGACAGTCTCATGAATCCAAAAAAATCATGAACCAAACCGTCATTCACTGTCTATTGCAGTCCATGCTGCAGCCAGGCAGCTCTAACTGGAGTATGTCTCTAAAAAGAAATACAGTGCTTCTTCGTCCTTAATCTCCTTGCCGGCCAGGACCTCCTCCTGCGTACTCTGAGGCAGATTTTCCAGCAAAATCCCTGTATACAGATAAATCACCTCCGCCTCACCGCTCTCAAACACCGCCACATGGCCGTCCACAACGCCCAGCACGAAGGCATTTCCTGTTTTGATACTCTCAGGCTGTATCTCAGTCGTCTTAGAGGGGAGAACTCCGTTTTCCACATTTTTCTCATCTACTGTCTGGACGTCCTCTTCCTCCACCTGCTCTGTCTGGAAATATTCATCCAGGTCTATGACCTGCTCCTGCGGCTGTGTCCGGTTCCGCACCCCGTCCGAAAACAGAAGAAAGCCTGTCAGGGCGATAAGCAGTGCCAACAGGGGAACATAAATAAAAATCGCGATATTTTTCTTTTTCACAGCATACTTCCTCCGATCTGTCCTGATTATCGGTAGTATGCCCGGAAACAAAGTTACTATTCACAGTCATTGGAAAATACAAATAATCCTACAACCCTTTCACACCCCGAATTCTCCCCAGGAAACGTCCTAACGGCACAATCCGCAGCTCCTCCCGCGAATAAGTCCCCGTCAGTCCCACGCATACAAAATGCAGCGCAAACCCAAGGATACAGCCAAGCAACATGGTCACAAACCCTCCCAGCGCGGTAAACAGCAAAATCTGCAGTCCGTACATCAAAAGGCCGATCACGCAGGTGAGTAAAAGCGGCAGCCAGATCTGCAAAAGATAGGTCAGCGGCGATGTGCCGATCTCCCTGTCCATACAGAAAATCATAATCAAAGAAGATACCGCGTAAAAAATCACCAGACTCTGCACGAAAACAGCGGCAGTCACCCCCGCTTCCCCGCTGAAAACAACCGCCCGCAGAACAACACCCACATTTCCCAGAAGAAACGCGGCCAGAATCACCATCTCTCTGCCCCTTAACTTCATCAGATCCAGCGAAAACTGATGTGGAAGGCTTAAGAAAAACAGGATGGCACTCCACAGTGCAAGACTCATCAGCGAATCAGTCGTCTGTAAATGCCACTGTGCCAGATATGGCTTATGCAGCGCCGCGAAGAGCACCGCCACAGCCGTGCTCGATAAAAGCACATATTTCATAGCGCCGATATAAAATCTGTAATAATACTCATTCTGTCTCTTGCGAAGCGCCGACAGCATGCCACGTTCAATCGAGGTCAGTCCCATATCAAAGACAAAGCGCGCCAGCATCATCAGCGGCAGAACCACGCCGTAAAAAGTGCCAAAGAGCATCTGCTCCTCCTGTGTACCCTTCGCTGTGAGAAAGAAAAGAAGAAGAAACGGCAGTCTTGACAGCAGGATCAGAACAGAATCCACGCCCACCTGCGAATACAGGATTCTCACCATCGCGGCTGTCCCCGGCAGCTTCGGATCTGACGCTCCATGCAGGCAGGCAAATTCATAGCGATGCGCCAGAATCATAATCAGCATATAGATGCAGGCAGCCAGAAGCCCCAGCGCCAGCCCCGGCAGAACCGACAGCGCCAGATAAAAATACAGCACTTCTTCATGCTGCAGAAAAGCACCCACCTTTACGCCATATGGATATAAAATGAATAAGCCCGCAACGGTACCGACAATCGTGCCGATGCTGACAATCAGCCTGGAAACACCTGTCGCCGTTTTTCCGGTCTCTGTCTGCAGAATTCCCCTGAATATCTGCAAAATCGCGCAAAAAGGCGTGAGCCAGAGATAAATCCGCAGAAGCTGCCCCATATAGGCGATCTCCATGGAATCACAAAGGAAGGAAAGCGCCAGAAGCACCAGCATACACAAAAGCGCGGAAATGAGCGCGTACAGAATACTGCCCTTCACCGCGGCGGCGCCATAACCCAGGCGCTCCTTATTTCTTCTGCCTCTGGTGGTTTTACTGACCGCGTCCGGCAGATACCCCAGAAAAAACCGATAAACAGCGTAAAAAATCTCCAGCGTGCCTACTGTATAAATCACACCGTTCGGCCCCGCTTTTGTAAAAAATAGCAGCACGCCCGCCCAGAGCAGCCCCTCCGCCAGGTGTACCAGATGCTTGTTTTTTAAGTCCATGACGATTTATCCCTTGTAATGTGCAGTGCTTCCAGCACCATATTCTGTCTCTCTTCCATGACGGCAGCCTCACCCGGCTCCATATGGTCATAACCGCACAGATGAAGCATGCTGTGCGCGATTAAAAAAGCGTATTCCCGCTTTATCGAATGGCCGAACTCCTCCGCCTGGGAAAACACCCTGTCGACGTTGATCACGATATCCCCCAGCAACAGCTGACCACTCTCCAGATCAAAATAATCCGCTTCCCGGCTCTCATTCTCCAGCAGGGAAAAATCCCCCGGAGCCGGAAAATCCAGATTCGGAAACGACAATACATCAGTCGGCTCATCGATCCCACGAAATTCCCGGTTGATCTGCCGGATCGCTTCACTGTCCACCAATGTGAGATTCACATCAAATTCATAGGGAATCCCCTCCTGGTCCGCCGCCTGCGCCACTACTGCTTCCGCCACGGAAACGGCGTCAAAATCCGCCTCAAATTCTGTTTCTTTTTCAAAAATGAGCGCCACTTTTTCCCCCTGTCATCATCCGTATGTCAGGTTTCCACTTTCGTTTTCACGCATCCTGGTCACTTTCTGCCGCGGACAACCACTGTTGCAGCGTTTCCCAGCTGCCCTTATCACGTTTTCCCGGGCCCTGTCCGCCGCGGGGCGGCCTGCCTGAGTTTCTATCACGGCTTTTCTCTCTGTTTCTTAACTCCTGACGTGCCTGCCGTTCCTCATATACTTCATAAGCCTTGACAATCTTCTGCACCAGTGGATGGCGCACCACATCCTTGCTGGTCAGATTGCAGAACGCGATATCATCAATCCCGGCCAGCACCTTCTCAGCCACATCCAGGCCGCTCTTGACCCCGGGCGCCAGATCCTTCTGCGTACTGTCACCTGTGATAATGACCTTCGAGCCAAAGCCGATACGAGTAAGAAACATCTTCATCTGGGCGGGCGTCGTGTTCTGCGCCTCATCCAGAATGATATAGGAGTTGTCCAGTGTCCGGCCGCGCATATAGGCCAGAGGAGCGACTTCAATCAGACCCTTCTCCATATTTCTGGCGAAGGTCTCCGCGCCCATGATCTGGTAAAGAGCGTCATACAAAGGTCTGAGATACGGGTCCACCTTGCTCTGCAGATCGCCGGGCAGAAAGCCCAGCTTCTCGCCCGCCTCGATGGCCGGACGGGTTAAGATAATGCGGCTGACCTCATTTGCCTTAAACGCGGTGATTGCCATAGCCATGGCCAGGTAGGTTTTGCCCGTACCGGCCGGTCCCAATCCGAAAACGATCATGTGATCCCGGATCGCGTCCACATATTTTTTCTGTCCAAGTGTTTTGGGTCTGATAGGTTTGCCCGCGATGGTATGACAGATGCAGTCGCCTTCTATCTGCGACATTTCGTCCAGGGCGTTTTCTTTTTCCAGTTCCAGCGCGTAGTCCACACTCTGCTCCTCTATCTCGTTGCCATGATCCTGGTACTTAAGCAGCTGTTCCAGGATATGCCTCGCTTTCTCCACAGCCTCCTGATCGCCGATCAGCCGGATGGCGCCGTTGCGGTTGACGATATTGACATGCAGGTCATTCTCAATCTTTTTAATATATTGGTCATGATGCCCGAAAATATTCCTCATCTGCTCCATCGTCAGTTCCATGGTACTCTCAAAGGCCTTCTCCGTCATCGATCTCCTCCGCTGCCTCCTCTGCAATCTCTCCCGTTTCCACCGCCGCATAGCGCACTGTCATCCCGCCGCGCAGCAGGTAAAAATCCTCAGTCTTTTCTATTGTAACATTTTCTGAAATAATTTGTACCCCTTTTTCCACTAATATTGTATTATTTTTTTCAAATTCCGCGTATAAAAGTGTCTCCGCTTCTTCCTGGTCATATTTTTTCTCGATTGTCTGATACTCTTTTGCATAAAAAGAACCCAAACCAATCTGAATCCCATTCACTGTGATCTGAAATGCCGGCTCAAAAAGCTGATCCTTCTCCTTCCAGGAAACAGCCGTCCACGGAAACTTATATATCGTCTGGCCGTAAGAAAAATAAACGCCTCTGCTCTCACGTCCGCTATACTCCTTTGCCGTGTAAACCTCTTCCAGACTGAGACTGACCGGAATCGTCGTCTCAATGAGAATATCCGCGTCCGCCTCATACAGAAGATAGTGATCCGTCTCACCCTCCTCGTTCAGTACAGGGATTCGCCCGTCCACCAGCAAATCGCCCTTTTTCACCTCATCTCCCTTTGAAACAAAAGCCACGCCGTTCCGAACATAAATGGAAACCACAGTGCCGTTCGCGGTCGCGTAGAGTCCGGTCGCCTCCCCTGCTGCCATCACAGGCATGATCACATTCGGCCGCTCATTTTCCTTGATGGAAATTTCCAGCACCGTACCATTGATTTTGCCGCTGGTCCAGGTAATCAGGGAAAATTCCTCTCTGAGCGCTTTTTCCAGACTTTCCAGATCCAGACTGTTTTTGGAAATGCCCACCCAGACGCCCTGTTTTACCAGAAAATCTGTCAGCTGATCCTCCGTGATGGAATAATTTCCCTCAAATTCAATATGCCAGATCAAGGTCGTTGAGTAAATAAGCCAGCCGACCGCCGCCATGCAGCCTAAAAAGAACAGAATACGAGGCTTTAAAGAAGGCAGCAAAAAGGGCAGTCCATGTTTTTTCACAATGACTGCCCGTGTGCCGGTTTTTAAAAGAAGCTCTTTTCCCTGCTCCCAGTCCCGGTAATGCATGTTGACTTCAATGAATTTGCCGTCCGCTCTGATTGCCCACAACGGGATGTGCCGGTTGCCGCAGAGGGTGATAAAGCGCTCCATACCCGCTCCATCGAGCCTTAAGCGCAGGTAACAGCCGTTTTTAAAGTATGAATTCATAGAGCCTCCTCAAACCACATGATGCAGTCAACATGAACTGCCTGACGAGCCAGAGTGCGGTCACCTGTTCTGAACCCGACTGCCGCAAAACGAATAACAAGCACACAGCTTAACGGTACATAACACTCGAAATATGCCCTCTCACCATCATATGCTCCTTCATATAATGGGAAATGACCAGCCGCTCCCCGCTGATGCAGACCACATAACTGCCAGCCTGCAGCGTCACCGATTTCTCCCCGTACTCCAGAATGGATTTATAATTTTCCACCCAGACCTCACTGCGGCCGATGCAGGTAATCACCGTGTCCTTCGTGACGGCCTCCACGGGCAGCTCGTGGGACAGCAGCTTCTGGCGAAGCCCGTCCTCATACTGTTCGGCGGTTGGTTTATGAACTTTATTTTTTGTGTTTTTCTTTCTGTGCCTCATGGGATAGTTTATGATGGGAAAAGATTATTTATGATACGGCTCTCCATTCATAATTCGGTATGCCCGGTAAATCTGCTCCAGCAAAATCACCCGCATCAGCTGGTGTGGAAAGGTCATATCCGAAAAACTGAGCTTCAAATCCGCCCTCTGAGAAACCCGCTTGTCCAGTCCCAGTGAGCCGCCGATTACAAACTGAATGTGGCTCTTTCCCTGCACACCCAGCTGCTCTAACTGCTTTGCGAAGGATACGCTGTCCATCTTTTTTCCCTGAATCTCCAGGGTAATCACATACGCCTCATCCCGAAGATTTTTCAGAATACGCTCTCCTTCTTTTGCCTTGATCTGTTCCTCCATCGCAGGCGACGCGCCGTCCGGCGTCTTCTCGTCCGTCACCTCGATAATCCGCAGCGTACAATATTTGCTCAGACGCTTCTCAAACTCGGCGATGGCCTCCCGGCAGAAGCTTTCCTTTACTTTTCCTACGGCAATGATGTCGATTTTCATAATTACTCTCCAAAAGCATTTCTACAGAATCATGATACCATCTCTTCAAACTTCACCAGTCGAATATTATTGCAGGTTTCTGAGACATCCACAGCCTCCTTACTGAAACCGGATTTCGAGAAAACCAAAAACTGTTTTCTTTGATATGCAAATAATTCTCCGCGCTCCAGCAGCCTCTTGACTGTGCCTGCATCTGTTTTCTCATTCCTCCATTTGCACTCACCAAACAACGCCTGGTCTTCGCAAACCGCCATCAGATCGATTTCTTCCTGTCTTTTGGTTCTGGGATTACTGCCCCACCAGCGACCGATCTTTCCGGCAGGAAAGGGCAGACCCACATAAACAGAAGGCTGAAATAAATACTGTATGCATATTTCCTCAAATATCTGTCCCATAAAATCATTCAGCCCAGGCAATACCAGAGCCTCATAGATCTGCGGTCCTGCTCCCCGTATGATACCGCTGGTATTCGGCCTCACAAAGCGGTACCAGAACAGATACATGCTGTCTGCCAGTCGATATATCGTTCTACGGCTCGTCTCCGGCTCCGTTACAGGAGTCTCCTTTTTCACAATTCCAAGAGATATCAATGACACAAGCTGATTGCTGCAGTCGCTGCTTTCCAGCCCCGTCTTCGTTGCAATCTCATTTAGTCTGCTTGCGCCGCCGGCAATCGCGGAAATAATAGAATGATAGGTCATGGGTTCCCTCAGTTCCTGTTTCATTAAGTTCAACGGTTCCTCGAATAAACGCCCGGATTCCTCAAAAAATAACTGCGCGATGTTTTCATGCACAGAAAGATTTCCCTGAATATGGGACAGATACTCCGGAATTCCGCCTGTCACACCATAAAGAACAGCCTGTTCTTCCCTCTGAAATCCTGACAGCATCTGCCTGGCCTCAAAAAATGTAAAGGGCTGAACCTTGAACTGAGCCGTGCGGCGCCCGTATAAAGGGCTTTTATAGCTGAGCACCTGCTCCTCCATAAAGCTCATGGAGGAACCACACAGCAGGAAAAAGAGCCTGCTGTCCTTCCAGCAGTTATCGATATGACTCTGCAGCATAGAGGAAATCGCCGGGTAGGATGCCGCGAGATATGGGTACTCGTCAATCGCCACAATAAGCCTTTCTCCCTTTCCCGCGAGAACATCGATGTGCCGCAGCATCGCATCATAATCTCTGAATTCAAAAGCTTCCTGCAAGCTGGCCTCAGATGAAAGAAAAACTCTTGACAGACCTGCAAGGTTTTCCTTCATCGCGCCCTCGATGCTCATATAATAATATCCCGGCTTATCTTTCATAAATTCCCGGATCAAAGTCGTCTTTCCCACACGGCGTCTTCCATACACAACAGCAAACTCAAAATTGTCGCCTGCGTACATCTGATTTAATTTATTTAGTTCCCTCTCTCTTCCGACGAACATGCTGCGCCCTCCTGATCATAAACTGCTCTGTTTTAAATAATATAATTACTGACCATACAATTGCTAATCGCATAATTACTAATCGTTTAATTACTAATTGTTTGATTAGTAAATTTGTTTATATCTTATCATAGTAAAAAAAAACGTCAACCTAAAAAAGACGGGTCATCCATAAGAACAGCCCGCCTTTCCTTTATCTGTTAAATTTTCCTTACCTCGCGCTCAGGTATTCGTCAATCCCCTTCGCGGCCGCCTTGCCGGCGCCCATCGCGAGGATAACGGTTGCCGCGCCGGTCACGGCGTCGCCACCGGCGTACACGCCCTCCTTGGTAGTCTTGCCGTTCGCCTCATCGGCGATGATGCACTTCCATTTATTGACTTCCAAGCCCTCAGTGGTGCTGGAAATCAGGGGGTTGGGGGAGGTGCCGAGCGCCATGATCACGGTGTCCAGTTCGATCTCAAACTCGGAACCTTTCTTCACCACGGGTCTGCGTCTGCCGCTCTCGTCCGGCTCGCCCAGCTCCATTTTCACGCATCTGATGCCTCTGACGCAGCCGTTCTCATCAGCCAGAATCTCCACCGGGTTGGTCAGCAGATTAAAAATGATGCCCTCTTCCTTCGCGTGATGAACCTCCTCCACTCTGGCGGGAAGCTCCTCCTCACTGCGGCGGTACACGATGTGCGTCTCAGCACCCAGACGCAGCGCGGTGCGGGCCGCATCCATGGCCACATTGCCGCCGCCTACCACGGCGACCTTTCTGCCGCGCATGATGGGGGTCGGGTTCTCCTCGCGGAAGGCCTTCATCAGATTGCTTCTGGTCAAATATTCATTGGCGGAAAAGACGCCGTTTAAGTTTTCTCCCGGGATACCCATGAATTTGGGAAGTCCCGCGCCGGAGCCGATAAAGACAG
The DNA here is from genome assembly GCA_021200995.1 of Lachnospiraceae bacterium. Lineage (GTDB taxonomy): Bacteria > Bacillota > Clostridia > Lachnospirales > Lachnospiraceae > RGIG6307. Next base: position 16,554 of record JAJQFS010000017.1, on the reverse strand, counting down.
CCTCAAAGCCTTCTTTCTCCATCAGCTCGTCGATGGTAACGCTCTTGCCAACCACTACGTTGGTCTCAATTTTGACGCCCAGCTCTTTGACATTCTGGATTTCCTTTTCCACTACGTCCTCCTTGGGAAGACGGAACTCCGGAATGCCGTAAATCAGCACGCCGCCGGCCTCATGCAGTGCCTCAAAGATGGTCGCGTCGTATCCGGCCTTTGCCAGATCTCCGGCGCAGGTCAAACCCGCGGGACCGGAACCGATGACCGCCACTTTCTTTCCTTTTTTCTCCGTGTGAACTTCCGGCTTGATATCATGCTCTCTGGCGTAATCCGCCACAAAGCGCTCCAGCTTGCCGATGGAGACCGGATCGCCCTTGATGCCGCGCAGGCACTTGCCCTCGCACTGGCTTTCCTGGGGGCAGACACGGCCGCAGACAGCCGGCAGGGCGCTGGCCTCGCTGATTACCTGATAGGCCGCCGCGATATCGCCCTTTTTCACTTCGTCGATAAAGCCGGGAATATTGATTGCCACCGGACAGCCTTTTACACACTGCGCGTTTTTACAGCCGATGCAGCGCTGTGCCTCGGCAATGGCCTCTTCCATATTATATCCAAGGCATACTTCTTTAAAATTCGTGGCACGCTCTTTCGCGTCCTGCTCCCTGACGGGAACTCTCTCTAATACATTCATGCTCTGTCACCTCCGCACTGTCCGCAGCCGCCGTGATGGGTATCGCCTTCCTTCGCCCTTAAATACGCTCTGCCTTCCTCCGTCTTATACAGGGTCTGACGCTTCATCGCCTCGTCAAAATTGACCAGATGGCCGTCAAATTCCGGACCGTCCACACAGGCGAACTTCACCTCGTTTCCAACTGTCAGACGACAGGCGCCGCACATACCGGTGCCGTCCACCATGATCGGGTTCATGGAAACCACGGTGGGAAGCCCCAGCTTCTTTGTCAGCAGGCAGGTATATTTCATCATAATCATGGGGCCGATGACCACACACACATCGTACGTCTGTCCCGCGTCATAAAGGTTCTGCAGCACCACAGACGCGGTGCCCTTCGTACCATAGGAGCCGTCATCCGTGGAAATGTAAAGATTCTGTGCCACAGCCTTCAGCTCCTCCTCCAGAATCAGAATTTCCTTGCTTCTGGCGCCTAAAATCACGTCGCTTGGTACACCCTGCTCTTTCAGCCACTTGACCTGCGGATAAACGGGCGCAGCGCCCACACCGCCGGCAATAAACAGAATCTTTTTCTGTTTTAATTTCTCTGCCGGTGTCTCCACAAACTCGGAAGCTTTTCCCAACGGTCCCACGAAATCCTGCACATAGTCTCCCACCTGAAGCTTTGACAGGCGGTACGTCTCCGCGCCAACCACCTGCGCGACAATGGTCACCGACCCTTTTTCACGGTCATAGTCACAGATGGTCAACGGAATCCGTTCCCCGTCTTTGTCCACGCGGACAATAATAAACTGCCCCGGCTGACACCGGTTGGCGACTCTCTTTGCCTCAATATCCATCAGAAAGATGTTTTCATTGAGCCATCGTGCGTTCAAAATCCTGTACATAAATCCTCTCCTTCTATGTTTCATGTGTTTTTCATTGCTGTAAACAGCAGACCCTAATTGAGATAATAGCTTCCGTTCGAAAGGGTAATCCTGACTACCTGCCCGGTCAGAGAATTCACCCCATAATACAAACCGGTTCGATGCTGAATATAGGTTCCCACCGCGGTCGCCGTCGTTTCCCTGTTGACTTCAGCAAAAAGATAATAAATGTCTGTACTTTCGTCAAGGGAAATCGGGAATAAATACTGGTAAATATAAACATACGCTGTCTGATCCGCTACAGTACCTGCGCTGTCCGTAATCACGCCCTTTTCAATCTGCGCGGCCACCAGCAGACTCCATGCTTCCTCATTAGAGTACGTCTCCCCGGAAAGATCAACCGTAAACGTTCTGGTAATCACGTCGCTGACAAGACCCGCTTCACTGACCGCCACAAACTTATATATATGTGTGCCCTCACTCGCAAACAGGCCCTCGTAATACAGAGAGCTGCTGGCATTTGGCATCCCACCGTCTATCGTGTAGTAAATGGAACAGCCCTCCTCCGCCTCCGCAACGATTTCCACCGGCTCTGTATAGCTGCCGCTGTATACCATGATTTCAGGCTGATACGGCGTAGAGGTGTCAATCACATAGGTCGCCGTGGATACTGTGCTTTTCACTCCGTAAAGATTGATATAAACCGCGGATACCACTGTAGTGCCGTCCTCCAGATACAGAGGAGAAGTATAAAGCGCGCTGTCTTCATCAGGTGTGGTGCCGTCCAGCGTGTAATAAACGCTGCCACTGCCCGCTGCCGTCAGCTTCAGCGTAATCAGATCCGTAAAAATACCCTCCGGATGGCTGAAGGATACCGGCTCCGCCAGATAATCGGCGAAGGCGGTCTTTAATTCCTCATTGTCAAATTCCACTAAGAGCTGGGCTATGCTCCTGTAATCCTCCCTGGCGGAATAATAATCTGTAATTCCCTGACAGGCAGAAAGCTTCTCCTGCGAAGCGGTATTTTCATTCAGAACCACACTGCGGTAAATCTGCAGCGCCTCGTCCTCCCTGTCCAGGCTGATATAAAATGCCGCCAGCTCCAACTGATATTCCCCGTTATCCGGCTCCAGTTCCAGCGCACGCAGATAACACGCCTCCGCGCTGTCATATTTTTCTTTTGCCTGATAGTCCCGCGCAGAGCTGACCTGCTCTTCCGCAGAACGATACCAGTTTCTGTGCCGGATAGAAAGCGCCGCCCACACGGACAGAACGAGCAATACCACAGCCATCAGACTCATCAGGCAGACAGCTGCTTTTTTATGTAACAAGCCGGTCTTTGGCTGTTCCCTGACCGGATCCTCAGGCTCCTGATCATCAAAGCCCTGGTCTAAGACCGTCTGCATGCCCTCGGCGATGCTGTCCTCCACCTGCGCGTCAAACTCAGGCACCAGATTCACCTCACCGCCGCAGTGTTCGCAGTAGAGCATGCCCTCCTTCAAAGGCCGTCCGCATTTCGGACAATTCATAGATTCATCTCCCCGCGCGCCGCCTGCACGCAGTTTTGTAAAAGCATGGCCACTGTCATCGGACCCACACCCCCGGGCACCGGCGTGATGGCGCTGCACTTCGAAAAAACCTTTTCAAAATCCACATCGCCGCAGAGCTTATTGTCCTCGTTGCGGTGAATTCCGACATCAATGACAACGGCTCCCTCTTTGATAAAAGTATCGTCCACAAAGCGGGGCTTGCCGACCGCCACCACCAGAATATCCGCCCGCCTGGTTACATCCCGAAGATTCCGGGTTCTGGAATGCGCTACGGTCACAGTTCCGTTTTCGGAAAGCAACAGCGCCGCCATGGGTTTGCCGACAATGTTGCTGCGCCCCAGCACAACGCACTCTTTGCCCTCAATCTCAATCCCGCTTCTTTTTAAAAGCTGCAGAACGCCCGCAGGCGTACAGCTGACAAAGCCCTCCTCTCCAAGGAAAAGAGAACCGGCGTTGACCGGGTGAAAACCGTCCACATCCTTCGCGGGGGAAATGGCACGGGTCACGGCCTGCTCGTCCAAATGCTTCGGCAAAGGGAGCTGTACAAGAATCCCATGAACAGAAGGATCCTCATTCATCTCTAAGAGTCGGCTTAATAGCGTTTCCTGATCGGTTTCTTCAGGCAGTTTCTCATGCAGGAAGCGGATGCCTGTATACTCGCAGGCCTTTTTTTTATTTCTCACATAGACTGAAGACGCGGGATCCTCCCCGACCTGGATGACAGCCAGACAGGGAGCAATCCCCTTACTTTTCAGCTTCTGTACCTCTTCTTTTACTTCTTCTTTTATTTCAGCGGAAATCTTTTTTCCGTCTATCAGTTTTGTTTCCATTTTCTTCCTCGGTAAAATATCCCTTGTCTGTCACAGGCAATTCAGTCAGTTTGTTTAAACTGTCAGGCTGATCTAAAACAGCCCTGTGATTTTCCCATTCTCATCCACATCAATGCTGTAGGCCGCCGGGTTTTTGGACAGGCCGGGCATCGTCATGACAGAACCGGTCAGCACTACCACAAAGCCGGCGCCCGCAGATACATAAACCTCCCGCACATTCAGTTCAAAGCCCTCCGGCCTGCCTAAAAGATCAGGATTATCACTCAGAGAATACTGCGTCTTGGCCATGCAGACAGGCAGCTTGCCGTAGCCTAACTTCTCCAGCTGGGAAAGCTGTTTGGACGCCGCGGGCGCGAAATTCACACTCCCAGCCCCGTAAATCTCCTTTGCGATGATCTCAATCTTATGCTTTAAGGTGTCATTCACATCATAAAGCGGAGCGTAATGGCTTTCCTTCGTTTCCAGCGTATACAGGACCTTTTGGGCTAACTCTCTGCCGCCCTCGCCGCCTTTCTCCCAGACCTCGCAGAGCGCGAACTCACAGCCTCTTTCCTCGCAGAAAGCGCGGACATAATCCAGCTCCTCTTTAGTATCCGCGGTAAACACATTCAGGGTCACCACCACAGGAACACCAAATTTCTGCAGATTCTCGATATGCTTCTCTAAGTTGACAATGCCTTTCTTAAGCGCCTCCATATTCGGTTTGGAGACGTCGGCCTTCGGCACGCCGCCGTTATATTTCAAGGCTTTCAGCGTCGCGACCAAAACCGCGGCGTCAGGTTTTAAGCCGCTCATGCGGCATTTGATATCAAAAAATTTCTCCGCGCCGAGGTCCGCGCCGAAGCCGGCCTCCGTCACCACATAATCCGCCATTTTCAGTGCGGTCTTCGTGGCAATGACAGAGTTGCAGCCGTGCGCGATATTGGCAAAGGGGCCGCCGTGGACAAGCGCCGGCGTGTGCTCCAGCGTCTGAATCAGGTTGGGCCGGATCGCGTCCTTTAACAGGGCGGCCATGGCTCCAACCGCCTTTAAATCGCCCGCCGTGACAGGTTTTCCGTTCACATTATAAGCTACCACCATGCGGCTTAAGCGTTCCTTTAAATCCTGCATGTCCGTGGCCAGGCACAGCACCGCCATGACCTCGCTCGCCACCGTGATCACAAAATGATCCTCACGGGCATAACCGTCAGCCTTACTGCCAAGGCCCACCACGATATTGCGCAGCACTCTGTCATTCATGTCCATGCAGCGCTTCCAGACGATATTGCGGGTGTCGATATTTAACTCATTGCCCTGCTGGATATGATTGTCTAAAAGGGCTGCCAGCAGGTTATTGGCGGAGGTGATGGCATGAAAATCGCCCGTGAAATGTAAATTTAAATCCTCCATCGGCACGACCTGGGCCATGCCGCCTCCGGCGGCGCCGCCCTTAATGCCGAAGCACGGACCTAAGGAGGGCTCACGCAGCGCGATCACCGCGTTTTTGCCCAGCTTACAAAGAGCCTGGCCCAGTCCAACACTGACAGTGGTCTTGCCCTCGCCCGCCGGAGTCGGATTGACAGCCGTCACCAGAATCAGCTTTCCGTTCTCTTTGTCTGCGGTGCTCCTGATATATTCGTCTGAAATCTTGGCCTTGTACTTCCCGTACAGCTCCAGATCATCCTCTCCAATGCCCATACGCGCGGCCACTTTGACGATCGGCTCCATCGTGGCTTCCTGCGCGATCTCGATATCACTTTTCATCTCTCTCCTCCTTTGCTATTCCAAAAATTGTGATCAGATCTCCTCCAACAGCTGTTCAAACTGCTCCGGACTCATTAACACCTTGCGGGGCTTGGTGCCCTCCTCTTCGCCGACGACTCCATAGTCGCACAGCTGGTCCATGATGCGCGCTGCCCGGTTAAAACCGATGCGGAACGCTCTCTGCAGCATGCCAATGGAGGCTTTGTCTTTCTCTATAATAAATCTGCCGGCATCCGCAAAAAGAGCATCCTTATTGTCAGAGGGAGCCTGTCCGCCGCCCGCAGTATCCGGAGCTGAACCATTATCCAGGTTCTTCATCTTCTCCTCAATATCCGCGGCATAAACATTGCCCAGCTGCTGATTTTTCAAAAAATCCACAACTCTGCCGATTTCCTCCTCCGTAACAAGTGCGCCCTGAATGCGGACTGGCTTCGCGTAGCCCTGCGGGTAAAAGAGCATATCGCCCTTTCCCAGCAGCTTCTCCGCGCCGTTCATATCCAGGATGGTGCGGGAATCTACGCCGCTCGTCACGGAAAACGCGATACGGGAAGGCATGTTCGCCTTAATCAGACCAGTAATCACGTCCACACTGGGACGCTGTGTGGCGATAATCAGGTGGATGCCAGCCGCTCTGGCCAACTGCGCCAGTCGACAGATGCTCTCCTCCACCTCGCCGGGAGAAACCATCATCAGATCCGCCAGCTCGTCCACGATAATCACGATCTGCGGCAGCTTTTTGAGTTCTTCCCCGTTTCCAGCGGCGTTCATCGACTCCACCTTCGCATTATACCCGTTTAAGTCACGCGCACCCAACTGCGCAAACTTCTCATACCGGTCCATCATCTCCGCCACGCCCCAGTGCAGGGCCGCCGCAGCCTTTTTCGGATCGGTCACCACCGGAATCATCAGATGCGGAATGCCGTTATATATATTCAGCTCCACCACCTTGGGATCAATCATGATCATCTGTACATCCTCAGGGGAAGCTTTATAGATTAAACTCAAAATAATGGTATTGATGCACACACTCTTTCCTGAGCCTGTAGCACCGGCAATCAGCACGTGAGGCATTTTGGCGATATCCGTTACCACCACCTTGCCGGAGATATCCTTTCCGACCGCAAAAGCCAGTTTGGATTTTTCGGTTTTAAAATTCTGAAACTCCTGCGACTCCAGCAGCTCCCTTAACATGACCGGACTGTTTTCTCTGTTCGGCACCTCAATGCCGATGGCGGCCTTGCCGGGAATGGGGGCCTCGATACGGATATCCGTTGCGGCAAGGTTCAGCTTGATATCATCGGAGAGATTTACAATCTTGCTCACCTTGACGCCCTGCTCCGGCTGAATCTCATAGCGGGTAACCGCCGGTCCTTTGCTGATGTCCGTGATCGTCACCTTGACGCCAAAGGTCTCCAGACAGCTCTTTAAGCGGGCAGCCGTTTCCCTGAGTTCCCTGCTAGAATCGCCTGTCACAGCCTTGCCTGGATTCAAAAATGTAAGCGGTGGGAACTGGTATTTCCTCGCAGGAACCGGTACTGCCCGCGCGGACACGGATTCAGCCCTCCCTGTTTCGTTCGCTGCGGTGCCTCCGCCTTCCAACGCGGTCCCTCCTCCAGAAGTCCTCATGCCGGGATGCACGGGCGCACCGCCCTTTGAATCTCCGTTTACAGACGCCCCGCTCTTTGAGAGCACAGCCCTCGGCCTACCGGCCTTTTCGGGGACGAATCCATCCCCGTCACTCTCCATATTCACGCCCAGCGCCTCTCCATAAAGGATCTCCTTTGGAATCTCGCGCTGGATATATTCGCCCGCCGTATCTGTTCCATCCGGCGGAAATTCAAATTCCCTGATCACCGGCTCCGGCTTTGCTCCCGCAAAGGAAAGTTCCGCATTCACATCACCTGAAGCTTCCGTTTCCGGCCAGCTGTTTTGCTGCGTATATGTACGCTTCCTCTGAAGCTCCCGGATCGCGTCGGAAGCGGTGGGATCATAAGACACTTCCTGCAGCTGTACCTGCTGCTGTGTCGGCTCCGGCTCCTTCTTTACCGGTGAGGGTGTATGTGTGCTTTTACGGAATGGGATCCCGTTTATCTCCTTTTTCTGAACAGTCTGTGCTGCATCGACAGATCCTGTCTGTGCCGGTTCAACAGTCTGATTCCACGCAGAAGACCCGTATCCATCCTCTCCCCACGCTTCCTCTGGCGACTGTTTCTCATCGTACGACGTCTGTTTCTGCGCCTTTGCAGCCTTATTGTCATTCATCATATGAACCATAGGGAAAAAGCCGCCGCGTTTTGTGAAACTGTCAGGTTCCTCTTCCGCCCCGGATTGCTCCGCCTTCTGTCGGCGTCTTTCCTCTCTCTCATTCGCCCGCTGATCCGCTCTGCGCCTGGCAGAATCCACGCCCCTGCCCGCGGTGGAGCCCGCTGCAGCCCCCGCGCTCTCCAAAAGGCCGACAAAGGATTTCTCTGTCAGCAGCACCACGCAGATTACAACAATGGCCAGCAAAATCAGTACCGCACCCGCTATGGAAAGGTAATGATACAGCACCCAGGCCAATGACCCGCCCAGTACGCCGCCGCCATTCGTATAAGCCGCGCTGTTCTGATACAGCGCGACAATACTGTACGTATTCATGGAGCTGAGGCGCTTCGCAAATAACTCACAGAATCCACCTGCCGCGATAAACAGCACAAACGCCGGCACCAGCTTTCTGTAAGCGCCGCCTTCCTCTCTTGTGGTCCAACCAAAATAAGCGCCCACGCCAAACAGAATCGGAGCCACATACGCAGTCAGGCCAAAAAGTCCAAACAGGACACCCTTCAAAAAATTGCCGACCGGTCCCGCGATTCCGAAGTTGCACAGAAAAAGAAAGATCATAAATACACATACAACAATAAAGCACGCCTCCGAGCGAAGCTCCCGCTCCCGCCTTCTGGCGGCGGCAGACTGTCGGGTGCTTTTCGTGCCCTTCCTACTGCTCTTCGTGCCACGCTTTGCCGTGCCTGCTGTGGTTTTTCTGGTATTCGTGCTCTTCCTGGTACCGGTAGTCTTCCTAGTCCCTGTACTCTTCTTTGTTCCTGTGCTCATGACATTCCCCTGTAATACACTGTTATCAGCTGCATGTGTGCAGTCTCCGCATCCATGCGCAATAACCCGTGTACCATCTTATCATAAAACTTTTCGTTTGTCATTGCTTTTTCTCGATCATCTCATGAAGTTTACCCATTGCCTGAGAGATTCCACCCACCGCGTTAATAATCCCTTCACGGACACAATCCTCGCCCACCAGGATACTTCCCACGTCCTTCGTCAGCATCTCCGTTTCCATCATCAGCTCCACGTAACGCTTCTCACTGATGCCGCAGTGCGACGCCACAAAACCGGTGATGCGATCCTGAATCTGCCTGAAATAATCGAAAGTCTGGCGCACACCGATCACCGTGCCGTTCATCCGCACCGGATGAATCACCATGGTTCCGGTCGGTACAATATAGGAATAATCCGTGCTGACCGCGATGGGAACTCCAATGGAATGTGAGCCGCCAAGCACCAGCGAAACCGTGGGCTTACTCAAACTCGCAAGCATTTCCGCGATGGCAAGACCAGCTTCCACATCCCCACCCATGGTATTGATTAAGACCAGCACCCCGTCGATGTCCCTGCTGTCCTCAATGGCAGCCAGCTGAGGCAGAATATGCTCGTATTTGGTGGTTTTCACATTATTGCCCAGCACATCATGACCTTCAACCTCTCCGATCACGGTCACCAGATATATCTCATTTTTCTGCGCGTTTTCATCCAGCAGAAGCTGTCCGCTCTCGCGGATGCTGTCGTTTTTTTCCTGCTGTTTTGTATCCTTGTCTTCCAATGCACACCTCCCATACAGCAAAAGAAGAAAATCTTTCGATTTTCTTCTTAGTGTGCGCATCCGAAAGCCAGATTATGTACTATCTGTCAAATTCCTCGTCTTCCTTCACTTCCAGATCGAAATTCAGATCCTCCTCAGGAAACTCTTTGTCAAAGTCAATTTTGGCTCGTTTTTTTCTCTTGGGGGTTTCCATAGTTTCAGGGATAAAGATTTCGGGTCTGACCTGATCAGCGTTTTTCTCTTCTGCCTTTGAAGGTTTCTCAGCTGCTTCCGGTATATTTTTTTCAACCATTTCTGCCGCCGCGCTCTCCTCAGCCAGCGTCATCTCCGTCTTCACCAGTGTTTGCCCATCTGATTTCCCATCATCCCCTGCCAGTTCCGATTCCGTCTTTTCCTCCTGTTTCATCGCTGTCTGTGCACTCACCACAGGCGATTCCGGCATCGACTCCTCCACCGTTTCTGCTGCCTGTTCCTCTTCCTCAGACGGTTCTCCAAACAACAGTCCCTGAAGCGATATTCCCAGAAGGGTGCTCATCACAATGCCAAGCGCTGCCATGCAGCCGACATGACCCACAAGCCCCAGCATCTGCACAGCCATCAACAGTACTGCCATCAGCATATAAACAGCCACTGTCTGAAAGCTTTCTAAAAACAGAAAAATCACCGCGCAGAGAATACCCACAACAAGCGCCGTCTGTCCGCTGGCCGCAAGCACTCTGTCAAAAAGGATTTCTCCCGAAAGCCCGTCCCATTGCGGCCGGTCAACATAGACACAGCCTGCTGTAAAAAGAGCCAGCACCAGAAGATCCAGCAGCGCCCTGCTTAAGCGATTCAACCGTCCATCCAGACACAAGTGCAAAATCCAGCCCAATATCACAGCCAGGAGAAACAGCAGGATTTCCGGCGAGCAATACATAGAGGCCCGGATCATCTCGGGCAGCAGCATCAGGCCTCCCAGGCAAATCACCGCAGGGAACGCGCCATAGCAGCGCCTGACCAGAAAATATAACAGAACTCCGCCCACAATGAAGAGCATAAGCTGCATGCCCGCCGCGGCCAAGGATAAATTTCCTACTAATAAAAAAAGCTGATTCAGCAGATAGACATAAGCAGAAGTCACCAGATCAGTCTGACCGTCGACTGTCCTGTTTAATGTGACCAGCGCGGCCTCCACAACAGGATTGCCGTCCTGTTCAGACCAGAAGGTGACAAACTCCTGCCCGATTCTGAAATAAATGCCCGCGCCCGCCAGAATGATACAGCAGATGATCTCCAGCGCCGCGGACGCGCCCGCGCCCAGGCACAAAATGCCGGGCTTTTGCTCTGTCCACCTGCAAAGCAGAGCGGTAAAAGCCGTCACAAGCAGCATGACACTGATCCAGAGAAGCAGCGCAATCACATCCGCCTGCGCGCCGGACGCTACCGCCTCGAAATAATAAATGGTGCCGCCGGCAGCCACCGGCACTGTAAACAGAACCCAGATCAGCGCCTTTGTGATCCCCCTCAGTTTTTTCATGCCCTCACTCCGATCACTCCAAAATTTGCTCGATATTGTACCGTGGTCTTTGCTTCACTTCCATATAAATTTTGCCCACATAGGTACCCACCAGTCCAATGGCCAGCAGCTCACAGCCACCCAGAAACCAGATGGAAAGCATCAGGGAAGTCCAGCCCGGTACGGTGTTGCCCAGAAAATGCTCCACCAGGGCATAGACAGCAGCGACCAGACTCAGACCGATGATGCCAATGCCAAGCCCCAGGATCAGGCTGATCGGTTTGATGCTGAACGAGGTAATCCCGTTTAAGGCCAGGGCCAGCATCTTTTTCAGCGGATATTTGCTCTTTCCCGCGACCCGCTCCTTGCGGCTGTAATAGACGCAGGAGGTATTGTAGCCGATGGTCGGCATAATACCCCGCAGGAAAAGGTTGGATTCCTTATACTGGCCGAAAAACTCCAGCGCGCGTTTGCTCATCAGGCGGAAATCAGCGTGATTGTAAACCGTTTTGACGCCCATGAGATCCATGAATTTATAAAATCCCTGGGCGGTAAAACGTTTGAAAAAGCTGTCGCTGCTGCGGTCATTTCTGACGCCGTACACAATATCGTTGCCCGCATGGAATGAATCTACCATCTCCTCGATCACCGCCACATCATCCTGCAGATCCGCGTCAATGGAAATCGCCATGTCACACCACTGCGTGGCCGTCACAAGGCCCGCTGTCAGCGCATGCTGATGTCCTACATTTCCGGCCAGATTAACGCCCTTAACTCTGTCGGGATACCTCTCATGCTCCTGCGCGATCAGCGGCCAGGTTAGGTCCTTACTGCCGTCATTGACAAAAAGAATAAAGCTGTCCTCGCTGATTTTCTGTTTGGCAATCAGATCCTCGATCACATCCCGTAAAGCCTGAGAACAGATCTCCACTACCTCTTCTTCTTTATAGCAGGGTACTACGATCGCCAGCCTGTCCATTTTCTCTCCCATCACTCGTCCCAGTTGTGGTATACCGCCTGCACATCATCGTCCTCATCCAGAATATCCAGGATTCTGTTCAGACACTTGATATGATTCTCATCCGTGAGCGTCACATAATTCTGCGGAATCATGGTCACCTCCGCACTGGCCACAGGAACACCCGCATCCTCCAGTGCCTTGCGCACACTGTCCAGATCCTCCGGAGCCGTGATCACCTCAAAGCTGTCCTCTTCCTCGGAGAAATCCTCCGCGCCGGCGTCCAGCACGACCATCATCAGCTCATCCGCGTCCTCAATCTCACACTCTTCCTTATCGATGATAATCTGACCCTTTTCGTCAAACATGAAGGACACACAGCCGGGCGTGCCGATATTGCCCTGACCTTTGGTAAAGGCGCTCCTGACATTGGAAGCTGTCCGGTTTTTATTGTCCGTCAGCGTTTTCACAATGATGGCGGTGCCGCCGGGGCCGTAGCCCTCGTATGTAATATTTTCGTAATTGACGCTTCCAAGCTCGCCGCTGGCTTTTTTGATGCCGCGCTCGATGGTGTCGTTCGGCATATTGTTGGCCTTCGCCTTTAACACCACCTGATAGAGCTTGGAATTGTTGGCCGGGTCAGGTCCGCCCTCCTTCACCGCCACCGCGATTTCACGGCCGATGATGGTGAAAATCTTGCCTTTGGCGGCGTCATTTTTCTCTTTTTTGGCTTTGATGTTTGAAAACTTTGAATGTCCTGACATGTGTTTACTCTTCCTCCCTGTTGTCTGTCTTTCCGGAAGCCTCTTCAGACTTCCTGGTGACGAGTACCCTCTGAATCCGCATATTCTCTACGGCAAGGATCCTGAAAAGGTATCCCTTGTACTCGCACTCAAATTCCTCCCCCTCACGGGGAATATGATCCAGCCGACGAATCAGAAATCCGTTCAGCGTATCAAAATCTGTCTCATCAAAGGTGATGCCCAGCTTGTCCTCGATCTCCTCAAGCGGCGTCAGCCCTTCCATCACCCAGGCGTCCTCACTCGCGTCATCGATAAAGGCCTGCTCGTCGTCATATTCATCCTGAATATTGCCGACGATCTCCTCCAGAATATCCTCCATGGTGACTAACCCGGCCGTCTGTCCGTACTCATCGATCACAATGGCCATCTGTACCTTTTCCGACTGGAGCGTCTTAAACAAATCATCTATGTTCGTCGTGATCAGGGTAAACTGTGTCCTGCGCAAAAGTCCCTCAATCTGCCCGATCGGTCTGTCCTCATCCGGGTGAACATTCTGGTAGCGCATGGCGTCTTTTAAATACAGAATACCCGTAATGTGATCCAGATTCTCCTGATAGACAGGGTATCTGGAATTCTGTCCGGAGAGCAGGCGGCTGACTGCCTCTGAAAATGGCGTCTCTTCGTCAAACGCTTCTATATTGGAGCGATGGGTCATGATATCCTGGGCTTCCTTGTCCGAATACGCAAAGATATTACTGATCATCTCCACTTCGCTGTCCTCGATGACGCCCTGTTCATGTCCTTCATTGACCAGGTCGATGATCTCCTGCTCCGTATCATCCTCCTGTGAGGATAGTTCCCCGTCCTGAAAAAGCTTCGCAAAGCCATCCCTGATCAGGTGAAAAAGCTTATCCGGCAAAAAAACGCCGAGCGCCGTAAACAACGCCAGCAGCACAATCAGAATGATCACCGGTACCAGAATATGTAACAGCGGGATTCCGAACACCTCCGTGTTCCAAATCCCGGTTTTCGATAAACTCAGTATAAGGCCTGGACAAGGTCCACTCCCATCGTCCGACATAACACAAACTCCTTCTTTTGATGATTTTCAAGCAATACTATAGCAAAATTCACTCTTTTCGTCAACCGCGAACAGAGGCCAGCCCTGTAAATGTGCCGTCCACAGTCGTCCTGTGCTGCTGCGGCAGAGAGAGGCTGATGCTTAACGCGCTGTCCACCTGTCCCATAATCGCTTCATCCAGGTGACATACCTTATCCTTCAGCCGCGTTTTATCAATGGTCCGCAACTGTTCCAGTAAAATGACCGAATCCTTTTCCATATGATAAGTACTGGCGGAAATGTGGATATGCGTCGGCAGTCTGTTTTTGTCCAGCTTGCTGGTGATTGCCGCGCAGATGACGGTCGGACTGTGACGGTTTCCCACGTCGTTCTGAATGATCAGCACCGGCCGCACGCCTCCCTGCTCGCTGCCCACCACAGGCCTTAAATCCGCGTAATAAATGTCTCCCCTTTTTATTTTATGAAAACCATCCTTTCCATACTGTTTCCTTCAGGATGTCGCTTATGAGCGCGCCGCAGGCAATGCGGAGCGCTTTTTGAAAAACGACTTCATCTGGTTTATAGTATGGCTGGTTTTATAAAAAGGTATGCAATCATTTCAATGATTTTCTGTAACAGTTCTGAACAGCATCGAATTTCTCAAAGCATGTGCATACGCGTGGAAAACTGGTCCGTATAAAAGACCGCTTTTTCGTGCTGATAAAAAACACGGGGGAGACGCTTCCCCAGGTCACAGGCGAATTCATAGTTGAACCGCCCGCTCAAATCTCCAAGCTCTTCCATGGAAATATGCTCCGCCCCGTCTGTTCCGATGAGCGTCACTTCATCGCCGCAGGACGCCGCCGGGATGTCCGTCACATCCACCATAAACTGATCCATGCAGATCCGGCCCAGAATCGGGGCTCTTTTTCCACGGATCAGCACATACCCGCGATTCGACAGGCTGCGCGGATATCCGTCCCCGTAACCTAAGGGCACCGTGGCAATTTTCATCGGCTGTGTAATCTGATAGGTTCCGCCGTAGCTCACGCCGCTGCCAATTCTGCCTTCCTTCACACAAACCAAGCGGCTGTGAAGAGAAAGCACCGGCTTTAAGTCAATGACAGTCCGGTCGATTTCCGATGACGGCCAGAGGCCATAGAGCGTAATCCCCGCCCGGACGCAGTCATAATGCGTACACGCAAGCATTGGTTCCACGATCGCGGCACTGTTGGAACAGTGCCAGTATGGAATGGAGCGTCCCACTGTCTTCTCCGCGCTGATCGCGAATGTCACAAACTCCGCATGCTGCCTGAAGGTATACTCTTTATCTGCCTCATCCGCTCTGGCAAAATGTGTGAAAATCCCCTCTATTTCAATCCCCGGCAGCGAGGCCGCCGTCCGGACCAAAGACAGGCCCTCTTCATCCGGATATACGCCGATCCTGCCCATGCCGGTATCAACTTTGATATGAATTTTCGCGCTTTTGCCCATTCTGACAGCCGCCTCAGACAACTGAACCAGCGTGTCTTTGCGAAATACTGTCGGTCGGATATCCAGGGCAATCATTTCCTCATAACAATAAGGAAAGGTATATCCCAGAATGAGAATCGGCTTTAAAACTCCGCTCTCCCGCAAATACTTCGCTTCCTCAAAGGTCGCCACCGCAAATCCCCAGACAGAAGCTTTTTTCTGCGCCATAAGAGCGATAGGGACAGCGCCGTGGCCATAGGCGTCTGTCTTTACTACCAGGATCATTTCGCTTCTGCCGTCAATGTGCGCATACATGGCGTCAATATTATGCTCCACGGCATCCAGATCAATTCTGACATAACCGCGGTCAAACTGTTCAGGCATGTTAGCTCCCTTCACAAAGGACGTGCGCCGCCTGGCAGCAGCGCACGTCACGTTTCTGATTTCTTTTTGCTTCGATTCGTTACGGACAGTTTTTCAGTCGGACAATCCGCTCCGTCAGATTACAGTACAGAAAAACGCTTCTCACGAATTCTCACTGTACTTCGCGAGATTATAGGAAAGCTTCATCAGACTGTCAGACAGATGCACGTTCTCCACCTGAATATCCGGCGGCACATTCAGGTCGACATGGGCGAAATTCCAGATGGCTTTGATCCCGTTTTTGACTAACATATCCGCCACTTCGACCGCGCTGTCCTTTGGAATCGTCAGAACAGCGATATCTACCTGATGCTCCCTGATAAAGGATTCCACAGCCTCCATGGGCTGCACGGTCAGGCTGCGGACCTGTTTGCCGTAGAGGGCAGGATTACAATCGAATATTCCCTTAAAGAGGAAGCCCTTCTTCTCGAAATTCAGATAATTGGCCAGCGCCTGTCCTAAATTGCCCGCGCCAATGATGATCAGGTGATGCTCCACGTTCAGCCCCAGGATATTGCCGATCTCATGGTAAAGATACTCCACGTTGTAGCCGTAGCCCTGCTGCCCGAAACCGCCAAAGTTATTCAGATCCTGGCGAATCTGGGACGCCGTCACCTTCATCAGGGCACTCAGCTCCTGCGACGAAATCCGCTGCACACCGTTGTCCTTTAATTCCCCCAAATAACGAAAATATCTTGGCAACCTGCCGATCACCGCCTGAGATATTTCCTTTTCCATTCTAAGACCTCCCACAAAAAATTAATAAATATTATAACCTCTTTTGCATGGCAGCGCAAGCAATAACGGGTCTTCGACACTTGCTTAACCTGAAAATGTTCTCAAAGCCTTGATTTAGG
>JAJQFS010000074.1 GCA_021200995.1 Lachnospiraceae bacterium | reverse complement strand
ACTAGCAAAATTTCCTTGATTTTAAGGAAAAAACACTTGACTAAATAGGGAGGAATCATGGAATCATTTTATGACATGCCTAACGTACACATTTTCACCCATCCGCTCCTGCAGCACAAAATCTCTCTGCTGCGCGATGAGAATACCGGGACCAACGAATTCCGCAAGCTGGTGGAGGAAATCGCCATGCTGGAGGGCTATGAGGCCTTAAGCGACCTGCCTTTAGAGGATGTGGAGGTGAAAACCCCCATTGAGACCTGCATGACGCCCATGGTCTCCGGCCGCAAGATGGCGATCGTCCCGATTTTGCGGGCCGGCCTCGGCATGGTCAGCGGTATCCTGGCTTTGTCCCCGACCGCGAAGGTGGGGCATATCGGTCTGTACAGGGATCCCGTCACACATGAACCGCATGAATATTACTGCAAACTGCCCTCACCAATCGAAGAGCGCACCATTCTGGTCGTGGATCCGATGCTGGCGACCGGCGGCTCCGGCGTGGACGCCGTAGACCTGATCAAAAAGCACGGCGGCGTCAAAATCAAATTCATGTGCATCATCGCCGCACCGGAGGGCTTACAGCGCCTGCATGAGGCGCATCCGGATATCCAGATTTATGTGGGTCATCTGGACCGCTGCCTGAATGAGAACGCTTATATCTGCCCGGGACTGGGCGACGCCGGAGACCGGATTTTTGGCACGAAATAAAGCTTTGCCCGGAAAGGCTTTCAAGCCTCCCGGGCAATTTTTATACAGCATATATTCCTGTCTGGGACTTCATTGCATCCTGTCAGAGCGCTGAATTTCATTTTCTGCCTCTTTCTGACAAATTTCCGCCAGACAAACATCATACTCTTTCTCATCAATCGGCAGCGCTACACTCTCCCCCTTCCACGCGGACAGGTAAGCGGCGTTCGTCAGCATCAGCGGGTTGACCGCGTCAGCCCCCGGCGCGATCAGCAGAGACGAATCGCCTGCAAGAACCGCCTGCGCGAAATTCTCCAGCATCTGCGGGTAAGGCTCGTCCTTTTTCTCAAAGGAGATGACCTCCTGGGTAATATCCAGCAGCTTCCCGTCAGTCACCTGCGCTGTCTTCGCGTAATGACGGCTGTCGTCCCCGTAATGCCAGATATGCAGGGTATCGTCTTCCATCAGAATCTTTCCCTTACTGCCTGTCATTTCCAGCCGTTCCTGATGCACCGCCTCCCCTGTGGTCAGTAAAAACAGCGCGGTCAGATCATCCGGATAGGACATCATGATAATCGCCTCATCATCTACCAGGAAATCATTGTATTTGCCGAAAGGAATCTGCGCGGTGAGCTTTTGGGGCATGCCGAAGAGCCACTGCCAGATATCCAGGATATGCTGACCCTGGTTGATCAGCACGCCGCCGCCCTCGCCGTTCCAGCTGCTGCGCCAGGAACCGGAGTGATGATAAAATTCAGTCCTGAAATATCTGGTATTGACCAGAAGAATACGGCTTAGCTTCCCCAGATCGCCGCTGTCCAGAATCTCCTTTATCTTTCTGTACTTCGGATACAGTCTCTGGTGGAAAATCATACCATAAATCAGGTTCTTGCTCTCAGCCGCCTCCGCCATGGCCTGTGCCTGAGACGCCGCCACCCCCGCCGGCTTGTCGCAAAGCACATGCTTGCCCAGAGCAAACACTTTCAGCGCCAGTTCCGGGTGCGTCCTGTGCGGCGTCACGATTAACACCGCGCCATAAAGCTCCGGATGCGCGTATAACGCGTCTGTATCAGCAAAAACTGCGTGCTGACCCGAAAGCCCCTGCGCCCAGGCTCTCGCCTGGTCATTGCGGCAGACAAGCGCCGTCAGTTCCATGGACGGAACCTTCCCCGCCGCGATCATCTCCGCGTATTTGCGGCCCATGCCGCCAACGCCGATCAGCGCCACGCGGATCCTCGATTTCGTTCTTTCCATCATTTCTGAATCGTATCTTTCTGCTGTATTCACTGTTCTGTGCCTGCCTTTCCCTCTCCTGTGTTTTTATCAAATCATAACCTTTTATTCTCCGTATCATCATAACATAGATCGTTCTGAGAAACCATCTGAAAATCAGGAATGATCATATGCTCATGTTGACAGGCGCTGGAGCTTACAGTTCCTAGCTCTCCTTCAGCATCTCTTTTCTCAGCCGCAGCATAATCTTTTTCTCCAGTCTGGAAATATAGGACTGGGAAATGCCTAAAAGCGCCGCCACCTCCTTCTGTGTCATCTCCTTCCCCTCCTCAACGGGATATGACGCGTTTTCATCCTTTACCGGGTCGAGCTTTAAACCAAAACGAAGGCAGACTATTGTCTTCTCACGCTTGCTTAAACGGTCGATGGAACGCCTTAACAGAGCATGCTCCGCTTCCCGCTCCAGATCCTTGCTGATCACGTCCTCGTCCGTCCCCGGGATATCTCCCAGCAAAAGCTCATTTCCGTCAAAATCCGTGTTCAGCGGCTCGTCGATACTGACCTCCACCTTATTTTTGCTGGTGCGGCGCAGATACATGAGAATCTCATTTTCAATGCAGCGGGAGGCGTAGGTCGCAAGCCTGATATTTTTATCCGCCTTATACGTATCGATGGCTTTTAAAAGTCCGATGGTACCGATTGAGATCAGATCCTCTACACCCACTCCCGTATTGTCAAAGCGCTTGGCGATGTAGACCACCAGACGTAAATTATGCTCAATCAGCGTGCGTTTCGCTTCCGGTGAACGGTCAGTCGTAAGCAGATGTATCATCTCCTCCTCCCGCGCCGGGTCCAACGGCGGCGGCAGAACATCCGCCCCTCCGATATAATAAAGCACATCCTCATCAGATTTCCTGTCACCATGATTTATGAAAAACCGGATGATCCATTTCACTGCTTCCAATACGCACCCTCCCTTTCGCCTTTTTGGCATTCCTGTCCATGTACATGCCCATGAGTATCATGCCGCTATGGATCAGACGATCACTTTCCGCGGCAGCATCCTCAATCTGCTCCTTTATCCTATGCGGCGCGGCCGATGTTCAGAACCATCCAGAACCGGATTTTTCCTTTCCTGGATGCTCTTTTCCCACTGAAAGACTGTCCATTTGGATGTGTTCTTTAAAAAATCCCAGGATGTAGAATCATCTGATATTTCCCCCTGGGCGAGAGCGGCTTTGACACACCGGCACAAACAACCTCCTTTACAGAATGCACACCGTCCTCCGCGTCAATCAAAAGCTCCGGCACCTCGACGCCATACAGAAGTCCGTCATCGCAGCCCACCGTATGAAATGGAATCGTGCGAAAAAACAGGGGGTTTTCCAGCGTCAGCCCCGCTAAAAGCTCCTCTTCCACCAGGCATACCGGCCGCCGGCTGATTGGTTCCGTCAGGCCGTTCCCCGTGTCATACAGAGCCAGAATCTGCCGCTTCTGCCCCGCGCTTAAAATCGTCACCGGATAGATATGCTGTCTCCTGCGATGCTGACAATACCGAAGTGCTGACCGTGCCGCCTCATACAAAATTAAGGAACAGAATAAGACCGCCCACAGTCCCGCCATACCTCCTGTCCACAGATACCAGACCCTGAGCACGATTCTCAAAATGCCGGAAGCCACAAGCGTATCCGCCGCGGCCAGACATAGCATTTTCCGGCGATAACGCCTGTAACGCGCCGGAAGAAAGAACAGGCACAGGCCGCCAATATTGAGCGCCAGCGCTATGGCTTCCAGCCATCCAAGGGAAACGGGCAGCAGGAACAGCGCGGTATACACACCCGCCGTCAGCCCGCCTGTGGCCCAGATGCGCCTGTGCGAAAGCGGTATGCCAAGCTGCGCTTTTATGACCAGCAAAAGCATGCAGTTAAATGAGAACTGCATCAGAAAGATGCTGTCCAGATACAGTTTGATAAGCAAACAAACCACCTCATTACAATGTGAAAAGCAGCACACCCCAGAGGATATGCTGCTTTCGTACTCTTTATTCGCTTTGCGTTTTTATTTGTTATTCGTATTTAAGAAGGAAG
This sequence comes from Lachnospiraceae bacterium, assembly GCA_021200995.1. GTDB lineage: Bacteria > Bacillota > Clostridia > Lachnospirales > Lachnospiraceae > RGIG6307. Next base: position 6,960 of record JAJQFS010000074.1, on the reverse strand, counting down.
GAATCTTTAAATTCCTCTCCTCAATGGAGGAAGTCAGGTCACTCTTTTTCAGCGGAGGCAGGGAGCCGGTCGCGTTGGAAACGCCGCTCTTGGGTCCGGTATATGGCTGCGAGGTTCCATAGGAGCCATAGGAGCCGGTCCCATAAGAGGAATAGTTCGGCATGGCTGTCTTGCCTGTCTGGAAGCTGCCGCCGAAGGAGAACTTGCCGGTCTGGGTGTTCTGGCCAATGCCGGTGGCGATGACTGTGACCGTGCAGGTATCCTTCACCGTGTCGTCGTACATGGCGCCCAGAATGACATTCACATTCTCGCCGCAGATGCTGCCCACATATTCACTTGCGTCCGCCGCGTCCGCAAGCGTGATATCGCCGGATACATTGATGATGATATCGGTCGCGCCGTCGATGCTCGTCTCAAGCAGCGGGCTCTCCACCGCGATGCGGACCGCGTCCGCCGCCTTGGTGTCGCCGGTTCCCGTACCGATGCCGATATGCGCGATGCCCTTGTCCCGCATGACGGTGCTGACATCCGCGAAGTCCAGATTGATGATGGCGGGTCTTGTGATCAGGTCCGTGATACCCTGCACGCTCTGACGCAGCACTTCGTCCGCCTTTTTCAGCGCGTCCGTGATGGTGGTTCTGCGGTCCACGATCTCTAAAAGCTTGTCGTTGGGAATGACGATCAGCGTGTCCACATTTTCCTTCAGCTTCTCGATGCCGGCCGCCGCGTTATTCGCTCTGGTCTTGGCTTCGAATTTGAACGGCTTGGTCACAATACCGACTGTGAGAATGCCCATGTCCTTGGCAACCTTTGCTACAACCGGCGCTGCGCCGGTTCCGGTTCCGCCGCCCATGCCGCAGGTCACGAAGACCATCTCCGCGCCTTCTAAAGCTTTCTTAATATCGTCCAGGCTTTCCTCAGCAGCCTTCTCTCCGATCTCAGGCTTGGCGCCCGCGCCAAGTCCCTTGGTCAGCTTTTCCCCGATCTGAATGACCTGGGGCGCCTGACACATCTTCAGCGCCTGACTGTCCGTGTTGACCGCGATCAGCTCTACGCCCTCCACCTGGTCCTTTACCATTCTATCTACAGCGTTGTTGCCTGCGCCGCCTACCCCCACCACGATAATGCGCGCGCTTGATGTCGCTTCGTTTGAAAATAATTCAATCACAGCCCAAACGACCTCCATTCACATATATTCTTTATCTTATAATCTTTTTTGACATTTATCAACAGGTTTTTCTCTAAAATTTCATTTTTATTGCTGTCAGTTCCTGGAAAAGGTGATGACAGAGCTCGATGAGGTGTAATTTTCCAGATGCAGCGTGCCGGACAGCCCGTCCAGCTGTGGATACATATCCCGCAGTTTCATCATCTTTTCTGTCAGGAGGGAGCTGTCACCCAGACTGACTAAAACATCCCCGATGTACAGCGTCATCTTCGAATCCGAGGAAAAATAAATCTTATCCACCGTCAGTTCATATTTGCTGATCAGGTTTGTCAGCTCCAGAATATACTGGAACACTTCCTCGTTTTCAACCGGCAGCGGCTCCTCCAACACCACGGAGTCGAACTGTAAACCCGTGACCAGTGGAATACCGCTTGTCACCTGGGAGGAAACCTCCACCACAGTCCCGTCTTTGTCAAAATATACGTACTGCCCCAGGTATTCGATGTAGCCTGCCAGAGATTTTTCATATACCCGGATTCTGACACTGTCATTTCCCACCACCGTCACTTCGATTGATTCAATAAATGCGACGTTTTTGATGTTCTGATTTCGATATTTCCAGGAGAGGATCAGGGAAATATTGTCCAACGGCGTCTGAAATACAAGATCCTCAATTTCCTCGTCCGTGTAATGTGTGCTTCCCTCCGCTGTCACGGTATGTATGGTGTAAGTGGTCAGAAACCACCAGACACCTCCCAGCAAAAGCAAAAGAAGCACCATGACGGCCAGAATTTTCACTGCCTTATTCTTCGCTGTGCGTCTCTCATTCATCGTAATTTGTCACCCGGATGCCGCGCGCCACGGAAAATACCAATCCCATCTCCACCATCAGAAAACATACGCTGGTGCCGCCGTAGCTGATGAACGGCAGGGAAATACCGGTATTCGGAATGGTGTTGGTCACGACCGCCACATTTAAAATGACCTGTACTGAAATATGAGCCATCACGCCCACTACCAGCATGGAGCCCTGCAGATCCGCCGCGTGGCTCGCGATAATTGCCATCCGCCAAATGAGGATAATAAACATCAGAATCACCGCGATCCCGCCGAACAGGCCCAGCTCCTCACAGATAATGGAAAAGATCATATCGTTCTGCGCCTCAGGCAGAAAGCCCAGCTTCTGAATACTCTGACCCAGACCCTTGCCCCAGATCCCGCCGGAGCCGATGGCATACAAAGCCTGCAGCGTCTGATAGCCCTTGCCGGACGCGTAGCTTTCCAGATCAAGCCATGCTAAAATACGCTCTCCACGCACTCCTGTCGCGTCCGCGCCGGAATGTTCCGACAGCCAGACAATATAATGCACTACGCCGGCAAAGGCGGCAATCATGGCGGCGCCCATGGCAATAAATCGTTTGTAATCCTTGCTGGCCACGAAAATCATCACCACACAGATGGCCGCAATAATCAAGGCAGAACTCATATTCTCCGTCAACTGCCACACTAAAAACGAAACAGGTGCCGTCAGCGCCAGCATAATCACCATGGTCTTAAAGCTGTTCAGCTTTTTGCGGTATCCGTAGATAAAATTTGCGAAAAACACAATCATGCCAAGCTTCACCGGCTCCGCCGCCTGAAAACGGATCGGTCCCAGCTCAATCCAGCGGCGCGCACCGTTGGCCTCATAGCCGAAAGGAATGATCATGAAAATCACGATATAGCACAGAATATAAGGGATATATCCCAGCTTCCGGTAAGTCTGATAGGGAATCCGGTACACGATATACATGCCGATCAGTCCAATCACCGTGGCAGACGCCTGCTTTTTAACATAGTAGGCCGGATCGCCGATGGAAGCGGTCGTCATGGCCTCGTAGTAACTGGTGGAATACACCATAATCAGGCCAAAGAGAATCAGAAACATCATGACCAGCAGAAGACTGTAATCAAAGTAAAACATCTCCTTATGGGGCTTCTCTTTTACGATTGATAACTTTTCTCTTTTTACTCTTTCTCTCGGCAACGCTTTTCTCCTACTTCAAACCGTTTACATAAGCCTTAAACTGCCGGCCGCGTTCTTCATAGTCAGAAAACATCCCCCAGCTGGCGCAGGCCGGCGAGAGCAGCACCGCGTCCCCCGCGTTCGCGTTCTCTGTACAGATTTTCAGGCACTCCTCAAATGTATCCGCGAACACATAATTGTGAAAATCATGCCTGTCGGCACAGGAAGCAATCTGCTTCGCGGTCTGGCCGATTAACACCAACAGCTTTACCCTGCCGCCAAAAGCCTCAAACCAGTCGTCAAACTCGCTGTGCTTGTCATATCCGCCGCCGATTAAGACGGTCGGCTTCTCCATGGCGATAATGCCCTGGATCGCGGCGTCCGGGTTAGTGGCTTTGGAATCATTATAATAATCCACGCCGCCCTTCGTCGCCACAAACTCAATGCGGTGCTCCACCGCGTGAAAATTCCTGATAGTCTGAAGCAGACTCTCAAGCGGTACCCCAAAGCACAGGCCGATTGCCAGTGCCGCCATTACGTTTTCCACGTTGCAGACGCCCACCAGATTCATGTCTGTGTGAATATTCATCACCGCTTCGCTTACTCCCCCGCGAGCCAGATAAATCGTGTCTTTCTTGCAGTAGACGCCGTCTTTCAGCTCCCTTTTCGAGGAAAAGAAAACCGGTGCGGCCGGACAACGATGTTCACCAAAATCACGGGTGTAGCTGTTTTCATAATTTAAAATACAGTACTGCTGCTTCGTCTGGCCTCTGGTGATGTGCTCCTTAACTGCAGCGTAATTTTCCATAGTATAATGACGGTTCAAGTGATCCGGCGTCACATTTAAGATCGCCGATACCGTCGGGCAGAAGCTCTCCACGCTTTCCAGCTGAAAAGAACTGATCTCCGCCACCGTCACACTTTCCTCAGTCGTTTTTAACGCTTCTAAAGTATATGGATTTCCAATATTTCCTACCACAAAAACAGAGGAAAAATAATCCGCCATCATCTGTCCCACCAGGGTGGTCGTAGTCGTCTTACCGTTGGTGCCGGTGATGCCAATCAGCCTTCCCTTCGCCAGCTCGAATCCCAGCTCCACCTCCCCGATCACAGGGATAGCAAGCGCCTTCAAACGAAGCACCAGCGGACTGTCAATGGGAACGCCGGGGCTTAACACTGCCAGGTCAAAACCGGACAGTGTCTGGTCTGATACCTCGCCGATGAGAATATCCGCAGCTGTGCCCGCGGGCATTTTCGCCGCGATTTCTTCTTTTGTCAGTTTTTCATTACTGTCATACAGTGTGCAGACGGCATGTACATGACTGAGGGCCGATAAAGCGCCCATGCCGCTCCTGCCGCTGCCAATGATAAATACTTTTTTATTCTGAAACTCCATTGTCTTTTCCTCTACAGGGCCGCAAGTCCCACCAGGCACAAAAGTGCCGTCACTGTGGTGAATACCGCTACCACCTTCGTCTCACTCCAGCCACCCAGCTCAAAATGATGATGGATGGGCGCCATGCGGAAAATCCGTTTTCCGTGGGAGAGCTTAAAATATGTAACCTGAATGATCACGCTCGCCACCTCAACGAGATAAATCAGCGCCACGATAGGGATGAAAAGCTCAAGCCCGGTCATATAGGCACAGCCCGCGACAAAGCCGCCGAGGGCCAGAGAACCGGTGTCCCCCATAAACACGCTGGCGGGATAGACGTTAAACATCAGGAAGCCCAAAAGCCCTCCGATCACCGCACAGGCGATGGGTGTGATGCCGACGCCAAGTCCCACACCGGCCACGGCGAAAAAGGTCGCGATCATGATGGTCACGCTGCTCTCCTGCCCGTCGATGCCGTCCGTGAAATTAGAGCCATTCACCGTGCCAATCACAATAAAAAACATCAGCGGTATGTCAAGCCAGCCCAGATCCAGAGTCTTGTCCAGGAAGGGAATGCGCATCGCAAGATCCGCGTCCCTGACCGCCAGCATATAAAAGGCGAACACCGCCGTCACCACGATCTGCAGCACCAGCTTCTGAATACTGCTTAAACCCATGGAGCGCTTCAGCACCACCTTGATATAGTCGTCCAGAAAACCGATCAGTCCAAACCCGAGCGTCAGAAACAGAACCGGCACAATGTCCGGATAATCCTTCACATAAAAGAGGCTGACCACCGTGATGCTGACCAGAAAAATAATGCCGCCCATGGTAGGGGTGCCGGTCTTTTTTTTGTGGCTCTCCGGTCCTTCCTCCCGTTCGGTTTGTCCGAATTTCAGTTTTTTTAAATAGGGTATTACAACCGGTCCCAGTACAACCGTGATCAGGAAAGAAACGATCACGGGAATGACGACCGGATATATCATATTGCGAAACATTGTATTTCCTCCTCAGTCCGAAGATTGACAGGCTTCAGATTTCAAAAAATCCGTCCTAACCGGCATTATACCTCTTTTCCTCCAGATAGGGAAGTATATTTTCAAAAAGCTGGCGGACCACCGGCGCGCAGATCTGGCCTCCGTAATAGGTACCCTGCGGATGCGTGATGATGCAGATGGCGATCACCTGCGGATCGTCAGCCGGCGCAAAGCCAATGAAAGAGGCGATATATTTGCCGTTTCCTCTGGGAAGCGTCTGGCTGGTAGCTGTTTTACCGCCTACCCTGTACCCTTCCACCTGGCCGTTTTTGCCGCCGCCCTCGCTCACCACGGATTCCAAAAGCTCGCGCATAACCGCGGAAGTCTCTTCGCTCACAATCCCTTCTGTGACAGGATATTCAAATACCGTCTCCTCCTCTTCGCCTACCGCTTTGATGGCGAAATGGGGCGTGATCCGGTATCCTCCGTTGATGATGGATGACACCGTTGTCAGAAGCTGAACCGGCGTGATCTGAAACCCCTGGCCAAAGGCCATGGTCGCCAGCTCCACATTGCCCATATCCTCCATGTCATGCACGATGGTTCTGGACTCGCCCGGCAGATCCACGCCGGTTTTGGTGCTTAAGCCGAACTTCTGAAAATAGCTGTAGTAGGTTTCCACGCCGAGTCTTAAACCGATCTGGACAAAGACCGGATTGCAGCTGTTCTGCAGCGCTGTCACAAATGTCTCCGCGCCATGTCCAGTGGTCCTCGCGCAGCGAATTCTGCGGTCGTCCACTGTCACATAACCGGGACAGTAAAAGCTCTCATCCAGGGAAACAACGCCTTCCTCCAGCGCCGCCGCGGCGGTGATAATTTTAAAGGTGGAGCCGGGCTCATAGCTGTCGCTGATGACGCCGTTGCGCCACATGGTATTTAAATTCTCTTCTGTATTACCGCCCTCAAGCTTTTGAGCCCAGAGCTCTGTCAGCTCATAAGGAGAGTTTAAGTCAAATTCCGGTACGTTCACACAGGCATAAATTTCGCCGTTATTGGGATTCATCACCAGAATCATGACATTTTCGGCCTCTTTGGTCTCATACGCCTGCAGCGCCAGCTGTTCGGCATAGTTCTGGATATTGGCGTCGATGGAAATGACCAGGTCGTCGCCCGCGACCGGCTCAATCCTGCGCTCCCCTTCCTCCTGAATCTCAATGCCGGAGGCATCGGTCACAGTCAGGATTTTGCCATCCTCGCCGGAAAGATATTCATCGTACACCACTTCCAGTCCCAGGATGCCCTGGTTATCGCTGCCGGTAAAGCCAAGCACCTTGCTGGCAAGCGTACTGAACGGATAATAGCGTTTATAGTCCTCGTCCACCTTGACGCCGGCCAGGTCATAGGCCCGGATCCGGTCTCCCGTCTCCTTCGGCAC
>JAJQFS010000062.1 GCA_021200995.1 Lachnospiraceae bacterium | reverse complement strand
TTCGTAGGTTTTGCAAACCTTTATTTGCGGGCATTTGGAACATCGAATTTAATTCCTTTACATTTTCATGTTTTCGTTTTCACCTACAGCCGCGCCATCACCAGTCTGGGATTGTAGCCCTCCTTTTTGAGTGCCTCCAGAATCTGGTGCTTGTGCTCCGTGCCGAAGGCTTCCAGCGTGATCGTCAGCTCCACCGCCGAATTCCGGTTGGTGGTTACAAACTGGTTATGCTCAAGCTTGATGACATTGCCGTTCTCTCTGGCGAGAATGCCGGAAACCTTATGCAGCTCGCCCGGCTTATCCGGCAGATAAATGGAGACGGTAAAGATTCTGTCGCGGAAAATCAGGCCCTGCTGCACTACGCTGGACATAGTGATAATATCCATATTGCCGCCGCTTAAAATCGCCACGACTTTTTTATTCTGCACATCCAGGTGCTTTAAGGCCGCCACGGTCAGAAGGCCGGAGTTTTCCACGACCATTTTGTGGTTCTCCACCATATCCAGGAAGGCCACGATCAGTTCGTCGTCCTCCACCGTGATGACGCCGTCCAGATTTTTCTGAATGTACGGGAAAATATTTTTCCCCGGGGTCTTGACCGCGGTGCCGTCCGCAATGGTATTGACAGTGGGCAGAGAAGTCACTTCCCCGTTTTCCAGTGAGACCTGCATGCAGTTGGCGTTGGCAGGCTCCACGCCGATCACCTTGATCTTCGGGTTTAAGAGCTTGGCCAGCGTGGAGACGCCCGTCGCCAGTCCGCCGCCGCCAATCGGCACCAGAATATAATCCACCAGCGGCAGCTCCTTGAAAATCTCCATGGCAATCGTGCCCTGGCCGGTCGCTACCCGTAAATCGTCAAAGGGATGAATAAAGGTATAGCCGTACTCATCCGCCAGTTCATAGGCATGAGCGCACGCCTCGTCATACACGTCGCCGTACAGCACCACCTCCGCGCCGTAAGATTTGGTGCGGTTCACCTTCATCAGAGGCGTGGTGGTCGGCATGACGATGGTCGCTTTACAGCCATAACACTGCGCCGCGTAGGCCACGCCCTGCGCGTGATTGCCCGCGGATGCCGTAATCACACCCCTGTCGCGTTCCTCTTTTGTCAGTGTACTCATAGTATAATACGCGCCGCGTACTTTATACGCGCCGGTCAGCTGCATATTTTCAGGCTTGATGTAAACCTTGTTGCCGGACTGCGCGCTCAAAAACTCACTGTATACCAGCTTGGTCTCACGAATCACGCCTGTTAAGACCTCGCTCGCCTCCTCAAATTTCTCCAGTGTCAGCATTTCTTCCATATTATGACTCCTCACCGACGTCGAACAACGCGTTCACAAACGCGTGCGCGTCAAACTTCTGTAAATCCTCGATTCCCTCGCCTACGCCGATATATTTCACCGGAACATTTAACTCTGACTGTATCGCCACCGCGATACCGCCCTTCGCTGTACCGTCCAGTTTAGTCAGAATAATGCCCGTCAGATCGGTGACACTGCCGAACTCCCTGGCCTGCGCCATGGCGTTCTGTCCGGTTGTGCCGTCTAAAACAATCAGATTTTCCCGATGGGCGTCCGGAAATCCTTTATCGATCATACGGTTCATTTTCTTTAATTCTTCCATCAGATTTTTGCGGTTATGCAGACGGCCCGCAGTGTCTACTAAAAGGACATCAATTCCTCTGGCTTTCGCCGCCACCACGGCGTCATACACCACGCTGGCCGGATCCGCGCCCTCCTTGCCGCCGATCATGTCCACACCGGCACGGTTGGCCCATTCTTTAAGCTGGTCTCCTGCAGCCGCGCGGTAGGTATCCGCCGCTGCAATCAGAACCTTTTTGCCAGACTGCCGCAGATTATAGGCAAGCTTACCCACGGAAGTTGTCTTGCCCACGCCGTTGACACCGATCACAAAGACGACAGACTGCTGGTCCTCAAACTCATAGGCAGTGTCCTGCACTTCCATCTGCTCGCGGATTGACTCAATCAGATATTCCTTGCATTCCTGCGGTTCCTTCAGGCGCTTTTTCACCACGTCCTCGCGCAGGCGGTCCATAATCGCGGAGGTGGCGTTAACGCCGATATCGCCCATGATCAGCTGCTCCTCCAGCTCCTCATAGAAATCCTCGTCGATCTGGGAATATCCCGTAAAAATCTGATCAAGGCCATAGATAACATTATCTCTGGTTTTGGTGAGGCCCTGTTTTAACCTGTTAAAAAATCCCTTTTTCTCCTCCGGCATAAAAGTTATTCCCCTTTCTTTACGACAGCTCCTCCTCAATCAAATTCACGCTCACCATCGTCGACACGCCCTTCTCCTGCATGGTGATGCCATAAAGGCGGTCCGCCTCAGACATGGTGCCGCGGCGATGCGTGATGACGATAAACTGCGTGTGCTCCGTCAGCTTATGCAGATATTTCGCAAAACGGTCCACATTGGATTCATCTAAAGCCGCCTCGATCTCGTCCAGAAGGCAGAACGGCGACGGCTTCAGATTCTGGATGGCAAACAAAAGCGCGATGGCTGTCAGTGCCTTTTCCCCGCCGGAAAGCTGCATCATGTTCTGCAGCTTTTTGCCGGGCGGCTGCGCGATGATCTTAATGCCGGCCTCCAGAATATCTTCCTCCTCCATCAGCTCCAGCGTACCCTTGCCTCCGCCGAACAGCTCCTTAAACACCTTGTCGAATTCCTGCGAAATCTCTCCGAATTTTTCAGAAAACTGTTTACGCATGGCCGCGTCCAGCTCGTCGATGATGCCCAGCAGCGTTTTCTGCGCTTCCACCAGGTCGTCATGCTGTGTCTTCAGGAAGGTATAGCGCTCCATCAGGCTTTTATATTCCTCGATGGCGTTCACATTGACGTCGCCCAGCTTTCTGATCTCGGCCTTTAACTGGGCGATGGCGGTTTTCATGGAGGAAAGATCACCCAGGTCTTCCTTGCGGGCCTTCGCCGCTTCCGTCAGCGTCATCTCATACTCAGACCACATGTAAGTGACCTGTGACTCCACGCTTTCCTCCAGCTTTTCCTTCTGCGCGTTCAAACGGAAAATTTCCTTATCAAGGCGGCTCATACGCTCGGACAGATCCTCGCGCTGCGTAAAGAAAGTGCTCTGCTTTGCAGCAAACGCCTCTTTTTCCTTTGCCGCGGCCTCATAAGCCTCCTGCGCGTCCTTTTCCACCTGATAGGACTGCTCGATGGACTGTTTCAGTTCCTTAATGGACGCTTCTTTATACTCTACATCATTCTGATTTTCTGTCTGACTTGTCCTAATCTCGTCTAATTCCGTCTGATAACGGGACAATTCCGCCAGGACGCGGTCCGTGTTCTGCTCATGAAAGCTCTGATTCTGCGCGGTCGCCTGTACCTCCATATCCCACTGGGATACCTGGAAGGTCTCCTCCGTCTCCTTCGCCCGCAGCGTTTCCAGCTCAGACTGCAGGGTTTTGACCTTTTCATCCGACTCCTGCTCTTTTGCATCCATGGCATCCAGCTCTGACGCGGTTTCCTCTCTGGCCACGGTTGCCAGGCCAATCTGCTCCGTAAGCTCCTGCACTTCCTTTGCCAGGGCGTCCTGTCCCTGCTCCGCTTCCTGCCTGCGTTCTTTTAACGCTTCCAAATTCAGCTTCGCGGTGTTGAGCTGCAGATTTTTCATCTGCTGGGAGCCCTTGAGCATCTCCACGGCTACACGATAGGAATTACGCTCTGTCTTCTGGTCGTCGATCTGCTTTTGAATGGCGTCAAGTGAATCCTTTAAAGAAGCTGCTTTTTTCTCCAGCTCCTCGATCTCACGATGACGGCTTAACAGATTGGAACTGTTTTTGAAAGCGCCGCCGCTGATGGCGCCGCCCGGCACGATCAGCTCGCCCTCCAGCGTCACCATACGGACGCTGTAATGATACTTCCTGGCAATGGCAATCGCGTGATCAATCTGATCGACCACCACAATTCTGCCGAGAAGAGACTTTGCCACATCGCTGTAGGCCTTGTCGCAGCGCACCAGCGTATCCGCCAGCCCGATCACACCCTTCTCCTTCAGACAGTCGCGCTGTCTGAACTCCTGCACATTTTTGACACTCGTCAGAGGCAGGAAGGTGGCTCTGCCGCCCTTTGTCTCCTTTAAATATGCGATCAGCTTTTTGGCTGTCTCCTCATTGTCCGTGACAATATTCTGAATGCTGCCTCCCAGGGCGGTCTCAATGGCGATCTCGTACTGTTGATCGACCTTTAAAATATCTGCCACCACGCCGATGATGCCGCTGTAGCGGTTTTTCTGTTCCATAACCCTGCGGACGCTGTTGCCATAGCCCTCGTAGCGCTCCGTCAGATTCATCAGCGCTTCCAGACGGGAATGCTCGGTATGATATTCGCCCCGCAGTTTCTGGTACTGTGCGTCGCTTTGTGTCAACGCCGCGCGCATGCGGGCGACCTCGCCCTCCTTCTCAGCAATCTGGCTCTCGATCTCCTTGATTTCCAGATCAATTGAGGAAACCTCGTCCTCCAACGCCTGAATATCGTCCTCTCTCTTATCATCGTCGGACTTTGCTTCCAGAATCCGCGCCTGAATCTCCGCTTTGCGAATGGAATGCTGCTCTAAAATGGTGTCAAACCGGCTTAATCTGGTTTTGATGGAGGCTTTTTCATTCAGGCCCTCAAAAATACCGGCCTTAATGGCCTCGATCTGCGCGTTCACGCCGTCAATCTCATCCAGTACGGAATCCAGCCGTCCCCGCGCCTCGTCACGTTTGACGGTGATGACACGCAGCTGCTCATCCAGCTCCTTCTGTTTTACCTTCAGGCCGTCGAGTTCCTTCTGACGGCTTAAAATATCCTCTGTCAGCGCGCGGCTGCGCTCTTTGAAATGCTCCTCGTTATTCTGCGCGGAGCGAATCTGCTCCCGGTAAACATTGATCTGACCCTCCAGGCGACCCCGCATGAGTCCCGCGTCATTGGCGGCGGTGCGGTTTTCCTCCATGCGCGCCTCGCAGGCCGCGATTCCTTCGGTGGCCGCGTCGTACTCTTTGCGGATATTCTCAAACTGTTCTGTCACTTCCTGATAGTCTGTGGAGACAATGCGATGATTTTCCTCCACTTTGGCCAGTTCTGACTGCAGGCGCTCATGCTCCAGCAAAAAACAGTTGATATCCAGCGCCTTTAATTCTTCTTTTTTCTTTAAATAAGTGCGTGCCTTCTCACTCGCCCGCTCCAGGGGGCCGACCTGGCGCTCCAGCTCGCTTAAAATATCATTGACACGGACCAGATTGGCCTGCTCATCCTCCAGCTTTTTGGACGCGGCGGCTTTTCTGTGCTTGAATTTGACAATGCCGGCGGCCTCATCAAAAAGCTCCCTGCGCTCCTCCGGCTTGCCGCTTAAGATCTTGTCAATCTGTCCCTGACCAATGATGGAATAGCCTTCCTTGCCGATACCCGTGTCATAAAACAATTCGTTGATATCGCGCAGGCGGCATGCCGTCCCGTTTAAAAGGTACTCGCTCTCTCCGGAGCGGTAAAGCCGACGGGCTACCGTCACTTCCTCATAATCAATCGCCAGCTGGTGATCAGAATTGTCCAGGGTAATCGCCACATAGGCGTAGCTTAAAGGCTTTCTCAGCTCCGTACCTGAAAAAATCACGTCCTGCATACTGGCGCCGCGCAGCTGTTTGATCCGCTGCTCGCCCAGCACCCAGCGGACCGCGTCCGCGACATTGCTCTTGCCGCTGCCGTTCGGTCCCACGATCGCCGTGATGCCATTGTGAAATCTGAAATTGATCTTATTGGCAAAGGATTTAAATCCCTGTATCTCGATGCTTTTCAGGTACATGCAAGTCCGTCCTCTTTTTGTAACAGTAATAATGCCTGGTAGGCGGCCTGCTGTTCCGCGGCCTTTTTATTGTGTCCGGTCCCGTGACCGACGACGCGCTGCTCCAGGCTCAGCTCCACACAGAATTCCTTATCGTGCTCCGGCCCCCTCTCGTCCGTCACGCGATAATGCAGCTGACCCATGGTTCTGCCCTGCACAAACTCCTGCAGGATGGATTTGGCGTCATAAAATAACTGTTTCGATTCGATATCATTCAGGATGAATGTAAAAATGAATTTCCTGGCTTCCTCAATGCCGCTGTCCAGATAAATCGCGCCGATCAGGGCCTCCACAATATCACAGGCGATAGCGGAGCGGTTCCTGCCGCCGGTGCTTTCCTCTCCTCTGCCAAGCAGGAAATACCGTTCCAGCTTCAGCTCATGAGCCGTATATGCCAGAGCCGTCTCGCAGACTAAAGAGGCCCGCAGCTTGCTCAGCTTTCCCTCCGTCATATCCGGATATTCGGAAAATAAAAAATCGCTGGAGACCAGCTCTAAGACCGCGTCCCCCAGGAATTCCAGGCGTTCATAATTGTCACATTTTGTAATTTTGATCTCGTTGGCGTAGGAGCTGTGGGTCAGAGCCTGCTTTAAAAGCGCTCTGTCTGAAAACGTGTACCCGATTTTCTCTTCCAACTCCGCCTGGCCTTCCCGCGTCGCGCCGTACTGCATTCTGGTTCCTCCATGAAAAGAGCCCTTGAAAAAGGGCTCCGCGCTTTATGCCTTTTTCGCCAGCTCTGTTTTGAGCGCTTCCACACAGTCGCGCATGGTCTTCATGGAGTCGCCCTCAAAGATCTCATCCGGAAACTCCACATCGAATTCGTCCTGAATATTGAGAATGACCTGATACAGGTCGAGGGAGTCCACACCCAGGTCCTCGCTTAAGTTGGTGTCCAGAGTAATATCCTCTTCATTTAAGTGCAGCTCATCCATGATAATCTTTTTTACTTTTTCAAATTCCATTGTCTTACTCTCCTTTTTTGATGACTTAACTGTATATTTACTCGTGTACAGAGTGTGCTTACGCCCCCGCATTCAGCGCGGCCTGAATCTTCTCGCTGATATGCTGTTCTGTGAAATCAATGCACTGTAAAATGGAGTTTTTGACCTCCGTGACGCTGGCGCTGCCGTGGGTTTTGACCACCAGGCCGTTTAAACCCAGCATGGGCGCGCCGCCGTACTGGTCGAGTTCAAACTTTTTCAAAGTTTCTTTCAAAGCCGGTTTCACTAACAGGGCGCCGATCTTGCTGCGCGTATTGGAAACCATGCCTGCCTTCACTTCCTTAATCAAAGTGCTGCCCACACCCTCATACATCTTCAGGATGACATTGCCCACAAAAGCCTCACAGACCATGACGTCCACGTCACCGGCCGGAATATCTCTGGCTTCCACACTGCCGACGAAATTGATATCCTGACACTCGCGCAGAAGCGGGAATGTTTCCTTCACCAGGGCGTTGCCCTTTTCCTCCTCGGCGCCGATATTGACAATGCCGACCTTCGGATTTTTGACGCCCATGATATTTTCCATATAGATGGAGCCCATCTTCGCAAACTGCACGAGGTCTCCGGCCTTCGCGTCCACGTTGGCGCCGCAGTCGATGAGCAGCGAAACGCCCTTCGCGGTTGGGATGAGTGGAGCCAGCGGAGAACGTCTCACGCCCGGCAGCCTGCCCACCAGAGCCTGTCCGCCTACCAGGTTCGCTCCGGTACTGCCTGCTGACACATACGCGTCGCACTGGCCGCTTTTGACCATCTTCATGGCGACCACGATGGAGGAATCCTTCTTTTTGCGGATAGCGGTCGCCGGCGGCTCCGCCATCTCGATCGCTTCCGTCGCATTCACCACCTCAAGCCGCTCCTGCGGATACTCGTATTTGGAAAGCTCACTTCTGACCGCGTTCTCCTGTCCCACCAGAAAAACTTTGATTTTATCGGATGCCTTTAAGGCTTCCACCACCGCCTGGACGACCACGCCTGGGGCCTCATCGCCTCCCATGGCGTCCACGGCGATCTTAACCAGTTCTACCATTTTCTCATCTCCTGTTATTCGTTCCTGGCATTCATTCATGATACAATCATCGCAAAAACGCACTGATTGTCATGTTCGTCGCTTGTCAACCGGAAATAACGCTGACACGCTTGCAATCACGTTACTATGGATTGCTCCGCCAAAATATTCTTTATCTTATTTCTTGTCTCATAAAATTCCTACCCTCTAATATACTAAGGCCCCTTTGAAAAATCAAGTCTTTCATGCACGTTTTATGTTTTGCGGGATATGGCTTTGAATTTGTCAAGATAGGAACAACATCATTCTTTAACTTTTCTCTTGATTTCTCCTACCAACTCATGAACCATAGTTGCCGGAAACATCTCCGATGGTAACCGTTTTCCTTCCCTTATACGCTGTTCATATTTTTCTTCTGCTAATTTCAGTGCCTTCTCTTCATTGCCAGATTCACAAAGCCTTTTATACATATCAGCATCTGATTTAGAATAATCCTGGCCAGTCCTCGATTTATACAACTCTCCAAATCTTGAACAGCACACCCATGATTCCTGAATCACAGGCATACTGCCAAAATAAGCGTACATCCATATCTCAAAGCACGGATTTGACCAGCCAACATTGATTCCTGCCTTCTTCGCGTCTCTGATGATCTGGTCAAAATTCTGCACCTGGTCCCTGTCAAAGACAATCCATGGAATTCTATATTGTGCTTCATAAGCGGTCATTTCCAAACACTTTTGAATCAGATTTTGCGTTTTTGTTTCAATAACTTTGATAACCAGTTTCTTTTTTACATTTTCCGGCAGGCTGTCATGGAACCCGGTAAAATAGCAGCGTTCTGTCGCTTCGGTATCTGTCACGACCAGATAATAACCAATTTCCGGAACACGCTTTACTATTCGTTGTTCGCGTGGCTTCCTGCAGCCGGTTCTATCTTTTCGAGCCATAGATCATTCCTCCTCTAAAAACGCTATTGTTTTCAAAGATGGAATCGCCCCATACTTACCAAGCAGATAATTTTTCTCATAGCTCTCATCTTTTCGTATCCGGGCACCTGTTTCATCTACAAAATCCGCAAGTGAATATAATGTTGAAACTCCCGCATCATCCTTTTCGGTAAACCAAATCTCATCCCGCCGCAATAGTTGATTCGATAACTGCCATGTATCATGTGTCGTAAAAACCAGCTGTGCATGATTCCGATTTGTCTCAGGATTAAGGAATGTCAAAACGAAATTTCTTACAAGCAGGGGATGCAGCCGTGCGTTTAATTCATCAATGAAAAATACACCGCCATTCTTTAAGACGCTTTCCAATTCTGGATATAAAGCAAACATTTTCAGAGTTCCTGCGGACTCTTTTGACAAGGGGATTTTCGCCATTTCATCAGAGCCTTTCTTTTGATGCAAAGCATCAATCATATATTTTTCATCTTTCATATCTTCCTGCTGCGGAAGCTTCGTAACCTCAAATCCTTTGATTGTTTCGTCAAAAGACGCAAAGTATTCAATAACTTTTTCCCTCACACGTTCGTCAGTGACGAATCCTTTTGGAAGAAGCCTTGACATAAAGAAGTTTGTTACCACATTTCCAAAATCAGCAAACTCATTATTGAGAAACCAGTCCCGAACCAGCTTACATTTTGCAATTTTAAGCTTAGCTCCGAGGGATACGATTAAAACCTGCTTTTCTAATGCAACTTCGATATTCTCTCTGCTTGCCTTCGGTATACCGGAGAGATCTAAGGTTTCCTTATCCCGATAAAAAATCATGGAATACTTCCGGGCAGTACGCGCCTTATAATTCAGCCACTCTTCCGTAATGCCATCCTCGCCAATGCAGAAGCCATAATTATAGGATTTCTCGGTTTTATCTCCTGAAACCGTAAAATATACTTCAAAGCTCGTGTCTTCCTTTTCAGAGGAAACATCAAACAGAAATGGGCGCGGCCTTACATCTTCAAAATTTTTTTCATCATCACCATATTTAAAGGAATCGGCAACATACTCACTCATATATTCAAAAGCGCCATATACATTTGATTTTCCGCTTGCATTCGCTCCATAGATTGCTGCAACCGGTAGTATTTTTTCTCCTCCAACAGTTACAACTCTCTCTGAAAACTCTGTCATTTTTGCCGCTGACAAATCTAAAGTCGTATCATCCCGGAAGGAATTAAAATTTTTGAAATTAAATTGTATAAGCATAAAACCACCATCCTTTTCTGCTGTTCCTGCTGTTATATCGCTATTATACTCAACTTTTTCAAAAAGTCAACATTACTATGAGAGTTTTTCTCATTTTCACGTATTATTATTTGGCATCTATTGTTTGTTCTATTGTTTGTCGCTGAAATTGAGCGCTGAAATTGATCCTGAAGTATCCCAAATTGTCAGATAGCGTGTTGCAGGCCAGTCTGATTTGTGGTATTCTGGATAAAACAATTGTTTGTTGTTTTTACTTACCAACAGCATTTGACCGTGCCTCCGCTCAAAGACAGTTGGAAGGAGGGCAAATGAAGCAACGTGAACTTCCACAAAATAAAGCATATTTGGAGAATACAATACCAATCAAGAAAAACTTGCGCAGCTGAAAGCAGAGTATGCAGGCATTATGGACAGACTGCGAGATTTAAAAGAACACGGAAATCTGACGGAGTACCAGCACCGGATGCTCATCGATATGTCTGGAAAGGTGCTGGAGAGTATTGCGGCAAAGTATGGCAGAGTCAAGGAAGGAGTTGGAGAAACAATGGTAGGAGGTGTCATTGAGACAAAAGCAAGCAGGATTTATCATGAAGGCATGCGCAGAGGGGAAACTCATGGAATTGCGATCGGTAAATCAGAAGGAATTGCAATTGGCAAATCAGAAGGAATTGCAATTGGCAAATCCCTTGGAGAAAACCGGAAGTCAAAGCAGGCAACCATCCGGCTGCATGCTATGGGAATGAATGAAGCAAAAATCGCGGAAGCGCTGGATGTAAATATCAGGCAGGTTTAGAAATGGCTAAGGGAAAATTCTGCCGAATAACAAATGGCAGTATTCAAACGAGTGATATTCCCCTACCCACGAAATAATACCAGAGGGGCAGTTAACTGCCCCTCAATTTTGTCGCGGATTCACTCCGCAGCCAGCTTACACCGCACCACGACCCTCGCCTGCCCGCCATACGTGCAGGTGTACAGACACAGGTCCCAGTCCCCATTCAGCAGCGTGTCAATGCCGGTCGGCTCCAGAGTAAAAATCTCCGTCACCTCATAAGTATAAACAGTTCCGTCCACAGCGGTGAAAATAATCATATCCCCCGTCTCCAGCTCAGAAAGCCGTCCGAAGTGCCGCTCATAATTGTGGGTGCAGATAACCAGATCATGTGTGGCTGCCGAGCCGCTGTATCGCCCCGGCGCGATC
>JAJQFS010000071.1 GCA_021200995.1 Lachnospiraceae bacterium | reverse complement strand
CCGAGGAAATTTTGCAGAGCTTACGTTCTAAAATGGTTACATCGAAAATGATTCCTTTCGATGAGGTCTTGCTTTTTTGATGCTGGTTTTGTATAATAAATCCAAATGTACTGATTTTTAAAGGGCAGGATACCAGGAATGTGTAAGCGGAGAAGCCGAATGCACGCGGAGCAGTCCATCGCATTACCCTGACAGGAGCAATATGGAAACCAGAGTGGTTTTTCAGTCGGAAAATCATATTGACGCAAACGTCATAAAAGAGGCGGGAGAGCTGATCAGGGAGGGAGAACTGGTGGCATTTCCTACGGAGACAGTGTACGGACTTGGCGGCGACGCCTTAAACGTCTTATCCAGCGCGAAAATCTATGCCGCGAAGGGCAGGCCGAGCGACAACCCGCTGATCGTGCATATCTGCCGTTTTGAGGATCTTTATCGGATCTGCAGCAGAGTGCCGGAGGCGGCGGTGCGGCTGGCGAAGGCCTACTGGCCGGGGCCACTGACCATGATTCTGCCGAAGGCGGACTGCGTGCCGAAGGAAACGACCGGCGGACTGGATACAGTGGCGGTTCGCTTCCCCTCGCATCCGGTGGCGCAGGCCTTTATTGAGGCCGCGGGCGGTTTTGTGGCCGCGCCGAGCGCGAATGCTAGCGGCAGGCCGAGCCCTACGCTGGCCAAATATGTGCTGGAGGATATGGACGGGGAAATCCCGCTGATTATAGACGGCGGCCCTGTGGGGATCGGCGTGGAGTCGACCATTATTGATCTGACGGAGGAAGAACCGACGCTGCTTCGGCCAGGCTATATCACGAAGGAAATGCTGGAACAGACGCTTGGAGAGATCGACCAGGATCGGACCATGATGGAGTCCAATCCTACGGGCAGGCCGAAAGCACCGGGAATGCGCTACCGGCATTACGCTCCGAAAGGGCAGCTGACACTTGTGTCAGGAAAGTCTGACAAAGTGGCGGAATATATCAACGAACACTGCCGTCTGGCGCGAGAGGATCATCTGAAGACCGGCGTACTCTGTACGCGGGAAAGCCTGTCGCTCTATCGGGCGGATGAGATTGACAGTATCAAATGCATCGGCAGCAGGGCTTCACAGGAGAGCGTTGCCAGGGAATTGTACCGGGCGCTGCGCGAGTGCGACGACGAGGGGCTGGAGGTCATTTACGCGGAGAGCTTCTCGGAGGAAGGACTGGGGCAGGCTGTGATGAACCGGCTGCTGAAGGCCGCGGGACATCAGATGGTGGAACTGCCTTAAATGGCTGGCGAATGGCAGAAAA
This sequence comes from Lachnospiraceae bacterium, assembly GCA_021200995.1. GTDB lineage: Bacteria > Bacillota > Clostridia > Lachnospirales > Lachnospiraceae > RGIG6307. The sequence continues at coordinate 53,450 of JAJQFS010000071.1, read as the reverse complement.
GTATAGTGAATGACGGGACAACGCAAAAGACGACATACTTGTCATAGAATGTGGGAGAGTTTGACATTATTACAGGGAGGTAACACAACATGATCGCGATCGGATCAGACCATGGGGGATTTATTTTAAAAGAAGCGGTGAAGGCATACCTGGTAGAGCAGGGGCATGAAGTGAAGGACCTCGGCTGCTACACGCACGAAAGTGTGGATTATCCGGTTTACGGCAAGGCTGTGGGCAGGGCTGTGGCGAGCGGCGAGTGTGAGAAGGGCATCGTGATCTGTACCACCGGCATCGGCATTTCGATGGCGGCCAATAAAATCAAAGGGGTGCGCTGCGCGCTCTGTAGCGATTCCTATACTGCCAGACTGACGAGAGAGCACAATGACGTGAACGTGCTGGCGCTGGGCGCAGGTGTGACAGGGCCGCTGCTGGCCATGGAGATTGTGGATACGTTTTTAAATACGGAATTTTCCGGCGCCGAGCGGCATAAACGCCGCGTGGAGATGATTGAGGCGGATTAAGGTTTCCCGGCAATGTCGGGTCATGGAGGAGTTTATTTTTGAAAAGAAAAACCGCACGACGATGGAACAGAATATGCTGCGTTTTTCTGAGTGTCATTCTTCTGATCGCTTTCTTTTCTGAGAGCAGAGTAAGCGCCACCAGCACCACCAGGCAGGAGCTGGAGGAGGCAGAGCAGCAAAAGAGTGACCTTGAGAACGAGATGCAGCAGAATCAGGAGGAAATCGATCAGAAAGAGGCGGAAAAGGCGGAACTGAACAACACACTGTCGGGCTATAACGCGGAGCTTTCCGACATAGAGAATGAAATCTATGAGATGGAGCAGGCGATCGCCGCCAAGGAGGAGGAGATCGAGTTAAAGACAGCGGAGTTAGAGGAGGCAAAGGCGACAGAGGAAACGCAGTATGCCAACATGCTGGCGCACATTCAGTATATGTACGAGAGCGATACGACTGCTACCTATATGAATGCCATGCTGAGCGCGATCACCGGAGAGGGAAGCTTTTCTGATTTCCTGAATACCAGCGAGTATGTGGAGCAGCTGGCCGCTTATGACCAGCAGCTTCTTCAGGATTATCAGGCCATCCGCGAGGAAGTGGAGGCGCAGGAGGCGGCGCTTGAAGAGGAGAAGGCCGACCTGGATGACATGCTGGCTGACCTGGAGGAGGATAAGGAATACGCGCAGTACCTGATTTCACAGGTACAGGGCGCCATCAGCACCACCAGTTCTCAGATTGCCAGCATTGAAAATGAGCTGACCGCGCAGGAAGAGGAACTGGCCCAGATCAATGACAATATTGCGAAGCTGCAGGAAAAGCTGGCGCAGGAGATCGCGTTGTCGCGGGCGGCGGCGAGCGGCGTCTGGAGAGATATTTCCGAGGTGGAGTTTTCTGAGTATGATGTAACGCTTTTGGCCAACCTGATTTACTGCGAGGCCAGAGGAGAGAGCTATGAGGGTATGCTGGCGGTGGGCAGCGTGGTAATCAACCGCGTATTGTCCGGCAACTATCCGGACACGGTCTCCGGCGTGATTTACCAGTCCGGCCAATTCGCGCCGGTCACGTCCACGAAGAACAGCTTTGTGGAGGCACTTGCGGCGGACAAGGCGGCGAATTCCGCCGGTTGTTATGAGGCTGCCAGGGCGGCGATTTCGGGCGTGACGAACGTGGGAACCTGCGTTTATTTCCAGACGATCGCGTATCTGGAGGCGGTGGATCGCCTGAGCGTGGTGGTGTATGTGATTGGAAATCACGGATTCTATTGATTGCGAAAGCGTTTTATGCAGAAAGCAAATTATGAAATGGTTGAAACTTACGGCAGCACTGCTTTTGACAGCAGTGCTGCTTGCAGGCTGTGGGGCGAAAATAAAGACAGCAGAGACGGACACCGTGTCCGTAGTATGTACGATTTTTCCACAATATGACTGGGTGCGCATTCTGCCGGAGGGGACATCCGCAAACGTGGAAGTGACACTTCTGTCAGACAACGGCACGGATATTCACAGCTATCAGCCCTCTGTGCAGGATATGGCTGTGATAGAAGAAAGCGACCTTCTGGTGTATATCGGCGGGGATTCCGAGGACTGGCTTTTAGAAATGGTGGAGGAGGACGAAGCGCTTTCAGAACGGAGCGTGAACCTGCTGGAGCTGATGGGAGAGCTCGTGCTTAAGGAAGAGGAAAAGGAAGGCATGACAGACGAGATTGGTCATGTCCATGATGAGGATTTTGAGGCGGAGGACGATGAGCATGTGTGGCTGTCCTTTGAAAATGTGCATATCCTGTGTGAGGAGCTGGCGGAGTGCCTGATTGAATTATTGCCTGAAGAGGAACCGCTGATCCGGGCAAATCTGGAAACCTATGAAGAGCAGATCGACGCGCTGGAAGCGGAGTACGCGCAGGCAGTCGGGGTGGCACAGTATGATACGCTGCTCTTCGGGGATCGTTTCCCGTTCCGCTATCTGACGGAGGAATTCGGCCTTGATTATTATGCGGCCTTTGCCGGCTGCAACGCGGACGCGGAGGCAAGCTTTGAGACGATTGTTTTCCTGATTGAAAAGATGGACGAGCTGGACCTGCCGGCGATTCTGATTATCGACGGATCAGACGCGAAGCTGGCGGAAACCATCCGCAAGAATACACAGTCCGCGGATCAGGAAATCCTGACCTTAAATTCCATGCAGGCCGTCTCATGGGATGAGGTGGAGGCCGGCGCCACCTGGCTTGGCCTGATGGAAGAAAACCTGCAGGTGCTGAAGACGGCGCTGGGAAGTGAGTGAGTATGATGCAGATACAATGTCAGAATCTGACGCTGGGTTATGAAAAACAGATCGTCGCCGCGGATATTTCCTTTGAGGTCAATAAAGGGGATTACCTCTGTATTCTGGGGGAAAACGGCTCCGGCAAGAGTACGCTGATGAAGACGCTTTTAGGATTGCAGAAGCCGCTTGGCGGGAGCCTTCGCTTCGGCGAGGACATCCGCGCCAACGAGATCGGCTATCTGCCGCAGCAGTCGCAGCTGCAGCGTGATTTTCCGGCATCCGTGGAGGAAATCGTCCTTTCGGGCTGTGTGAACCGCCTGGGGTGGCGTCCGTTTTACGGGAAACTGGAAAAAGAAATCGCCAGGGAAAATATGGAACAGCTGGGCATTTTCAACCTGGCAGGGAAATGCTATCGGGAGCTGTCTGGCGGCCAGCAGCAGCGCGTGCTTTTGGCGCGGGCGCTGTGCGCCACGAGAAAGCTGCTCCTTTTAGACGAGCCGGTGGCGGGTCTGGACCCGAAGGCGACGGCGGAAATGTATGAGCTGATTGAGGAACTCAACCGCAGGCAGGGGATTACCATCATCATGGTATCTCACGATGTGCTGGAAGCGGTTCCCTTTGCCAGCCATATCCTTTATATGAGCCACCGGGATACCCTTTTCGGAGATCGGGAAAGCTATCTCAAAAGCCCATACGGGCAGATGTACGCTTCCATGCTTCAGAGCAGACGAGGGAAAGAGTCATGATGGAGACGCTGCGGTATTATTTACAATTTGATTTCGTGCGCTATGCACTGATCGTAGGGACGCTGATCGGACTCTGCTCCTCTCTGTTGGGCGTATCGCTCGTGCTGAAGCGCTTTTCCTTCATCGGGGACGGCTTAAGCCACGTGGCTTTCGGCGCGGTGGCCATCGCGGCCGTTCTGCGCGTGGAGAGCGACATGGTGGTCGTGATTCCCGTGACGGTCATTGCCGCGGTCGCCCTTCTGACTCTCGGCAATAAAACCGCCATCCGCGGCGACGCCGCCATCGCCATGATCAGCGTGGCGGCCCTTGCCATCGGCTACCTGCTGTTAAGCCGCTACTCCGGCTCCGCCAATATCTCCGCCGACGTGTGCAGCTCCCTTTTTGGCTCGACCTCGATTCTCACCCTGACCGGCGCGGACGTGGGCTTCTGCGTGGTGATTTCCGTGGCTGTGATCCTGATGTTCGTCCTCCTTTTTCACAAAATTTTCGCCGTCACCTTTGACGAAAACTTCGCCAGAGCCACTGGCATTCAGACACAACTTTACAACGGCCTCATCGCCGTCATCACCGCCCTTGTCATCGTCGTGGCGATGGAGCTGGCCGGCTCCCTCTTAGTTTCCGCCCTGATCATCTTCCCCTCCCTTTCGGCCATGCGTGTTTTTAAAAGCTTCCTCTCCGTCACCGTCTGCGCGGCCATCCTGTCCGTAGTGGGGACTTTGAGCGGCATCCTGATCTCTATTTTTGTGTCCACTCCGGTGGGCGCGAGCATTGTGGCGGTGGACCTGGTAATTTTCATTGCGTTTGCGTTTGTGGGGAAAATGAAAACGTCTTTTTAATGGAAATTTTACTGGACATCTCCCGCAAACTTCTCTATAATTATTATCAAATGTACACCGCCGCTTACACGGTTTCGCCAGACAATGAAAGGCATCCATATGAAGAAAAAGCGCAATTCGGTCTTCCAGGCCCTTTCCATGATCAGCCAGTTCGGCATCAACATGCTCGTTCCCATCGCCATGTGCTCCGCCCTCGGCTACTTTTTGGATAAATGGCTCGGGACAGGCTTCTTTTTCATCATCCTCTTCTTCGTGGGCGCCGCCGCCGGCGCGTGGAACGTATACAAAATGGTCAAAACCATTGCCAGGCTGGACGAGAAAACCGACAACCCATTCACCAGCAGAATTGAGAAAGAGTAACCGCATGCCGTCAGACGCTTCTGTGCGGGAGAAGCCCGCGCCGCTTGACAAACTCCAGAAGATCAATCCTACGCTTCTGACCATGATGATTGGAACTTTTGCTTATGGACTGGTGGGAGAGATCGTCATTCTTCTCTTCCTGCGCAGACTTTCGGGCGTAAGCCTTGGATGGTGGATTGGTGTGGCGCTTTCTATTCTCGGTGAGGCACACATGTACTGGAGCCTGGATATGGCCCTCGGCCTTGGAGAGAAGGGCGCGACGAAAAAACTTGTCCTTCATAACACTGTCCGCTACCTGGTCTTCGTGGGAGTTACGTTTTTGTTGATGGCGACAGACATCGCCAACCCCGTCGCCTGCGTTTTTGGCATTCTGGGCATGAAAGCGGGCGCATATCTGGAACCCGTTTTAGAGAAACTATACACAAAGAAGTTTCAGAAGCATAAGGAGGTAGAGCCCTATGACACAGGGAATTCTGCTGTCTGAAGATATTGATTTTATGATACATGGCGTGTTTTCCTACCAGGTCTTTGGCCAGACGGTATGGATTACGACTACCCATGTCTGTCTGCTGATCGTCATGCTGCTGCTGATCGGCTTTGCCTTCGTGGTCAACCGCCGCATGAAAAAGGCCGAGGAAATTCCGAGAGGCTTGCAGAACGCGGCGGAGATGATCGTTGAGATGCTGGACAATATGGTCAAGGGCAGCATGGGCAAGCACGCCAAAGGCTTCCTCAACTACATCGGCACCGTCTTTATTTTCATCTTAATCTGTAATATTTCAGGTCTCTTTGGCCTGCGGCCCCCGACAGCGGACTATGGAGTGACATTGCCACTTGGCGTCATGACCTTTGTCCTGATTCATTTTAACAGAATCAAATATAATGGGACAAAGGGCGTGAAGGATCATCTCTGCGATCCCTGGCCGTTCTGGGCGCCGATTAATATCATCAGCGATGTCGCCGTACCGATTTCTTTGTCGTTGCGTCTGTTCGCGAATGTCCTGTCGGGGACCTGCATGCTGGCACTGGTATACGGACTGCTGAACTTCTTTGCGGTCATCTGGCCTGCGGCACTGCATGTGTATTTCGACCTTTTCTCGGGCGCGATCCAGACGTATGTGTTCTGCATGCTGACGATGACGTATATTACGAATGCCATCGATGACGAATAAAGACAGGCGTGCAAAAAGAAAACCTGTTTCAGGTTTCACTGAAATTTTAAATAAACAGATCACAAACCACAAATCTCATCTTTAAGAAAGAAACATCCAAGGAGGAAAAAGAGATGGAATTTAACGAGAACTTTATCTTAGGCTGTTCCGCAATCGGCGCAGGATTAGCAGTCATCGCAGGTATCGGCCCCGGTATCGGTCAGGGTATCGCCGCAGGCTATGCCGCTTCCGCTGTAGGACGCAATCCGGGCGCGAGAGGCGACATCACCACTACCATGCTTTTGGGCCAGGCTGTGGCTGAGACTACCGGTCTTTACGGTCTGCTGGTTGCCATGCTCTTACTGTTCGTCAAGCCTCTGACTTAATGATACAAGGGACAAAAGGTCAGAAATCGAATGCTTGCATTCGCATTTATGATCTTGTGGACCGCAACGACATGAGGAAGGAGCAAATTTGGCCGTTTCTCAGGCCAAATTGTGCGGATTCCGAATGGCGTCATGGATTGCGGGAGCGGTTTTTGCGAAGCAATCCATGGTATCATAATTTTATCTGCGTGGAGACCGGCTTGTGATACATTTCAGGCCGTCTGTGCGCGAAGGAAAGGAGGCAGGGTAATCAATGAACGGATATATGAGCGGCATGCTTTTGACTACCATGGAGCCCCGGCTTTTTGACCTGGATTTTCAGCTGCTGACCGATTCAGCGCTGACACTGATTTCCGTACTGGTACTGTTTTTTGCGATGAGCTATCTTCTGTTTAACCCCGTGCGGGCTATGCTGGAGAAGCGTCAGAACAAGATCGCTGATGAATTGTCCACCGCGGCCGAGGCCGAGGAGACGGCGAAGAAACTGCAGGCGGAATATGAACAGAAGCTGGCTGATATCAATAAAGAAGCGGATGAAATCTTAAGAGACGCCAGAAGCCGTGCTCTCGCGAATGAGAGCCAGATTGTGGCACAGGCCAAAGAAGAAGCCCGCCGCATCGTGGACAGAGCGCATGTGGAGGCCGAGCTTGAGAAGGCAAAGGCGGCTGACGAGGTGAAGCAGGAGATGATCCTGGTGGCCAGCGCGATTGCCGGCAAGGTAGTGGCGGCCAATATCAATACCGAGATTCAGAACAGTCTGGTGGACGAAACCTTAAAGGAAATGGGTGAGAATACATGGCTAAGCTGATTTCAAAAACCTACGGGGACGCGCTCTTTGACCTGGCGGTGGAGGAACAGCAGCTGGATGAGTTATGGCAGGAGAGCGACCTGATCCTGAAGGCGCTTTCAGAGAACCCGGATTTTTTAAGGCTGCTGAACCACCCGAAAATCACCGCGGAGGAAAAACTGCAATCAGTGGCGGAAGTGTTCAAGGGCAGAGTCAGCGATACGATGACTGGGTTCCTGCTGCTTGTGGTGAGCAAAGAGCGATACAATGAACTGTCCGCGATTCTTACCTATTTCATTGACAGAGTCAAGGAAGCCAAAAAAATCGGGGTCGCGTATGTGACCACCGCCGCCGCTCTGGATGAGGCGGGGCAGGAAAAGGCAGAGAAGAGACTGCTGGAGACTACTTCCTATGAGAAGATGGAGATGCACTACACCGTGGATGAGAGTCTCATCGGCGGCATGGTCATCCGCATTGGAGACAGAGTGGTGGATTCCAGTATTCAGACCAAGATCGAGGATTTAAAAAGACAGCTGCTGAAAGTGCAGCTGAAATGAGAAAGGTGCGTATAGATCCATGAATTTAAGACCGGAAGAAATCAGTTCAGTAATCAGGGATCAGATCAGACGATACGCCGCGGACCTGGAGGTGTCCGATGTAGGCACCGTAATTCAGGTGGCGGACGGCATCGCCCGTGTACACGGCCTGGAAAACGCAATGCAGGGAGAACTTCTGGAGTTTCCGGGAGAAGTTTACGGCATGGTCATGAACCTGGAAGAGGACAATGTGGGCGCCGTTTTACTGGGAAATCAGAGGAATATCAGTGAGGGCGACACAGTGAAAACCACCGGACGCGTGGTGGAGGTTCCGGTAGGGGACGCCATGATCGGCCGTGTGGTCAATTCCTTAGGGCAGCCGATTGACGGCAAGGGACCCGTACAGACAGACAAATTCCGTCAGATTGAGCGTGTTGCCAGTGGCGTCATCACCAGAAGACCCGTGGATACACCTCTGCAGACCGGTATCAAGGCCATTGACGCCATGGTGCCCATCGGACGGGGCCAGCGTGAGCTGATCATCGGCGACAGGCAGACCGGCAAGACGGCCATCGCCATCGATACGATTATCAATCAGAAGGGCCAGGGCGTGAAGTGCATTTACGTCGCTATCGGCCAGAAAGCGTCCACGGTTGCCACGATCGTGAAGACCCTGGAAGAATACGGTGCCATGGCATATACGACGGTGGTGGCTTCCACCGCTTCGGAGATGGCGCCTTTACAGTATATTGCTCCCTACTCCGGCTGTGCCATCGGCGAGGAGTGGATGGAAAACGGCGAGGATGTGCTGATTATTTATGATGATTTAAGTAAGCATGCCACCGCTTACCGTACTCTTTCCTTACTGCTTCGCAGACCGCCGGGCCGTGAGGCATATCCCGGCGATGTTTTCTATCTGCACTCCAGATTGCTGGAACGCGCCTGCTGTATGAACGAGGAGCACGGCGGCGGTACGCTGACCGCGCTGCCCATCATTGAGACGCAGGCGGGCGATGTGTCGGCCTATATCCCGACCAATGTGATTTCTATCACGGACGGACAGATTTATTTAGAGACCGAGATGTTCAACTCCGGCTTCCGCCCGGCTGTCAACGCCGGTTTGTCCGTATCCCGTGTGGGCGGCGCCGCGCAGATTAAAGGCATGAAAAAGGTCGCCGGACCCATCCGGACTGAGCTGGCGCAGTACAGAGAGCTGGCAAGCTTCGCGCAGTTCGGCTCCGATCTGGATGCCGATACGGCGCAGCGTCTGGCGCAGGGTGAGCGGATCAAGGAAGTTTTAAAGCAGCCGCAGTATGCGCCCATGGCCGTGGAATATCAGGTGATCATTCTCTATGTGGTGACGAACAAATATTTACTGGATGTGCCGACGGCGGATATCACTCGTTTTGAGACGGAGTTTTTTGCTTATCTGGATGAAAAACATCCTGAGATTCCGGCCGCGGTCAGATCTGAGAAGGTCATTTCCGATGACACAGAGGCAAAGCTTGTAAAAGCGATCGGAGATTTTAAAAAAGATTTCAGATAGAAGAAAGGCAGTGAGCGTTTATGGCTTCTACGCGTGACATCAAAAAGCGGAAAGCAAGCATACAGAGTACGCAGCAGATTACCAAGGCCATGAAGCTTGTCTCTACGGTGAAGCTGCAGCACGCCAGAGGGCGCGCGGAGCGGTCGAGATCCTATTTTGACTGCATGTATACGACGGTGCAGTCCATCCTGGAAATGACAAAGGGTGTCAGACATCCTTACCTCGACGGCAACGACAGCCCGCGCAAGGCGGTGATTGCAATTACCTCCAACAGGGGTCTGGCGGGCGGCTACAATTCCAATATTGTCAAGCTGATCACCAGAGGCAGTCTGGCGGGTGATGATCTGGACATCTACGCGATCGGCTCCAAGGGCAGAGACGCTCTGCTAAGGAATGGCTACACCATCCGCGAGAGCTTTCCGGACCTGGGGGAAATGCCGACTTACGCGGAGGCGATGGTACTCTCCGACATGCTCCTGCAAAGCTACGAAAAGGGCGAGGTTGGAGAGATCTGGCTGGCGTACACGGCGTTTAAAAATACTGTGACTCAGGAGGCCAGGCTCATCCGGTTGCTTCCTGTGGAGCGCTCAGAAGAACCCGAAAAGGGTGTCGCAGCGCTGATGAATTTCGAACCGGAGGAGACGGAAGCGTTAAATCTCCTGATCCCGAAATATATCAGCAGCCTGATTTACGGCGGCCTGGTGGAGAGCGTGGCCAGTGAGAACGGCGCCAGGATGCAGGCGATGGACAATGCCACCAGCAACGCAGAGGATATGATTCAGGATCTGGAGCTTCTGTACAACAGAGCGCGCCAGAGCGCGATCACAACAGAACTGACAGAAATCATAGCAGGCGCGGAAGCAATCAGTTAAACCGCGCAGGAAAGAGGAGACTTACATGGCAGAGCAGAATATTGGCAGGGTCACACAGATCATCGGGGCCGTGCTGGACGTAAAATTCAGCCAGAACAGACTTCCGGAGATTAACGAGGCTATCACGATTAAGAGACAGGACGGCTCCTCTCTGACCGTGGAGGTGGCGCAGCATCTGGGCGACGATGTGGTCAGATGTATCGCCATGGGACCCACCGACGGTCTGGTGAGAGGCATGGAAGCGGTTGCCACGGGGGCACCCATCTCGGTGCCCGTGGGTGAGAATACGCTGGGGCGGATTTTCAATGTGCTGGGTAAGGCCATTGATGACAAGCCGGATCCGGTTGATGTCACATACGAACCGATTCACAAACCCGCCCCCGCGTTTGAGGAGCAGTCCACGGACACAGAGCTCTTAGAGACCGGCATTAAGGTCATCGACCTGCTTTGCCCCTATCAGAAGGGCGGTAAGGTCGGCCTCTTCGGCGGCGCCGGTGTGGGCAAAACCGTATTGATTCAGGAGCTGATCCGCAATATCGCCACAGAGCATGGCGGCTATTCTGTATTCACCGGGGTGGGCGAGCGTACCCGTGAGGGCAACGACCTGTACCATGAGATGACAGAATCCGGTGTTATTGATAAGACGACCATGGTCTTTGGCCAGATGAACGAGCCGCCGGGAGCCCGTATGCGGGTAGGCCTGACAGGCCTTACCATGGCGGAGTATTTCCGCGACAAGGGCGGCAAGGACGTTTTGTTATTCATTGACAATATTTTCCGTTTCACACAGGCAGGTTCTGAGGTGAGCGCACTTTTGGGCCGCATGCCTTCCGCGGTGGGCTATCAGCCGACATTAGCGACGGAGATGGGTGCTTTGCAGGAACGTATCACTTCCACGAGAAGCGGCTCCATCACCTCCGTACAGGCGGTCTATGTGCCGGCGGATGACCTGACGGATCCCGCTCCGGCAACGACCTTCGCGCATCTGGACGCGACCACAGTTCTGTCCAGGTCTATCGTGGAGATGGGCATTTATCCGGCTGTGGATCCGTTGGAATCGACTTCCCGCATCCTCGATCCCAGAGTCGTGGGCGAGGAGCATTATAGAGTGGCCCGCGGTGTGCAGGAGATTTTACAGAGATATAAAGAACTGCAGGACATCATCGCTATCCTGGGTATGGATGAGCTGTCTGAGTCAGACCGTGTACTGGTAGCCAGAGCCAGAAAGGTGCAGAGATTCCTTTCCCAGCCCTTCTTCGTGGCGGAGCAGTTCACCGGCACGAGCGGCAAATATGTCCCGATCAGTGAGACGATCCGCGGCTTTTCCGAGATCCTGGAAGGCAAATATGACGACATTCCGGAGAGCCACTTCATCAACGCGGGAGCGATCGATGACGTGATAGCCCGCACGAACTAAAAGGAGCAGGCGGCATGGAGAAATTCAGATTACAGATCATCACTCCGGAGCGCGTGTTCTTTGACCAGGATGTGGAGATGGTGGAATTCAACACCACCGAGGGTGAGATCGGCGTATATGCCAGGTACATTCCCATGACAGTGATCATCAAGCCCGGCATTCTGACCATTCGCATGGAGAATAACGAGGCGAAGGAAGCTGCGCTGCACGCCGGTTTTGTGGAGATTTTGCCGGATCAGGTGACGATACTTGCCGAGATTATTGAGTGGCCGGAGGAGATTGATGAGGAGAGAGCTGAGGCGGCTTTAGAGCGTGCGCGGGAGAGGCTGAAGAGCCGTACGCCTGAGACGGACATCGCCCGGGCCGAGACCGCGCTGATGCGTGCCATGGCGCGTATCACGGTCTTAAAGCAGTAAATATAGTGAACGATAAAATGATGTTCACCATAATGGTAATGCGCCAGATACCAAAGAGAGGCACAAGCCTTCCGATATTTTATTTCGGAGGGCTTTTCTTACATAGACAGCAGAATTCCCGCCGGCGGGAACCTTTTATCAGGGAAGACATATCATAAAAGAAAACGGGATTTTTTCATGCAGAACTATCTTCCTTTTTATATGAGCTTTCCTATCCAGTATCCGGCGCGTGAGGAGGACGTCCTGCGTCGGGATATGGATTATTTAAGGGGTCTGTACCCTTCAGACGCGCAGAAATATTTAAAAAAAATCAGAGATATCATCGATTATATGGACTACGAGGGCAGCATGATCTATGATGAATATCCGGACAGGTGGCAGCTGTACCGCCTGGCTGAGAGCATCGTCAAGACCCTGCAGACTGAGTCCGAGAATGAAGAAGAGAAAATTCCCCCGCAGAAATGGGAGTGGGTGAGCGACCTGGTGCAGGTGCTTCTGCCGGAGGAGCTGCTGGATCGCAGACAACGAAAAAGCCGTACCTCAACCAGAACAGAAAATATCCGCCTGACGCGGACAGAAGGCGGCATTGCCCGACTGAAAGGAGCAGATGGTAATATCACCTGCCTGCCAGGGACAGAAGACAGCCAACTGATACTGAAAACCGACAATTTCCACCCGCGTCTGTGACGCGGGCCGGCACACCGGAGGGAAGATGAAAAAGAATCTGATCATGTGGACAACCTTTGTGGTTGTATTCCTCGTGAGCATGGTAATCACATATTATTATATCAACCGCGATAATGAAGGACTTTCCATGGATATGGATCCGGCGACGCTGCCGCTCGTGCAGATTGAACTTGACGGGACAGCGTATAATCTGCTTCACGGCTATGCCGATTCCATGGAAATCAATGAGGTCGCGGAATATATTTTCCCTCTGGATACGGACAGGTCTGTGACGGTCCTGATCGATTCCTTCGGTGAGGAGGTGGAATCTGTCTCCTATGAGATCCGCAATTCTGACAGCACCCGACTGATTGAGAATGGGGAGGCGACTATACGGGAGAGCGACGGCACAATTACCTGCAGCTTCACGCTCAAGGACCTGATTTCAGAGGGTGAGGAGTATATCCTTGTGTTGTCTGTCAGTACCCGCTATCAGCAGGATATTCATTTCTATACCCGTTTTTTATACGCGGGCGAGAACTCCATGGAGGAGCAGATGGCAGTCGTTTGGCAGTTCCACGAGAGCACCTTTGATCAGGAGAACGGCTCGGATTATATCTCGCCTTTTATGGAGACGGATGGAACTGGGGATGATTCCACGCTGGCGTATGTGGACCTGCACTGTTCCACTTCCCAGGTGATGTGGGGCAGCCTTGACGTGGAGGTTGTCAGTGAGATTTATCCGTCCATCACCAGCCTGGACGAATATTATGGGGGATACACGCTCTCTTATTACGCACAGGCACAGGATGAGGACAACACGTATCTGTATCAGGTGTGTGAGAAATATCTGCTCAGAACCTCAGGCGAGAATATCTATATGATTGAGTATGAGCGTACTGTGGATGTGATTTATTCCATGGAGAGCGACCTGTACAACAGCAACACCATCATGCTCGGCATTTCCAACAACGGCGTTACAATCACGGAGAGTGAGGACGGCGCCATGGCGGTGTTTGTCATCAACGGCTGTTTATATTATTATGATGACAATGAAAACTGCATGCACTACGTGTATGGCTTCAAGGACAGCGATGAGCCGGATCTGCGGAATTTATATGAAAAACACGATATCAAAGTGCTGCAGGTGGACGAGGCGGGCTCCATGACGTTTCTGATCTATGGCTACATGAACAGGGGCGACCATGAGGGCAGTGTGGGAATTGGAGTATATTATTATGATGCCACGACAGGCCTCAGGGAAGAACTGGCGTTTATCAAAAGCACACATTCCGCGGAAATGGTGATGCAGGAAGTGGAAACGCTGGCCTACCTGGTCGGTCAGGATAATCTGTATTTTTATATGGACGGCTGTCTGTGTCTGCTGAATCTGACGATGCAGGAGATGGAAGTGGTGTATGCCTATAATTCCGAGCAGGAGCTTTATATATCCGAGACCGGCTCCGCGCTGGCGATTCAAAGCGAAGAGGGCATTACTTACCTGGATTTGGAGAACGCGGCGTTAAGAGAGCTGACCGCGGAGAATGGTCAGGTATTGCTGCCGCTCGGCTTTATCGGCGAGGATTTTGTGTACGGATATGCCTATGCGGAGGAGGAAAGCGTAAATCAGGACGGCAGCCTGTTTTACTATATGTATCGCATCTGCATCGAGGATTCGTCCGGGAAGATTCTGAAGGATTATCAGGTGGAGAATGTGCGGATCAGGGAGGTTACCATTGACGGCAATCAGCTGGTTCTGGAGCGTTATTCCAAAAACGGCAGCACCTATACGGCAATTGCCGATGACAATATTGTCAGCCGCAAGAGCAGCACGGATACGAATAACTCTGTGAAAACCGTTGTGACTTCGACTTACCAGACCATTTACCAGATTTCCCTGAAAAATAAGATTAATGTCTCCGGCATGACCTTCGCGGACGCCAAGGAGGTGGAGTCGGAAAATGTGGAAAGCCTTGTCCTCGACACGCAGTCGGATATCTCTTATGTGGCGGTGTGCAGCCCGTGGGAGGTGACAGAGTATACCACGAACGCCAGTTATGCCGTGAAGCAGGCGGACAGTATGAACGGCATCGTCCGCGACAATGAGACGGGCAGCTATATTTGGCGGCGAAAGACGCTTTCAGACAGCAATCAGATTATCGCGATTGAGGCTGTCGCCTCTACTGCGGAAAAGGACAGCGTGGCGGTATGCCTGGAGCTTATGCTGGAGCAGTTGGGAATCTATACGGATGCGCTGGAGCTCTGGAATACGGGCTGCAGCTGCAGCGAGATTCTGGGCAATCAGTACAGCGATTATATACTGATTGAAGTCACCGGCTGCAGTCTGACAAGTCTTCTGTACTATGTCGATCAGGACATTCCGGTTCTGATTATTTTGGAGAGCGGGGAGGCCATGCTGCTGACCGGCTTCAATGCGTACAACGTGGTCGTCATGCGGCCCGACAGCGATTTTCTGGGCTATATGTCGCGCAGCGACGCGTCTGAGATGCTGTCGGAGGAGACGGCATATGTTTATACGTTCTACCAGACAAGTGCGAACTGAGGGGGAAGGAATTCACAGAATGGAAAAATATCACTTTTTCGGTATGATGGCACGCTTGAAATTGATCAACCGTTGGAGCCTGATGCGCAACACACGGGAAGAAAACCTGGCGGAGCACAGCCTGGAGGTGGCGATGATCGCTCATGCGCTGGCTGTGATCGGAAACCGTTATCTGGGAAAGAGCCTGAATGAGGACAGGATCGCGCTTCTGGGTATGTACCATGACGCGGCGGAGATTATCACGGGAGATCTGCCGACTCCGGTGAAATATCACGACGACCGCATCCGTGATAATTATAAAGATCTGGAAAAAGAGGCACAGAGCACGCTGCTGAAGCTTCTTCCGGCAGAAATGTGGGACAGCTACAGGGATATCATATATCAGGAGACGGCGCCGGAGGACGAATACCTTCTAAAGCTGCTCAAGGCCGCGGATAAAATCTCGGCTTATATCAAATGTGTGGAGGAGGAGCAGACCGGAAACAGGGACTTCGCCTCCGCCAAAGAGTCCACCTGCAGGGCGCTGGAGGATATGAATTTGGAGGAGGTCGGGCTGTTCATGGAGCTGTTCATGGAATCCTATGGCCTGGATCTGGACACCATGTCAAAGGACTTGCAAGCGGACTGAGAGAAAAGTGAAGAAAAAGTAAAAAAGAAGCGGGGTATTCAGTTCTCCGCTTCTTTTGCATCTAAAATCGCCTGATACAGGCCTTCTGTCGTATCATCACTTTCATAATTGATCACGATCGTCTGATCCGGTATTTCCATGACAATTACGCTCGAAAGCGTTGGGTCAAGATAGAGGATGCAGGTTCCCCAGGTCTCATTTTCCCAGATGCCGCAGTAAAGCGCGCGTGCCTGGTCTCCGTTGATACAGGTTCCCAAATCATCGGGCATGGTCTCCAGGGAAATGTCCAGAATATCCGAATAGGCAAAGTCATATACCGTTCCGTCAGGAATTTCGAGCTGAACGCCTGCCTCACTGAAAGTGATGTTTCCGCCGACGCCGCCGTAGTCGATATAACGAGTCACTGCCGACACTAACAATATAAATGCAATGAGCATCAAAAACTGCAGGAGTGTTTTTTGGGCTGCGGACATATTTTTTGTATCGATGCGTTGTACTTTGGGCATTTGACTTTCCTCCCAGTATCCCGTCTGCAATACGAGTTGTATAGCGGGAGCATGTGGTTTTTGTTGCTTTGCGGTTTGTTCGCGTATTATTGTAAAAAAAATATGATAGTCTGTCAAGCGAAAACCAAAACCTGCAAAGAACCAGTATTTCTAAATTTTCTAAAACCTTTCTTAATTTCATTTCCAACCTATTGACATTAAAACTAAAAGTGACTATTATCGTTTTAACCACAAAGGGCAAAAATAGTTTCAACCTGTCCGGATACCTTTTTATGCGCGCAAATTTCCGGACAGTTCCTCTGTGGTGGAAGAAGCTGTTAAAAAAAGGAGGAGCTTTGCGATGCCTTCGCCACTGACAGAAGAGAAAAAGGATGCCTTAAAACGCAAAATCATGCTGCTGTATCTGAAATATGGCTTTGATGGAATTTCCATGGATGAGATCGCGGCACGTCTGCATGTCGGGAAACCGACCCTGTACAAATATTTTAAGAGCAAAGAGGATATTGCGCGGGAGGCGGAACAGTTTGCGATGGAGCGTTTGACGGGTGTTTCTCTGTCGATGGAAGGCGGGATTGACGATGCGCTGAAAGGTCTGTCACAGCTTTACTGCAACGGAATTGCGCTTGCGGTGTTTTCCGGCAGCCGGTATATGTCGGATTTAAAAAACCATTTTCCCGATCTGTACACAGAACATCAGCAGGCAATTGACAACCTGATCAGCCGGTTTCAGGCATTCCATGAAAAGGCCGCGGAGAAAGGCTTCTGCAGGAAACTGTCTTTGCCCCTGGTTGGAGAGCAGTTCCACAAAATGCTGCCTGTGGTGATTGACGAGGAGTATCTGAAAAAACACAACCTGACTCTGCGGGAGACGATCCGGGAGTATTACCGGATGTTGCTGCATCAGATGTTAAGTGATGCGTATCAGAATGTCATATTTATGGAAGAGACCTATTCTTTCTGTGACAGGCTGACGGAGAGTGTGGAGGAAGTATTGGCTGTTTAATATTGGTCGGCTTTCGCAAAGCAGTTTTGCCCCGTAAACGGGACAGGAAAAGAATGGAAGGAGATTTTATATGCTGCATATTTTCAGGCACATGAAGACGAGGGACAGATGGCTGGCGCTGTTGTGCTTGTGCCTCGTCTGCGGTCAGGTGTATTTTGATCTGAAATTGCCTGACTATACAGCTGCGATCACAGTGCTGATCAGCAGCGAAGTGACAGAAATGTCGGAATATTGGTCCGCGGGCCTTAAGATGCTGGGCTGCGCGCTTTGCAGCGCGGGTCTGACGGTAATCGTAGGCTTCTTTACCGCGAGGATCGCGTCGGATTTCAGTTTTGATGTCCGCAGCCTGGTTTTCAATAAGGTGGCGGCTTTTGGCAGCGGGGAAATCAAAAAGTTTTCTACTGCCAGTCTGATTACCCGTACCACGAACGATATTACCCAGATCCAGATGATTATTTCCATGGGACTGCAGATGATGCTGCGTGCGCCGATCATGGCGGTCTGGGCGATCGTCAAGATCGTAGGCAAGAGCTGGCAGCTGTCCGCGGTGGTAGCGGCCGCGGTGGTGATCGTGGTGACATCCCTGATTATTCTGCTGGCGGTTATGATTCCGAAATTCAGAATTGTCCAGAGACAGATTGACGATGTAAACCGGATCACGGAGGAAAATTTAAACGGGATCCGTGTGGTGCGCGCGTTCAATGCGGAAAAGTACCAGGAAGACAAATTCGAGACGGCAAATGACAACTTAAAGAGAACACAGTTATTTACCGGCAGAGGGATGGCCATCCTGTCCCCGATCATGATGTTTGTGCAGAGCGCGGTCACACTGGGCATCTATTATGTGGGCGCCGTCCTGATTAACAACATTGAGATCCCCATGACGGATACGGTAGCCATGGCCGCAGCCATCAGTGAGAGATCTGTCATGCTGGGAGATGTGGTTTCGTTCAGCTCTTATGCTTTGTATGTCATCATGTCCTTTGTGATGCTGCTGATGATTTTCATGATGCTGCCCAGAGCGCAGGTATCCGCAAACCGTATCAGCGAAGTCATCGATTCTGATATCGCGGTGACAGAAGGAACTGAGAAGACCGGAACACAAAGCGGCGCCATTGAATTTAAGGATGTGTCGTTCCGTTATCCGGACGCTTCCGAGGATTGCCTGAAACACATTTCCTTCTCCGCGAAGAAGGGCGAGACGGTAGCCTTTATCGGCGCTACCGGTTCCGGCAAATCCACGCTGGCCGAGCTGGCCGCGAGATTGTATGACACGACCAGCGGCGAGGTTTATCTGGATGGGAAAAACATCAGGGAGTATACGTTCAATACCCTTTATGATAAGGTCGGTTTCGTGCCGCAGAAGGCGCAGCTGTTCTCCGATTCGGTGAGAGAAAATATAGCGTTCGGAGACTGCGGCCATGAAGTAACCGAGCAGGATGTGAAAGAGGCGCTGGATATCGCCCAGGCGACGGACTTTGTCTCAGAGATGGACGGCGGCCTGGATGCGAGAATCGCTCAGGGCGGCACCAATGTATCCGGCGGTCAGAAACAGCGCCTTTCCATTGCCCGTGCCCTTGCCAGAAAGCCGGAGATTCTGATTTTGGATGATACGTTCTCTGCCCTGGATTATAAAACAGACCGCATTCTTCGCCAGAGACTGGCTAAGGAACGCAAAAACATGACCTGTCTGATTGTGGCGCAGCGTATCGGTACCATCCGCAACGCGGATAAAATTGTAGTGCTGGATGACGGCACCATCGTGGGTATGGGCACGCATGATGAACTGATGAAGAATTGTCAGGTTTATCAGGAAATAGCCCTGTCGCAGCTCTCTTCTGAAGAGCTGGCGGCGAACGCATAAAGGAGGTGTTTGAAATATGCCAGGACCTATGGGAGGAAGAGGACCTATGAGAGGCGGCCCCGGAGGCGGCCGCGGCGGCGACAAGGCGAAGGATATGGGCGCCGCACTGCGCAATCTCTTGGCTTATTGTAAAAATCAGGTTGGCTGGATTGTGCTTGCACTCATTTTCGCGGCCGCGGGAGCGGTCTGTACGATCATCGGACCGGATCAGATCAGCAACCTGACTGATTATATTTATGATGGACTGACCAGCACCATCGATATGGACGGGATTTTAAGCGTTACCATTTTACTGCTGGGGATTTATGTTACCAGCGGCGTCTGCAGCTTTTTACAGTCTTTTATCATGCAGACGGTGACGCAGGGTGTTGCCAAGCGGATGCGCGGAGACATCAGCACCAAGATCAACCGTCTGCCGTTAAAATATTTCAACGGCAGCGCGGCGGGTGATGTACTCTCCAGAATGACCAACGATGTGGACACAGTTTCCCAGGCCATGAGCAACAGCCTGGCCAGCCTGGTGACAGCGGTGGCACAGTTTATCGGCTGTCTGATTATGATGTACTATACGGACTGGGTGCTGGCTACGACGACAGTGGTGACAACCATCCTGGGCCTCGTGTTCATGGTGGTGATCATGTCCCATTCGCAGAAGTATTTCACGGCGAGACAGAGAAATCTGGGCAACTTAAACGGCTATATTGAGGAAATGTACAATGGCCATGATATCATCCGGATTACAAACGCGGAGGATGAGGTCCGAGGGGAATTTGAAAAGCTCAATGAAGCGGTGAAGGACGCAAACTTTAAGTCGCAGTTTTTGTCCGGCCTGATGCAGCCGCTGATGACTTTCGTCGGCAATCTGGGTTATGTGGCGGTCTGCGTGGTAGGCGCTTCCCAGATTATCAATGGACGGATCACCTTCGGTGTGATTACCGCGTTTCTGATTTATACCAGACTGTTCGAGCAGCCTTTGCGCCAGATTTCGCAGGCCATGACTCAGCTTCAGTCCTGCGCGGCGGCCGCGGAGCGTGTATTTGAGTTTCTGGGAGAGGAAGAACTGGAGGACGAGTCCGCTAAGACACAGCGTATCGCTGCTGTTAAGGGTGAGGTAGAGTTTCGCCATGTGAAATTCGCTTATCCGAACACGCCGGAGAAAGAAATCATTCACGACTTCTCCGCCAAGGTAAAGCCCGGTCAGAAAGTGGCTATCGTCGGACCCACCGGCGCCGGCAAGACAACCATGGTGAACCTCCTGATGCGCTTCTTCGAGCCGACCGGCGGGGAAATCCTGATAGACGGCGTGCCGACGAAGGACATCCCGCGCGAAAATGTGCACGATCAGTTCGGCATGGTGCTGCAGGATACCTGGCTGTTCGAGGGAACCGTGCGGGAGAACCTGCTGTACAACACGCAGGGAGTGAGCGAAAAACAGATGACCGACGCCTGCAAAGCCTGCGGTATTCACAACTTTATCAAGGCGCTGCCGCATGGCTACGATACGGTCTTAAGCGACAACACGGCGATCTCCGCCGGACAGAAGCAGCTGATGACCATCGCCCGCGCCATGATCCAGAACAGCCCGATGCTGATTTTGGATGAGGCAACATCCAGCGTGGATACAAGAACGGAGATCCTGACACAGAAAGCGATGGATCAATTGACCCAAAGCCGCACCAGCTTTGTCATCGCGCATCGTCTTTCTACCATCAAAAACGCTGACATCATCCTGGTAGTCCGGGACGGCGATATTGTGGAGCAAGGCAATCACGAGGAGCTGCTTGCAAAGGGCGGTTTCTACGCGGAGCTGTACAACAGCCAGTTTGAGGACGTGGCGTAAACAGCACAAAGTGATAGCGGCTATTCCTTTGTTACTGCTTTGAAATAGCCGCTTCTAATGAATTGCTCCCATTGGATTGCAACCTCTCTTTCTTCGGATTATGAATGTCAGGTTAGATTTTCATTGGTCTGCACCTCTAATATATTTCAATGGTTTGCGGTTCAGTTATGTAATTTTTTCGATATTCTGATATCAATTTCTGTCTTAATATGAAACTTTTTCGGAATTTCTAACATCTGTTCTGATTTTTATCTTGGCTTTGAATTTTAATGTCCGGTTCTTTTTTCCATTTATGATCTGTCAGCCTTTTGCTCTTTTATTCAGATCCTTTGTTCCGTCTGATTATCTTTCTTTGCTTTGATCTTTTATCAGGTTTCTTTTCTTTATTAAATCTTTTTCAGTTCTAATACTAAGTTTTCTCGTCACCTGAATACTAAAACTGTTTTTTTGGTTCAATATTGAACTTTTGTTTTCGGATATTAAATTTTCTTTTCTGTTGGATATTAAGTCTTGTGTTTAATACTGTAATATCTTTTTGCTTAACTGTTCATTGGTCTGTACCTGTTAATATACCTCTTTGAGTGCTTTCCTGAATGAAACTCTTTTAATCATTCATTGGTCCTTACCTTTACTTTCTTAGATTATGAGTGTTAGATTAGATTGCCCTTTGGTCTGCCCTCCTTTGTTTTTTGTGTTCTTGTTTGTTTGTAACTGTACTATAGCACATGATTTTTTAATTGTCAACACAATTTTTGAAAAAAAATCAAATATTTTCAAAAAAGATAAAAATTGAAAAATATAACAGAATGGAACAGAATATGAAATTGAAAATGCAGATAATGAAGCAATAGAAGGAAAAATAGAAAGATCAATAATGACACAGAATTCTGAAAAAATATATATGGATATCTTTTCATTGCAGGCTATCGTTTGTGGAAATACAAATACATAAATGAACATGCAGAAAACGGTTGATAAACGGACAAAAAATGGTGAAATTACGGGCAAAAAACGGATATTCCGGTTGACTGGGGTTAAGAACCGTGCTAGTATGGGGGTAAAGAAAAACGTGCCGGGAGAGTGACGAAGGGAGGATGTTCCATGGATATTGATACGTTGAAAAAGAGAAAGCGTGAACTGGGTTACAGTATAGTGCAGCTTTCTGAGAACAGCGGGATTCCGCTGGGGACGCTGCAGAAGATTTTTAATGGTGAGACGAAGCAGCCGCGGTACGAGACGATGCAGGCACTGGAGCGGGTGCTGGGTCCGAAGGAAAAGCCGCGGACTTACCTGGATGCTCTGTCGGATATTGATACCCTGATGGTGTCGGAGGCTGCCCTTGCTTATGGGAAAAAGCGGCAGGGAGAGTACACTCTGGAGGATTATTATGCACTGCCGGATGACCAGCGGGTGGAGCTGATCGACGGGGTGTTTTATGATATGGCAGCGCCCAGGGCACCACATCAATTTGCTGCAGCGGAAATTCATCGCCAGATTTCGACTTATATCATGGAACACAGGGGGCAGTGTATTCCTTTTGTCGCGCCTCTGGATGTACAGCTCGACTGTGATGATAAGACGATGCTGGAGCCGGACGTTGGGATTCTGTGTGACCGGAGCAAGCTGTGTAACGGTATTATTTTCGGCGCGCCGGATTTTCTGGTAGAGGTGCTTTCTCCGTCCACCAGGATGAAGGACCAGGGTGTGAAACTGATGAAGTATCTGCACGCAGGAGTCAGGGAGTGCTGGATGATTGATACGGAGCGGCGTTCAGTGGTGACATATTATTTCGAGGAAAGCCCGCACACGGTGATTTACGGTTTTGAGGATTCCGTTCCGGTCCGGATTTATGATGGAGATCTGAGAATCAATTTGAGTGGTATCCTGCCCTGGCTGGAGGAAGGGGAGAAAAAATTATAAAATATCGGATTGGAAATGCTTCCTGATCAGGGCAGCAAAGGCAGTGAAAACGGTTTTAAAAGCGGAAACAGAAATTGAAAGGATGACGAAGGAAACCTCTATATTTTTTCTGCTCCGGCGGTTATAATGAAGAAATGAAGCTGCAAATTGATTTCAGCAAAATACAGAAAACTGGATACGACATATGAGAAGTTTGACGTGTAATAAAATTTGCAGCATTATGATTTTATAAAGTAAAATGAAACATTTGAAAGGTGGAAAACAGCGATGGATTATATGGAAGCTTATGAAAAATGGTGTACGGATCCTTATTTTGATGAGGCGACGAAACAGGAGCTGCAGGCAATCAGTGGGGATAAGAAGGAGATTGAGGACCGCTTTTACCGGCAGTTAAAATTCGGCACCGGAGGACTCAGGGGCGTGATCGGCGCGGGCACGAACCGGATGAATATCTATACGGTGCGGCAGGCGACGCAGGGCCTGGCTGACTATGTTCTGGAGCAGGGCGGCGCCGCGAAAGGAGTCGCGATCGCCTATGATTCCCGGCGGATGTCCCAAGAGTTTGCGAAGGAGGCGGCACTGTGCCTGAACGCAAACGGGATTCAGACGTATCTGTTTGAGAGTCTCAGGCCGACGCCGGAGCTTTCTTTTGTGGTGCGTCAGCTTCACTGCATTGCGGGTATTGTGATCACTGCCAGTCACAATCCGGCCGAATATAATGGTTATAAGGT
Source organism: Lachnospiraceae bacterium (assembly GCA_021200995.1). Taxonomy (GTDB): domain Bacteria; phylum Bacillota; class Clostridia; order Lachnospirales; family Lachnospiraceae; genus RGIG6307. Next base: position 29,899 of record JAJQFS010000071.1, on the reverse strand, counting down.
CTACTGGGAGGACGGCGCGCAGATCACGCCTCCCCATGACAAAAATATTCTGGCGCATGTGGCGCAGGTGACGGACTTTGCACAGGTAAAGACGATGGATGAGCAGGCGGCGAAGGAAGCGGGATTATTTCATATCATCGGCAAAGAAATCGATGACCTGTATATGGAGCAGCTGAAAGGTCAGAGCATTCACCCGGAGATCATTCCGGACATGGCGAAGGATATCCGGATTGTTTACACACCCCTCCACGGCACGGGCAATAAACCAGTGCGCAGGGTTCTCAAAGAGCTGGGCTTTACACAGGTCTATGTGGTGCCGGAGCAGGAAGCGCCCGATGGTGATTTTACAACGGTGCCTTACCCAAATCCGGAGGATCCGAATGCGTGGACACTGGCCCTGAAGCTGGCGAAGGAAGTGGACGCGGATCTCGTGTTGGCCACGGACCCGGATGCGGATCGGCTGGGCGTGTGCGCGAAGGATACAAAGACCGGTGAATACATCAGCTTCACCGGCAATATGTCTGGCATGCTGATTGCGGAATACATCCTGCGTGAGCGGACAAAGACCGGCACCATGCCCGAAAATCCGGCCCTGGTGGAGACCATTGTGACGACGGATATGGCGAAAGCTGTGGCAGCAGATTATGGAGTGAAGCTGATCGAGGTATTGACCGGCTTTAAATATATTGGCGAGCAGATTAAATTTTTTGAGGAGAATCACTCGTATCAGTATGTATTCGGTCTGGAGGAGAGCTACGGCTGTCTCGCCGGAACCTACGCGCGGGACAAGGATGCCTGTGTGGCGGTGATGGTGCTCTGCGAAGCGGCCGCCTTTTATAAAAAGCAGGGCAAAACACTGTGGGACGCCATGCTGGACCTGTATGAAAAATATGGCTATTACAAAGAAGGCCTGGCAACCGTGACCTTAAAGGGGGTAGATGGCGCGAAGCAGATTAAAGAACGGATGGCTGCTTTTCGTGAGAATCCGCCGAAACAGCTGGGAAGGTTGAAGGTGGAGGCGCTTCGGGATTATCAGTCCGGTTTCAGAACCGAGACTGCGACAGGAGCGACAGAACCGACCGGCTTACCGCAGTCGGATGTGTTTTATTTTGAACTGGAAAATAACGCCTGGTGCTGTGTGCGCCCGTCCGGCACGGAGCCGAAGATCAAGTATTATTACGGTGTGAAGGGCGTATCGCTCGCGGATGCAGAGGAGAGGCTTGAAGTGCTGAAGGCGGATCTGGCATAGCAATCGGAAGTGCTGGACCAGTAAATATACAAAAGAGAAAGAATAAGCATGTCTTCGTATATGGAGGTATGCTTATTTCTTTATGCCATTATATGAAAAGATCATGTGCAGATCGGATAATCGCCAGAAAAATTTATTTATCATTGCAAATCTTTTGCAGACTGTTAAAATGAGAGGAGGAGAATGACAGCGTCAAAAATACATATGCTGATCTTATGAAGGGCAGGAAGGATTATAATGTACGTTTTGCCGATATGCAAAGACTGCTGAATAATCTTGGATTTTCGTATAGGATTAAAGGAGATCATTTTATTTATTGGCGGGATGATATTCCGGAAATTATCAATATTCAACCAATTGGAGGCATGATGAAGGCATATCAGGTAAAACAGATCAGACTATTGTTTGAGAATTATGGAATTCAGGAGGATGAAAAATGACGAAATATTCTATGATTGTATCCTGGTCAGAGGAAGATAATTGCTATATTGTTTCAGTTCCGGATCTCCCAGGCTGTATGTCAGATGGGAAGACACCGCAGGAGGCTGTGGAAAATGTGCAGGCTATTATAGCAGACTGGATAGAAACAGCCCATATGCTGGGCAGAGAAATTCCGGAACCAACTTATCATAAATTAACGACAGTGTGATGAAATGCCGAAATACGGAAGGGCTGAAAGCGGATCTGACGCAGGAATAAACACGCAGAACAGAAGAAATGTGCCGGAAAATCAGGGAAATCGAGGCGCTGTTCGGAATGACGAGAGCGAATATCCGCTTCTATAAGGCGGAGGGGCTGCTGAATCCGGCGCGTGAGGAAAACGGATATCGAGACTATTCGGAGGAAGACCTGGAGATTCTGAAAAAATCTGTCTGTTCAGGACGCTGCAGTTTTCACTGGCTCAGATTAAGGCACTCCAGAGTGGGGATGAGCCGTTAAGTCGGGCACTGGAAACACGTTTACAGGAGCTGACACAGAGAGATGAGAGTATCTGGCGGATTGCGGCGCTTGTATGCGCGTTTTTGCTTTTAACTGGTGTGGAGAGTCTGGTGAGCCCGGAAGCGACCATGTCCCGATATCGCGGAGATCTGACGGTGGAAGAGTTTTACGCGAATTATAATCAGCTGGTTTCCTGGTATGGGATACAGAATTCCACCTACAGACTCGGAGACGATGGTCACTGGTATAACTCTGCTGATGTTTCCGTCAGGACAGAAACGGATGGTATTACACTCTATCTGGGCAATGGACCGGCGTTCCTCGACTTTGATCTGATGGAAAAAAGACGGCATTGTTACAGGTGTGAGCTTTCATGTCATATTGAAACAGCTTGTTTTCACCTGCATAATCGGTTAAAATAAAAATATCATACATTATCATATCAACGGAAATCAAAAAGGAGAAAATGATCATGGACAAAAAAGCAATGTATAAATTAAGCTACGGTCTCTTTGTGCTGACGGCGCAGGAGGACGGCAGGGATAACGGCTGCATCGTGAACACCGTGACGCAGGTCACTTCGGAGCCTAACCGGATCACTGTAGCGATTAATAAAAATAATCTGACGCACGATATGGTGTTAAAGACTGGCAAATTTAATGTATCTATCTTAACTGAAAAAGCGCCCTTTGCGACTTATCAGCACTGGGGATTTCAAAGCGGCAGGGACGTGGACAAGATGGAGGAGATCACTGTCAGCCGCAGCGCAAACGGGCTGGTGTATCTGCCTGAGAACGCCAACGCGTATCTGAGCGCGCAGGTGATCGAGAGTAAGGATCTGGGAACGCACACCCTCTTTTTAGCGGATGTGACGGACGGAGCAGTGCTCTCTGAGGACGAGTCTGTGACCTACAGCTATTATCAGAAAAATGTGAAGACTGCGCCCACACCGAAGAAAAAGGGCTTTGTCTGCACGGTTTGCGGGTATATCTATGAGGGAGATGTCCTGCCGCCTGATTTCATCTGCCCGTGGTGCAAGCATCCGGCGTCGGATTTTGTGCCGATCGCGTAAAGAGGTGCTGTGTGGATTCCACTACGGAGACGAACAGAAACGATCCTATGCTGTGAGGCTGCTACCAGATATATCAGTGGTATGAATACGAGAAAAGACCGCCATTTCTTCTTTTATAAAAAAGAAACGACGGTCTTTGCTTTGCTCTGATCAATGTACAACGGATTTTTCTCCGGAATCAGCCGTTCTACTCCATTTCCTGGCCAAAGAAAATTAAAGACAGCATGCCGGGGCCGGCGTGCGCGCCGATGACAGGGCAGAGCATGGTAATGCGGACGTCCGCCTGCGGATTGACCTTCAGCACCATGTCCTTTAACTCCGCGGCGGTGTCCTTGCAGTCCGCGCAGCAGATGTAGGTGGTCTGGCCGTATTTCGGATCAAAACGCTTCTGGTAGCAGTCGACCAGGTAGCGCATGGCCTGACGGCTGCCACGCTTATTGGCGACGGAGCCGAGCTCGCCTTTTAAGTTGATATTCAAAATCGGTTTGATATTGAGGGCGGTACCCACGAAAGCGGTGGTGGCGGAGACCCTGCCGCCACGCTTTAGATAAACCAGGTCTTCTACCATGAACCAGTGGTTTACATGATGAATATTCTCCCTCAGCCAGGCCGCATTCTCTTCGAGTGTCATCCCGGCAGCCCGGTTTGCGGAAGCGTACTCCGCCAAAAGCCCCATGCCGCCGGTGGCCGCGAAGCTGTCGATGATCTCGATCTGCGCGCCTTCGTACTGGTCCTTCAAAGATTGTGCCGCCAAAAGAGCCGCCTCGTATGTCTTGCTCAGACCGCTGGAGAGGGAAATGTAGAGAACACCCTTTCCTTCCTTTATGGAAGGAGCGAAGGTCTCCTCATACTGGTATGGTGTGATCTGGCTGGTTCTGGTCGGTAAACCGCGGCGCATGCTCTCATAGAAATAGTGCATTTTCTCGTCGCTCTCCGGACCGGTTGCTTTCAGTGTCTCGTCGCCGAGACCATATTCCATCGGCACATAGCGGATGTTGATTTTCTCCGCCACATCGGTGTCGATATCCAGTGACATATCCACATAAATTTCGTAATCCATTTTGCTATTCCTCGTTTCTTCGCAGTCGGTCAGGAAGCTCCCTGACTGGCATTTCCCCAAAAAGTCATACACAAACACTATACATGATTGTCAAAATGATGTCAACCAAAGCACGGGTAAAATTCACACAGAGTTCATAAAATCTGCTTTGCGTGTACCCGGGTGATCTGAAGTGACTGAAAATGGCGTGAATATAAGCAACAGGGACTTTTCCAGGGCCGAATGAGATCATGAAAACTGGCGTGATTATAAGTAATAAGGATTTTTCCAGAGTCGAATGAGAGCAAGAATCATGCCGTATGAAAACCGGATTTTATAAAAAAATACTAAATCGAGATGATTATTTTCGTGAATTATGAACAAGATTCATATTGACGAAAAAATTGTATCCGTGTATACTGTTTACCATAAAAAGAAAAGAGAAACCTGTGACTGGAAAACAAAGGCGTTTTTGGTCTGACTGGCCAGAAACGCCTTTTTTCGTGAGCAAATGTAAAGTCAGGGAAAGTGCGATGGAAAAATCCGAAGACAGCATGATGATTAAGCTGGAAAATGTAAACAAGTATTTTGGGGATCTGCACGTGTTAAAGGATGTGAACCTGGAGGTGAAGGAGGGCGAAAAGCTGGTAATCATCGGCCCGTCCGGTTCCGGCAAGTCCACGACCGTGCGCTGCATGAATTATCTGGAGACACCCACCAGCGGGCATGTCTATCTGGACGGTGAGGAGCTGACGCACAAAAATAAGACACGCCTGGTGCGGGATACCACATCGATGGTATTTCAGCAGTTCAATCTCTATCCGCATATGACAGTTCTAAAAAATCTGACGCTGGCTCCGATTAAGCTGCATCATAAGAGTAAAAAAGAAGCCGAGGAATTGGCGTACCATTACCTGGATGTGGTCGGACTGACGGACAAAGCGCATGTTTATCCGGACACACTTTCCGGCGGGCAGCAACAGAGAATTGCCATCGCCAGGGCACTTTGCACGCAGACGAAGATTATTTTGTTTGATGAGCCGACTTCGGCACTGGATCCGGAGACGATCCAGGAGGTGCTGGACGTGATGATTAAGCTGGCGCATGAGGAGAATATCACCATGGTGGTGGTGACGCACGAGATGGGCTTTGCCAGGCAGGTCGCGGACAGGGTGATTTTTATGGCGGACGGACAGATCCTGGAGGAAGCGCCGCCGGAGGAGTTTTTCGATCACCCGCAGAATGAGAGGGTGCAGCAGTTTCTGGGGAAGATTATCCGCAAATGAAATGAGTCAGAACGATATCCAAGAGTGAGCTGCCGGATGACATGGTAATGACTGATGTTGCATCATCTATTGCAGTGTACAGATGATGAAAAACTGGCTGTCATAGGATGAGAAGATAAAGGAAAATATGTCATTTGAAGTATAAAAAGGGTTTTTATGTCATCGGATACATAGACTTCTGGTGAAATAAAAATAGATGGGAACGCGCGGCTCCCGACATTTTATTGCCGCGCAGAATCGAGGAAAATATTATGAAAAAGAAAAGAGTAGCTGCGTTGTTGCTTTCCACCGTGATGGCTGTGTCCATGCTGGCTGGCTGCGGCAGTTCGTCCACATCATCTTCTGAGGAGGATGCTGTGGAGGAGACCACAGAAGAAGCCACAGAGGAGACGGCAGAAACCGAGGAAAGTGCCGAAGAGGCTGCGGCGGAAACCGAGTACGCCGAAGATGTGCAGGCCATCATTGACAGAGGCGTCCTGCGCGTGGGCGTGAAAAACGCCGTCATCGGTTTTGGTTATCAGGATGAACTGACCGGCGAGTATGAAGGCATGGAGATCGAGCTGGCGCAGATGATTGCGGATTATCTGGGCGTGGAGGTGGAGTACACTGCTGTGACCGCCGCTACCAGAACCGAGCTTCTGGACGCGGGAGACATCGACTGCGTGCTGGCAACCTTTACCATCACCGAGGAGAGACAGAAGAGCTGGGATTTTACAACCCCGTATTATACGGACTATGTGACTGTTCTGGTGGAGGATTCCTCCGGCATCACTTCTCTGGCTGACCTGGTGGACGCGAAGGTGGGCGTTTCTTCCGGTTCTACTTCCGCAAAGAGCCTGACGGAGACCATGATCGAGGGCGGATATATTGACGGTACAGATTACGATGCCGATACCTTCGATGCGGCGACCTGGACCACGGGCATCAGTTTCCAGCAGTATGACGATTATCCCACCATTTCCACCGCGCTGTCCGCGGGTGAAGTGGACGCCTTCTGCGTGGATAAGTCCATCCTGGCGGTTTACAATACGGACGGCCGTTCTTACATCGAGGATGAGTTCGCGCCGCAGGAGTATGGCATCGCGACCACCAAGGATTCCGGCATGAGTGAGCTGTGCGAGACGCTGATCACCGGCTGGCTTGCCGACGGCACGATTGACGGGCTGATTATAGAATATGGTCTTGACTGATTGTATTAGATGCTAGATAGAACCTGTCGGGAACAGCTGCTGACGGCGTAGCAAAGCTACTGTTGGGCAGTTGCTCCCGACTGAGATGACTAAAGGAGAAGAAACGTGGCACAATTATTTTCAGCCAGCGCGTGGAACAAAATATGGACTTTCCGGGCTGTCTTCATACAGGGTCTGGGCACGACTGCCCTGACCGCTCTGTTCGGCCTGCTCTTAGCCCTGGCAATCGGGATTGTACTGGGTCTGTTCGCGACCGGAGGACTGAAACCCTTGAGAATCATCGCCCGCGTTTATGTGGAGGTGGTGCAGAACACGCCTCTTCTTCTTCAGATGTGTTTTTTGTATTACGCGCTGGCTTTTAGCGGGTTCAGTCTTGGCATTATCCGCACGGGCATCCTCGCACTGGGCATTTACCATGGAGCGTATGTTTCGGAAGTGATCCGGGCGGGGATTGAGGCCATTCCCCGGGGACAATTCGACGCGGCAGCGTCCCAGGGTTTTGGCTATATCCAGAAAATGTACTATATTATATTGCCGCAGAGCATTAAAATCATTCTGCCGCCCATGGTCAATCAGGTGGTCAATCTGATCAAAAACACCTCCTGCCTGTACATTGTGGGAGGAGCGGATCTGATTTCCGCCACCTATAATTTCGTGACGGGCGAGTCTACCGGCGGCGCCTATGCGCCCGCCTATCTGGTCAGCGGCCTTTTGTTTTTCCTGGTGTGCTGCCCGCTATCCAGCCTGGCAAGCATGTGGGAAATTTCCTTAAAGCAGCGGGAGAGCAGAACCAAAAAGACCCGCAGGCACTCTGAAAGGATGGCGTAATCATGGAAAATATCAGAGGAAGCATTTCCATTCTCACCAATTCCGCCGTCCTGATTTATCTGATGAAGGGCGTGGCCTTCACGCTGGTGGTTTCCGTAACGGCGGTGGTGTTCGGCCTGGTCATTGGTTCTGTGCTGGCGATGCTGCGCAACTACTGCAATCACGGGCTGACCAGAATTCTGAAATGGGTTGCTACGGCATATATCGAGATTTTCAGAAATACACCGCTGTTGCTGTGGATTTTCGTCTGCATGGTTTTCTGCCCCTGCCCGGGCTTTCTGGACAGGAAAATGTTCGGCCTGTCCTCGGCGGAGGTGAAGCTTCTGTTCAAGACAGTGGTGGCGCTGGTGCTATTTACCTCGTCCGTGATCGCGGAAATTGTGCGTGGGGGCTTAAATTCCGTGGCGCATGGACAGTTCGAGGCGGGGCGGTCGCAGGGTTTCCACACGGTGCAGATCATGTGGCATATTGTCCTGCCACAGGCCTATAATAATATTATTCCCACGCTCTTAAGCCAGGTCATCACTACGGTGAAGGATTCGTCCTATCTGGCCAATGTGGCGACCATCGAGCTGATGGCGCGCACGAAAAAGCTCTTAAGTTCCGCATACCGTTATAATGGTCTCAACACGGTAAACGTCAGCGATGTTTTTGTATTGTTCGGCTTTGCCTGTCTGATTTATTTTATCATTAATTTTACGCTTTCCTGCGTGGTGAGGAGCATCAAGGGCAGGCGGGCGAAGCGGGCAAGATTAGCGCAGTTAGCGTTAAACGGGCAGGCGGTGAATACAGTAAACAGCTGAGCCTTGTGGGCCCGGGCGCAAAATGCTTCAGTCCGTGGATGAACGCAGCCATGTCATGCAATATGGCTCCCGCACAGAAAAGGACGGTAGGAGATTCATATGAAACAGTACGTCATCACTCTCTCCAGACAGTTCGGCAGCCTGGGACGCACGATTGCCCAGCGGCTGGCGCGGGAGCTGGAGATTGATTTTTATGACAGGGATATCGTGGAGGAAACCGCGAAGCGCATGGGACTGCCGGTGTCCGTGATCAGCAGCAAGGAAGAAAATCCCAATAATTCGTTCTTCAAGCGGCAGTATCCGCTGGGAATGGGCGTCGCAAGCATGCAGGATGAGATTTTCGGCATTCAGACCAATATCATCCGCGACCTGGCCAAAAAGGAATCGTGCATCATTGTGGGACGGTGCGCGGACAGCATTTTGAAGGATTTTGAAAATTCCTTAAACATTTATATCTACGCGCCGGTGGAAGCCAGACTGAAAAACTGTACGGGAACGCTTGGAATGGAGGAGAAAACAGCGCGCAAAATGATCCGCGAGGTGGATCGCTCCAGGGAGCTCTATCACAGGCGGTACTGTCCGGAGTACAATGGTCCGTCCACGAATAAGGATCTGATGATTGATTCGTCGGCGTTCGGGGTGGAGAAGACGGTGGAGCTGCTGGCGTATATTGCGAGAGATCGATTTCGGGAAGCATAAATAAACTCTCCTGTAAATGGATATCATCTGTCAAATTTACATATAGATATAGAAGGTAATAGTCCTGTAAACAGATAACCCGTCAATGGCCTGATTTTTTCAGACCGTTGGCGGGTTTTTGGCATTATATTGTCCAAACCTTTCTTTTGAGGCTTCTTACCAGTTCTGTTTTTCATTATCATCCGAATTTCGCTTTCAGGTATTCAGACAGCTTCTCATTCTCCCCATAATCCACCGGACATTCAATGATGCACGGCACGTCCTGCGAAAACGCGTCCTCCAAGGTCGGCAGCAGATCTTCTGCCTTCTCGATACGGTAGCCCTTCGCGTGCATACTTTCCGCGTATTTCACAAAATCCGGATTGGTGAAATCCACATAGCAGCTGCTCTGGTAGCGATCCATCTGCTTCCACTTGATCAGGCCGTAGCTGCCATCCGTGAAAATCAGCGTCACGATGGGAATGTGCTCCCTGAGCGCCGTTTCGTACTCCTGGCTGTTCATCATGAAGCCGCCGTCACCGGAAATGGCGAGCACCTTTCTGTCCGGATAGACGAGCTTGGCGGCTACCGCGCCGGGAACGGCGATGCCCATGGTGGCGAAGCCGTTGGAAATGATGCAGGTGTTGGGCCTGTAGCAGTTGTATTCTCTGGCAATCCACATTTTGTGAACGCCTACGTCCGAAATGACGATATCATTTTCTCCCATGAATTTCCACACATCATAAAGGATTTTCTGCGGCTTCATGGGGAAGGCGGTGTCGTTGGCGTAGCTCTCATACTCAGCCCGCATTTGAGCCCTGATTTCCAGAAATTCTGTCGGCTCCTCTTTTGGCTCCACGCGGCGCAGCAGCTGCTGCAGGGAGTATGAAATATCGCCGATGACCTGGGCGTCGGGCTGGAAGAACTTATTGATATGGGCGGAGCGGGTGTCAATGTGCAGAATGGTGTGGCTTGAGTCCTGGTTCCACTTACGCGGCGCGAATTCCACGATGTCATATCCAACCGCAATGACCAGGTCGGCCATGTCCAGACATTGATTCTGGTAGTCGCGCTGTGTGATGCCGATGGTCCACAGGGAATATTTGCTGGTATAGGGAATGATACCCTTCGCCATCATGGTGTTAATCACCGGAATATGGAGCATGTTCGCGAAAGCGGTCAGCGCGCCCTGGGCTCCGTTCCTCACGGCACTGTGACCTGCCAGTATCACGGGATGCTTTGCCTGTGAAATCAGAACGGCCGCCCGTTTGATACTTGTGAGGGAAGCGTTTTCCACGTCCGGCTCCGGTTTCTTTAAAGGAAGCGCGGCGGGGCCGGGCGTGACGGGCATGGACGCGATATTGGCGGGCAGATCCACATGGCAGGCGCCTGGCTTCTCACTTTCCGCGTATTTAAAGGCGATGCGCATAATTTCACTCACGGAGTCCGGATTCACAATCTGCTTGCTGCGCTTGGTGATGGGCTCAAATAATTCTACCAGATTTAAGTATTGGTGAGAAGTCAGATGCATGCGCTCCGTCCCCACTTGGCCGGTGATGGCCACCAAGGGCGCGCCGTCACTGTTGGCGTCCGCCGTGCCGGTAATCAGGTTGGTCGCACCTGGTCCCAGTGTGGAAAAGCACACGCCGACTTTTCCTGTCAGTCTGCCGTAGACATCCGCCATAAAGGCCGCACCCTGCTCGTGGCGCACCACGATCACGCGCAGGGAGGACTTCTCCAGGGCGCGCATCATATCCAGATTTTCCTCGCCGGGGATGCCGAAGATGTATTTCACACCCTCGTTTTCCAGGCACCTGACCAGCACCTCGGCGGCGGTGACGGATTGATTTGTCACGTCAGGTTTTTGTCCGTCTTCACCTGCGATGACAGTTTGCATTGGAATAGTCAGCTTTTTATGTATGGATGTTTCGCTGGATTCTGAAGGTATTGTTTTCGCTTCTTTTATCATGATTTCCTCCGGTTATACAGGAGCTTTTATTTATACTCCTGCCTCATAAGTTTTCAGGATAAATGTTTCAAAAATAAAAAAGCCCATGGGAATGAACGCTTCCCATAAGCTTCTTTGCTTACCAGATATTACTTATAAAACAAGATCAGGTGATTGTCAAGAGAAAATCTGACGGGGTGAAATTCGTATGTCACTAAGTCAGCAGTCACCAGTTCGGATGGTGACTGCTGACTTAGTAACTCTGTTTTACAGGAATGCGTCATACCACTTCATAATGGACTCATCGTCGTTCTGATACAGGTTATCCCCCAGAATGTAATCCAGAATCTCCTCTTGCGCGTAGGTCAGCTCCTTTCTGCGGTTGACGTTTTTGGGGTCGAGTTTGGTGTAGGCCAGCATTTCAATCGCGTGGATGCAGAAGGACGACGCGCTCAGCATATCGTTTTTATTTTTCTGGCGGATGGCTCTTGCCACTTCGCTGCCCGCGTTGCCAATCTGCTTCCCGATCGGCATGTCCCACCATTTCAGATATTCACCCATTGCTCGACAACCTCCCTGATTTTCTCTCTTGCCTCCGGATCCGCGACATAGCGTCCTGCGCGGGGATACCCAGCTTCCCGGTTGCTGGGCGGATTGATGTTCTGTGTATACAGTAGCACACGATGATGCAAAAAACAAATGAATTTTGCATTTAAACATTTATTTTCATGATAACAAAGAGAAAAGCAAAGCGTCACGAACTATCAGGAAGATTATGGTGAAAGAATAAAAAATAGCTTGCCATTCTTTTGCGACTAATTTATAATAGCATCGTAAATTAGTCGAATTTATGACGATGCCGTAAATGAGTTGAACCGAAGGTGATCACCATGTATCAGAAACGTGCCATAGAAGAATTGATCCAGAAAACAGAAAAAAGTTTTAAAGGCGTCCTGGTCACCGGTCCAAGGCAGGTGGGGAAATCGACAGTGCTGCGCCATTTGTACGGAGACAGAAGATATGTGACCTTTGACGATCCTGTCCTGCTGGCGCAGACAAAGGCGGAGCCGGGACTTTTTTTCAGAAATTACAGGCCGCCGATTGTGCTGGATGAGGTGCAGTATATCGCGGAGTTATTTCCCTATCTGAAAATGGAGTGCGATAAAAGCGAAGAGAACGGGCGGTTTTTACTGACCGGCTCGCAGCAGTATCACCTGATGAAAAATATTTCGGAGTCGCTGGCGGGAAGGATTGCCATCCTGGAATTGTCCGGGCTTTCCATGAGAGAGATCATGGGCTGTGATTTTCATATGCCTTTTATTCCGAATCAGCTGTATCTGGAGGAGAGGGAAAAGTCCTGCTATCATATTGAGGACATCTGGAAGCTGATTCACAGGGGCTCGTACCCGGCACTCCTGGATGAGAACGTGGACTGGCAGACATTTTATTCGGCTTATGTTCAGACTTATATTGACAGAGATATCCATGAACTGGGCAATGTGAAGGACAAGTTAAAATTTACCCGTTTCATGACAGTCCTGGCGTCCAGAACCGGGCAGATGTTAAATTATTCCAGTGTCGCGGAGCAGACGGAGGTTTCGGTCAGTACGGTGAAGGAGTGGACTTCCCTTCTGGAAGCATCGGGGATGATTTATATGCTGCAGCCGTTCTCCAATTCGGCCTTAAAGCGGGCAATCAGGACGCCGAAGCTGTATTTTCGCGACACGGGACTGGTATGCTTCCTGACGAGATATCAGACTCCGGAAACCGCGATGAACGGCGCTATGGCTGGTGAACTGTTTGAGACATTTGTCGTTTCTGAAATCCTGAAATCATTTTCCAACGCGGGGCTGGATTACCGGATGTATGTGACGTACTACAGGGGAAAAGACAAACGTATGTCTATGGAAAATGGACAGAAGATCAGCAGAGAAGACGAAATTGACCTGCTGATCGAACAGGATGATTTTATTTATCCGGTTGAAATCAAAATGTCAGCGAACCCCAAACTGACAATGACAAACGCCTTTGATGTCATCGATAAGATTCCGGGAAAAAGACGGGGCACGGGGACTATCGTGTGCATGTACGATTCCGCACTCTGGCTGAAGGATAATATCGCGGCAGTTCCGGTGGAATATATATAACGAGGAAAAGCAATTATGTACAAAATCATCGCATGTGACTTGGACGAAACACTCTTAAAGCTGGACAGAACCATTGACCGAAAGGATATCGAGGCCGTTGCCATGGCCAGAGCAAAGGGCGTGAAATTTGTGCCCGCAACCGGCAGGGGCTATAATTCCGTGCAAGGAACCTTACAGGAGCTGGGACTTTGGCAACAGGAGGGCGAGTATGTCATCTCCTACAACGGCGGCGCCATCACGGAAAATAAGAACAACCGCCTGCTGCATTTTGAGGGCCTGCCTTTTGAACTGGCGCAGGCGCTGTATTGCCGCGGACGACAGTATGACGTGTGCATTCACGTCTATACGCGGGACATGGTCTATGTGTACAATTTATTTCAGGGCGAGATTGATTACCTGGCGAACCGCATGGAAATTCAGGTGATCAATACAGACAATATTGAATTTCTGCGCGGGCAGGAGATCACGAAGGTGCTCTACACCAACACGGACCGTGCTTATTTGAATCAGATTGAAAAGGACCTTCAGGACATTACAGGCGAGATCGATGTTTCCTACTCCTCCAACCGCTATATTGAGTTTAATCACCGCGGCGTCAATAAAGGGCAGGGGCTGATTTCACTGGCGAAGCTTCTGAACGTGGATCTGTCGGAGACTATTGCCATCGGGGACAATTACAATGACCTGCCCATGATCAAAGCCGCTGGTCTGGGCGTGGGCGTGGCCAACACGGTGGAGAGCATGAAGGCGGAGTGTGATTATATTACGAAAGCGACATGTAATGAGAGCGCGGTGGCCGAGGTGATCCGGAGGTTTGTGCTGTGAAGGAGGCCATGATATTGAAAGATGATTTGTAAGAGAAAGAAAAGGAAGCGCACCGTTGTTGATGCGCTTCCGTGGACCTTGCTTCAGATAAGCGGGGTAATCTGAGAGAAATCAATACACAGATCCTCATAGATCCCAACCTTGATTGTATCCGAGAAAGTATATATTTCTGTTTCATCGTGGGCGAAGTCATACACCGTGACACGGTTTTTAGCAGGATCGACGATCCAGTATTCATGGACACCGGCGGATTTATACTTAAATAATTTGATCATGTAGTCCATGCGCCGGGAAGCAGGGGAAACGATTTCGATAATCCAGTCGGGAGCACCCTCACATCCTCTGTCTGTCAGCTTGCAAGGGTCACAGATCACGGAAATATCCGGTTCGACATAAGTGTACTGATCTTTATCCAAAAATACGGCGAAGGGGGCAATGTCCACTTCACAGTGTCCACCGTTTCTTTTAATGTGGTTATTTATGGCTGTACACAGTTCGGTAACAATTCTTTGATGTTTTCTGCTGGGCGGCGCCATATCATAAATCTGGCCGTCTATCAGTTCGGCACGTTTACCGTCAGGCAAATTGTATATATCATCTATGGTATAAAGGTGTTCTTTTGGTAAAGGCATTTTCACACTTCCTTTCTGTCCGGCGGGGCGGGGATGGGCGTTAAGTCTGCCGCACTACATGTGTTTGTCTGTATTATAATTCATAAATTTATGGATGTAAATAAGCAAAAACAGACCCTGTTTCTTTTTTTGCCTTTTGCGGCAAATGGCGTAAAAATGAAGTAAAACGGCGTTATTTACAATTATTTTACAGTGTGCTAAGATAGAACAGTCGGCGGGAACGCCCGCCTGAGAAATGACTGACGAAAGAAGATGACCGGCACATGAACCACCACGCGGCTGCGCAGCAGCAGAAGGATTTTTCACAGGGAAAGGTTTGGCGCAACATCACCGCGCAGGCGGTGCCGCTGACAATTGCGCAGCTGATTCACCTTTTATATAATGTGGTGGACCGGATTTATATCGGGCATCTGCCCGGGGTGGGGAGTCTCGCGCTGACGGGCGTGGGGCTCACTTTTCCGTTCAGTACGTTTATTTTAGCTTGCGCGAACCTCTTCGGGACGGGCGGAACGCCGTTATTTTCGATTTCAAGGGGCGCGAAGGATGAGGAGCGCGCGAAGGATATACTGGGGAATGTTTTTACACTGACACTGGCGTCATCTGTAGTGATTTTCCTGCTCTGCTATCTGTTCCGGGTACCGGTGCTTTACCTATTCGGGGCGAGCGACGCCACCATCGGTTACGCGGAGAGTTATCTGCGCATTTACCTTTACGGCGTACTTTTTTCCATGATTGTCACGGGGATGAATGGCTTTATCAGCGCGCTGGGCTTCCCGAAGACCGCCATGTGGACCACCGTCATCGGCGCTGTGTTGAATCTGATTCTGGACCCCATTTTTATCTTTGGCCTGGATCTCGGCGTGCAGGGCGCGGCGATCGCCACGGTGTTAAGCCAGGGTGTGTCCGCTGTCTGGATCATGAAATTTCTGCTGGGGAAGAAGAACGAATATAAGCTTACTCTGGCGCATATGAAGCTGAAGCCGCGTCTGGTGAAGGAAATCCTGGGGCTGGGCGTCACCGGCTTCATGCAGCAGTTTACCAACTGTCTGGTGCAGATCGTGTGCAACGCGACTCTGCAGACCTATGGCGGCGACGTCTATGTGGGTATCATGACGATCATCAACAGCATTCGCGAGATCGCCTCTCTCCCGGTCAGCGGTTTGAGCAGCGGCGGTCAACCGGTTCTGGGATACAATTATGGCGCGGGCAAGCCCCACCGGGTGAAGGAGGGCATCCGTTTCATGTCGATTGCCGGCGTGATTTATACCGCTGCCATGTGGGCGGTGATCCTGCTTTTCCCGGCTGCCTTTATCCGGATTTTCTCTGCTGACGCTGAGACCATTACGCTTGGCATCCGCGCCACGCGCATTTATTTCATGGGCTTTGTCTTCATGAGCCTGCAGTTTATGGGGCAGTCCACCTTTGTGGGACTGGGGAAAGCGAAGAGGGCGGTCTTTTTCTCCATCCTGCGCAAGGTTGTGATTGTGGTACCGCTGACGCTTCTCTTCCCGGTTTTCCTGGGAACGGACGGCGTCTTTTTAGCAGAGCCCGTCTCCAACCTGATCGGCGGCCTGGCCTGCTTTATTACCATGTGGTTTACCGTGTACAGGAAGCTGGAATAGCTGTAAAATTTAGTATTTTCGGTATCGGGTTGAACATGTGTTGAAGTTGAGATAATATATTCGTGTAAATTGAAGCAAATCCAAGCAGGGGAACAGATAAACTGCTGAGCGATTTATGTGCAATGGAGATGAGACTATTGGCAATCGTGGAAGCCTCTGCTGAACACGATTGTCACGCTCATAGGCTCATCGGAGTGTCCTGCACAGCATGAGTGAGGCAGTTTATCTGTTTTCCTGCGTGCCTTTGCAATAAAAAAAAGGAGCCGCCCTATGTTCAAAATCCTGATCGCGGAAGATGACAGCGAACTCAGACAGCTGTTTGAAAAAGTCCTGACCAAAAACGGCTACTCCGTCATCGGCGTTCCCGACGGAGAAAAAGCCCTGGAGGCTCTGGACCATGAATATATCGACCTCATCATTTCTGATATTATGATGCCCGTCATGGACGGCTACGAGTTTGTCCGCTCCCTGCGGGAGGCTGGAGATCAGACGCCGGTGCTCATGATTACCGCCAAGGATGCTTTTGACGATATGCGTCTGGGCTTTCTCTCCGGCACGGATGACTACATGGTCAAGCCCGTCAATGTCAATGAAATGGTGCTGCGGGTGGGTGCCTTACTGCGGCGCGCGCAGATGATCAGCGAGCGCAGACAGGTGATCGGCGGGACTGTAATGGATTACGATTCCATGACCGTTTCCTGGGATGGGGAGAGCATGGTTTTGCCCCAGAAGGAATTTTTGCTTCTATATAAAATGAGCTCCTATCCGGGCCGCATTTTTACCAGGCAGCAGCTCATGGATGATATCTGGGGATATGATACCGAGACGACGCCCCATACTGTGGATGTGCACATCGGCCGACTGCGCGACCGCTTCCGGGACAATCCGGACTTTCAGATTGTGACTATGCGCGGCGTGGGCTATAAAGTGGTGAAAAAAACGTGACATGAAGAAAAAGACAAAGAGGCGTGTATTCAGCCTTCGCAATTATTTTACTGTAATCACCCTGATTATCATGGTAGTGACTGTATTTGTGGCGAATATCGGCGCCTACCTCTTAGACTGGATATTCGGGTTCTCCATGACGATGCCGATCGCCGTCGCTATTCCCATCCTGAGCATTATCCTGGGAACCGGCATCACCGCGGTGACGAGCAAATTTTTCCTGGCGCCGATTACTCGCCTCAGTCAGGCTATGAAAGAGGTGGCGGACGGGAAGCACGAGGTCAAGCTTACGGATGAAAAAAATCCGGTGACGGAAATCACGGACAGCTACGACAGCTTTAATACCATGACCGGCGCTATCACGGCCGCGGAGGAGATGCAGAACGAGTTTATTTCCAATGTTTCCCACGAATTCAAGACGCCGATCAACGCCATTGAGGGATACGCCATGCTGCTGCAGGGAGATCCGCAGGAGACGAAGGAACAGGAAGAGTATATTCAGAAAATTCTCCTGAATACCAGGAGACTTTCCGATCTGGTGGGCAATATCCTTCTTTTGTCCAAGCTGGAAAGCAGGGATATCACGTCGGAAAAAACACGCTTTCGTCTGGATGAACAGATCCGTCAGGCGATTGTGCAGATGGAACCGCAGTGGGAACCAAAAAACATCGAGTTCGACGTGGAGATGGAGTCGATATATTGTATGGCCGATGAAAAGCTCATGCAGCATGTGTGGCTGAACCTGATCGGGAACGCGGTGAAATTTGCCCCGCAGGACGGCTTCATTGAGATTCGCCTGAGAAAGGACGAGGAAAACATCATTTTCACAATCCGGGATAACGGGCAGGGCATCCCGCCCGGCCAGGAGGAGCGGATTTTTGAGCGTTTTTATCAGGCGGACAATTCCCATAAATCAGAGGGCAACGGTCTGGGGCTCACGCTTGTGAAACGGGCGGTGGAGATGAGCGGCGGAGCAGTCGCGGCGGAAAACGTAAAAGAGGGCGGTTGTAAGTTTACGGTAACGCTGCCGCTGCCGGAGGAGAATATATAAAAACGGAGAGTACAAATGATGACAGACGATCACAAAACTATCATAGAAGAAAAAAAGGAAAACCCGGAGGACAGGATTTTTACCATCCCGAACGGCATGTCGTTTTTCAGGCTGATCCTGATCCCTTGCTTTGTCTGGTCCTACAGCGGGCTTCATAACACGCCTCTGACGGCGGTATTCCTGCTTTTGTCGGGGCTGACGGATGTGCTGGACGGGTGGGTGGCCCGCAAATTTCACATGGTCAGCAACGTGGGCAAGGTGTTGGACCCCCTCGCGGACAAGCTGACGCAGGGCGCCATCCTTCTGTGCCTGGTCGTGGAGTACCCGCTGATGGCCATTCCGTTTTTTATCCTGCTGATTAAAGAAATCATCATGTGCGTGACGGGTCTTCTCGCTATCAAAAAAACCGGCCGCGTGGAGGGCGCCGACTGGCACGGCAAGGTGACGACATTTCTTTTATATTTCACAGCGATTCTGCATGTCTTCTGGCACAATATTCCGGAACGGTTGTCTCTGACACTGATCTGTCTTTGCACGGTGTTTATGCTGCTGAGCGTGACACTCTATACCATCGAAAGAGTGAAAATGATCAGGGGAAAGAGTGAAGAGTGAATTGAGACAGTCTGTATAAAATATCTGCTGGCTGCCAGGATCTCAAACTGAATATAGGAAAGCACCAGAAAGCCTTTTGGCTTTTGCATTGGGAACGAAGCGTCTGACTTTGAAGAAAAGTCAGGCGTTTTTTATTTTGCAGAAAAACAGGTTTGTCAGGCAGAAAAAGAATGGCGCTTTTTGTATTTTACCTGATTTTACAAAAAGAATGGCCTGTTTTACCTTCCTTCTTCGTTTCGCCACCCGGATTTTACAGCGACCGGATAGCGGCTTTACACAAGGGATGGCTATAATGAGAACGTCTTACAGGAAAAAGAAAAGGAAGGAAAAAAGAAACATGGACAAGATCAAACTGGAACATGTGGACAAAATCTATGACAACGGTGTCCAGGTCATCAAAGATCTGAACCTGACGATCGAGGAGGGCAGTTTTACCGTGCTGTTAGGACCTTCAGGCTGCGGTAAATCCACGACCCTGCGTATGATCGCCGGGTTAGAGGAGGTCAGCGGCGGAACGCTCACCATCAACGGAAAGGATATGAAGAATGTGCCGCCCGGCGACCGTGATATCGCCATGGTGTTCCAGAATTACGCGATTTATCCCACGATGACCGTGCGGGGCAATATTGAGTTTGGCTTAAAAAACGCGAAGGTGCCGAAGGAAGAAAGAGAGAAACGTATCAGGGAAATCGGAGAGACCACGGGCTTAACCCCTTATATGGACCGCAAACCGAGCGCACTCTCCGGCGGACAGCGCCAGCGTGTGGCGCTTGCCAGAGCCATGGTCAAAAATCCGCAGGTCTTTCTGATGGACGAACCGCTCTCCAACCTGGACGCAAAGCTGCGCGGACAGCTGCGCACAGAGTTAATCGAGCTGCACCAGAGGCTGGGTGCCACCTTCGTCTATGTCACGCATGACCAGAGCGAGGCGACTTCCATGGGTACGCACATCATTCTGATGGATGAGGGCAATATCATGCAGCAGGGCACCCCGGAGGACATTTACTTAAATCCGGACAATGTCTTCACGGCACGCTTTATCGGCAACCCGCCCATGAATATTTTTGAAACGGCCAGCATGTCCAACGAGTGGGAGGATATGCCGGGAGTGGCTTATGTGGGCTGCAGACCGCACGATGTCCTCTTTGAAAAGCCGGAGGGAGAAGCTTCCTGCTTCCAGGGCACGATCATGACGCGTGAAATGTTAGGCAGTGAGATTCACTATAAGCTTCGCACACCTTACGGCGTTCTGCACGCGAAAAATTACGAGGCCATGAAGCGCTACAGCGGCCTGGTGAACGTCTGGATTCCGAAAAAGGATCTGTGTTTCTTTGATAAAAATAAAAACCGCATCCGCAACGCCGGGTGACAGGATCAAAATGTGAAAGAAAACAGCCTTTTATCAATATTTGTGCCGCCAACTGAAAGCGGTGGAATGGAGATTAACATGACAAAAAAAGTGAAGGACCAGCCGGCCATGAAAGAGAGGCCGGGTCTGGTGATATGGAATAAGGCGCTGCCGTACATTATGGTCGCGCCGGCGATGATCATTTTCGCGGTCTTCGTCATTTATCCGCTCTTTTACATGATCTACGTCAGCTTTTTTAACTGGAATATGATCTCGGAAATGAAATTCGTGGGTCTGCAGAATTATACGAAAATGTTCTCTGATAAAACCTTCTGGCAGGCGCTCGGCAACACGGTCATCTATGTGCTGATGTATGTGCCGGCATCCATGATTCTGGGAACACTGATCGCGGTCTTTATTCAAAAGAGCACCCGTCTCAACAAGATTTTGCAGAACATTATGTTCCTGCCCTACATTATTTCACTGGTGTCCATTTCCTTTATCTGGATGTGGATGATGAATTATGACAAGGGTCTGTTCAATTATGTGCTGAGTCTCTTTGGAATTGAGGCTGTCAACTGGCTGGGCGGTTCTGATACAGCACTGTTTTCTCTGGCGTTAGTCAATGTGTGGAAGAGCCTGGGCTATTACGTGTTGATCATTGTGGCGGCGCCGCAGGGCATTCCCGGCTATCTGTACGAAGCGGCGGCTTTAGACCGGTCGAACCCTGTGACCACCTTCTTTAAGGCGACGCTGCCAATGCTCTCCCCGACGTTATTTTACCTGCTGTTGATGGGCATTATCGCCGCGTTCAAGACCTTCGACAGCGTCTCTATCATGACCAGCGGCGGTCCCGGAAACGCGACGGACACCATTGTCTATGAGCTCTATAAACAGGGCTTTGTCAGCTACCGTGTCGGGTACGCATCCGCGATGGGTGTGGCGCTGATGGTGATCGTGGGCGGCATTTCGATCTTCTATTTCGCGGTGCTGCAGAAGAGAGTGCATTATCAATAGGAGATTTCATTATGAAAAAAATAAGCATTCTGAAAATCGGAAAATGGCTCTTAAGCGCCGTGCTTTTCCTGATTTTCTTCATCCCTTTTTACTGGATGGCGCTGACCAGCCTGGAAACCACGGCGCAGACGCTGCAGACGCCGCCCCTGTTTTTCGTACTGAAACCGCAGTTTGAGAACTTTGTCACCGCGTTCAATGCCATCGATTATCTGCATTATTTCAAAAACAGTGTGATTGTGACGGCTGGTGTGTTGATCATTCAGATGGTCACCGTGGTACCGGCAGCGTATGCTTTCGCCCGCTACGAATTCGTTGGAAAAGGCCTTCTCTTCGGGTTGGTGCTCGCTACCACGATGATCCCTTCCCAGCTCGTGTTTCTGCCGGTCTTTCTGATTTTGAGCAAAATGGGGCTGATTAACACTTACTGGTCTCTGATTTTGCCGCAGGCGGCCAGCGCGTTCGGCATTTTCATGCTGCGGCAGAACTTCATGCAGGTGCCGAAGGACTTAATCGAGGCGGCCAGGATGGATAAAGCGGGAGAATTTAAGATTGTATTTCAGATCATGATCCCGATGGCCCGCAGCACGATCGTTACGCTGGCGCTTTTAACCTTCATCAGCACCTGGAACGATTACTTCTGGGTGAAGGTTCTGACCACCAATGAAACCGTGAGAACACTTTCCATGGGAATGACCATGCTGCGTGAGGTGGAGTCCGGCCTGGTGTCCAACAACATTGTCATGGCAGGCAACCTGATCATGCTGGTGCCGGTGATTATCGCTTTTATTCTGGCTCAGAAGCAGATATTGAAAGCGTTTGCTTATACCGGAGTGAAATAAGGCGGAAACTGGAAGGCCTGTGTAAATAAAGCAGACCAGAGAATATACAGACAGATAATGTTCTGTCTGATCAACCGCAATCAGGATAGAAGAGGCAAAAGAAAGCGCCTCTTTATCATAGAAATCAATTAGAAAAGAAGGAGAAAAGAAACTATGTTCAGCAATATGACAAGAAGAGACTTTATGAAAGGAATTCTGGCAGGTGGTGTGGCGGCCTGCTCCGCAGCCTCCTGACCGCATGCGGCAGCGCATCCGCGGGCAGCACCAGTTCCTCCACGTCAGCTTCCTCCACATCCTCCGGAAGCTCCAGCACGACTTCCT
The DNA here is from genome assembly GCA_021200995.1 of Lachnospiraceae bacterium. GTDB lineage: Bacteria > Bacillota > Clostridia > Lachnospirales > Lachnospiraceae > RGIG6307. The sequence goes on along the minus strand of JAJQFS010000071.1, from coordinate 7,508 downwards.
CGGAGAGCACCGGCAGCGATGACGTCATCGACCTGACCTTTTGGTATGCCTATACCGGCACCATTTAGGAGTACATTGACGCGGCTGTGGAGCGTTTCAATACCACAGTCGGCGCGGAGAAAGGAATTTCTGTGACCGCGGAGTATCAGGGCGCTTACACGGATCTGCATCAGAAGCTGCAGGCGGCTTATATTGCAGGGACGGCTCCTGATGTGACTGAGCTGGAGATCGGCGTGGTGGGCGAGTTTTCAAACGGCGGCATGGTTCAGAGCCTGGACAGCTTTATTGAGGCGGATAATTATGATCTGAGTGACTTTTACGATGGTTTGCTGTATAATTGCAACATCAATGACAGCTACTATGCGCTGCCTTTCCTGCGTTCTACCTCTATCATGTATATGAACGCGACACTGCTGGCGGAAGCCGGAGTGGATGCCGATGAGGTACACACCTGGGATGATGTGACCGCGGCCTGCGAGGCGGTGTATGAGACCACCGGCAAATACGGCATGACCATGTACAGCTATTACTGGTTCTATGAGGCATTTCTGCTGACGCTCGGCAGCTTCCCTATCAACGAGGATGAGACGGAGATCACTATTGACACGGACGAATGCAGACAGATGATCGCGTATATCGAGGATCTCTATGAAAAAAAGTGGCTGCACTTCTATGCCAATTCTGAGTCCGATAAATGCAGCGCGGATGTGACCAATCAGGACGCGGCGATCTGGTTCGGTTCTACCGGCAGCTTAAGCTCATATCTGGCGATCGCGCAGGAGCAGGGCTTTGAGATGACCTGTGCCTTTATTCCCAAGGGAACCTCCTACGGCGTCGCGGTGGGCGGCTGCAATATGGCCATGCTCTCCGGCCTTTCCGCGGAGCGCCAGCAGGCGGTCTGGGAGTTCATCAAGTTTATGGCGACTGAGGAGGAAACTGTGGAGGCCAATATCGTGACCGGCTATCTGGCAACCAGAAAGAGCGCGCAGGAGAACGCGGACATGCAGGCGCTGTACGCGGAATATCCGCAGTATAAGGTAGCGACGGAGCAGCTGGAGTATTCACACGGCCGTCCGAACGCTTCCGGTTACGCGGAGTGGCAGCTGGACTTCCATGACGCTGCTTCCGAGATCATCATCAACGGCGCGGATCTGGATACAACACTGGCAGAACTGGAAGAGGAAGGAAATGAATTGCTCAATGAATAATAACAAAATTCTGATTATGGCACATCGGGGCGCGTCCTACCACGCCCCCGAAAACACAAAGGCGGCTTTCCTGAAGGCGCCTGAGCTGGGAGCGGACGGTATCGAGACCGACATGCAGCTGACCGCCGACGGCAAGATTGCGATCCACCACAATTATTATATTGACAATACTTCCGACGGGAAGGGCGCGATCCTGTTAAAGACGCTGAAGGAGCTGAAGAGCTATGATTTCGGTTCTTATAAAGGGGAAGAGTTTCAGGGGGAGAAAATACTGACTTTAGAGGAGCTGCTGCCGCTCTTAAAGGATATGGAGATCATCAATCTGGAATTAAAGTCACCGTTGGACAAGTCTGTGGACTTTGTGGGCAAAATCTTAAAAATCGTGGACAAAAGCGGCTTGAAAGAGGAACAGGTGATGTTTTCTTCCTTTGACGCCAAGCTCCTGGGTAAGATCAAAAAGAAGTCGTCCTACCGGGTCGGCCTTCTGACCCTCCAGGAAAAAATGCAGTCCATGCGCAGGGAGCTTGCCGCGTCCATGGCCGCTTCCTATCCGGTAAAGGATGTGGTAAAGTTTTAGTGAACGAGGAAAAAAGCTGCGATCTTGTGCAGCTCGTGGATGACTTGGACTATAAGCCGGACTTCCTGCATCCGGATTATCACAGTGTCCTGGACAATCCGGAGCTGGTATCGGAGATGCATAAGCGCGGCATCGGCGTCAACCCCTACACCTGCGACAACGCGGACGACATTGCCGCCCTGGTGCAGGCGGGGTGCGACGGAATTATCACCAACCGCCCGGACATCGCGAGATCCGTGATCGGCTGATGATATATCTTCCATCGTGGACTCTCGCCATTATAATGACAGATAACCTCTCAGGGAAAATGGCCTCCTGGCTTGAAATAAAGTCAGGAGGCCATTTTCCCTGTCATTAAAATATAACCGAAAACACCGCGTATAGTATCACCTGATGCACCATATAAATGGGAAGAGAGTGCTGCCCCAGAACCTGCAGCGGTCTGATCCGGCCAACAGCGAGATGGCTCAGGAGATCTTTTTTTGACAGAATGGCATGGAGATAGAACCCCGCGAGGAACAAAAACAGCCAGGGAATGAGAGAAAAGTAATCCGTGGAATAAAATCCGGGCGCCTGAAAGCCGAAAAAGGTGGTGAACAGATTCCGGTACAGCCCTTTCGGCAGCGTGAGCAGTTTGAAGCTGCCAAAACCCAGATAACCGCTGTTGATTTTTTTGGTCAGGAAAAAGAGCAGAAAGCTGACTGTAAAGCCCACGACGGGCGGACACTTTTTCAGCAGCGGCTCTAAGAGCGCCGTCAGCAGCATGGCGGAGCCGATCAGCGTCAGTACACCAAAAATGACGCGGTCGTCATACATAACCAGAAGCGTTACGCACGTGATGATCAATCCGCAGATAAAGACGGTGAGTCCCCGCCTTACCTTCCGTTTTCCTAACGGCAGACAGAAGCCGGAGAGAAAGATAAAGGTCCAGCAGATACCCTGCTGCCAGATGTATGCCGCTCCGGACTTGTACCAGGCCCAGTCCTGACCGAACATGTAGACTAAGTCCCAGCAGGCGTGATAAGCGATCATATTTAAGAGGGCAAGTCCCCGGATTTCATCCAGGATCAGATAGCGGTTGTGGTTCATCAGTTCTCCTTATGCCGTAGTTATGGTGAAAGTGCTTTACGGACTGTCCACGATAAAAACAGGATCGCGATTTCAATCAAAACGATCCTGTTTATCATACCACTTTAAGCGCCCGTCTGTACAGCCTACAATATTTTCTTTTTTTTGAAAATCACCAGACAGATGAACACCACTGCCGCGCCGGCCAGCACGCCGAAAATAATCTCTTTTGTGATGGTCATTGCTGTGCGGTTGTCCTCCTTATTTATCTGTTATCGAACTGTTTTAATCCATGTTCAGTCTGACTCGCTCATGCGCCTGGCTGCCTCCGGAATATCTCCCACACCTTCCAGAATTAATCTTGGACGGTAAGGAAAGTTCAGATATTCCTCCCGCGAGGTCACACCGGAGAGTACCAGCACTGTATCCAGGCCGGATTCAATCCCCGCCACGATATCCGTATCCATCCGGTCGCCGATGATGACCGATTCCTCCGAGTGGACGCCCAGCATTTTCAGGGCGCTGCGCATCATCAGCGGATTCGGCTTGCCCATGTAATAAGCCTGTTTTCCGGTGGCCAACTCAATGGGAGCCAGCAGGGCGCGGCAGGCTGGGGCAATTCCCGTCTCGGTCGGGCCAGTCAAATCGTAGTTGGCGCCGATCAGCTTGGCGCCGTTTTGTACCAGGCGGATGGCCCTTGTGATCATCTCCAGACTGTAGCCGGACGGTTCGCCCGCCACCACATAGTCCGGGTTGACGTCATTGTAGGTGATGCCCGCGTCGTAAAGCGCGTTCAGGATGCCGTGCTCGCCCATTACATAAGCGCTGCATCCCGGCGCCTGACTGTTTAGAAAATGCGCGGTCGCCAGCGCACTGGTATAAAAGTGGGACTCGTCCACATCCAGTCCCATACGTCCCAGCTTCTGCTGCAGTTCTCTCGGCGTATACTGGCCGGAATTGGTCAAAAACAGATATTCCTTGTGGTTTTCCTTCAGCCACTCCAGAAATTCCGTCACCCCCGGCAGCAGCCGGTTCCCGTGATAGATCACGCCGTCCATGTCGCAGATAAAGCCTTTTTTCTTTAATAAATCCTTCATAATCCTCCCAAAATGAAAATATGTTCTCTTATTATCATCAGGCTTTCCATGTAAAATCCGAAACCGGCAAGGTGTAAAATTGTGGTAAAATATAGAATCGAAAAAATGATTAAAATATTAATCCAAACTTGCCAAAACAGCGGTTTTGGGTTAAAATATGATCTATGAATAACTTCGATTTATTAAAATCTCCAGGCGATGTCAATAAGGAAATTGCGATGAGAATGCGTCAGCGGAGAAAGGAGAAGAAATTAACACAAACGCAGCTTAGCGAGCGTTCGGACGTAAGCCTCGGCTCGCTGAAACGCTTTGAGCGAACCGGAGAGATTTCGCTGTCGTCACTCATCAAAATAGGCTTCGCACTGGGGTGCGAGGGAGACTTCGATGCATTATTTTCAAAGAAGGGCTACGCGTCGATTCAGGAGGTAATCGATGAGCAACGATAAGCTATTAAATGTGTGGATGGAAAACTGTAAGGTTGGAACGCTGGTACGTATAACAGGGACGACCATTCCAGGAATTTTTCCTTTTTATATAAGGACGGCAGATGGCAGCTGTCTCCGGCATATGACCTGACATACAGCAATTCCGTCGGCGGCGAACATGCGACAACAGTCAATGGAAATGGACGCAATCCGGATACAGAGGATTTGCTTGCGGTCGCGAGGCAGGTAAAGTTTGATGAAAAGAAGGCAAGGCGGATTGCAGGGGAAGTCAGGGAGATTGTCAGCGAGGATTTGAAGAAATATCTGAGAATGTAATGTGGTGATCTTTTACGATTGAAACGGTTTCGATTGTGGCCATGCGGAACGAGACCAGTACAGGCAGTGAAAGTACATCGGTTTATATAGCTGTTTTTAGAAAATGCCCGCCCGGCATCAGCCGGGTGGGCATTTTCTAAAACGATTTATGATTGATTTATGACTGATCAGCTTTGCGCGAGCGGAGCTTTGCCGCGGCAAGTCCGACGCAGGCTGTCAGGAGCAGAAGCGACCAGAGGGCCGGATTTGCGGTATCGGCAGTGTCAGCCGGTATGGCAGATACTGCGGTAGTGCTGTCAGCCGCGGACGTGGTGTCTGTTGTGGCTGCGGTGACAGTGTCAGATGAATCATCTGTATCGTCGTCTGTGGAGCTGCCGGTGGCAGGAATGGTCTCGGTTACAGTGTGTCCGCAGACGGTGCAGGTTTTGACTCTGGTGCCGTCCTCAGTGTCGGTGGCTTCTTTGGTGATGACCCAGTCGCTATAGGTGTGCTGCGCGAAGTCTGTCGCCTCGCCGCAGGTCTCACATACCAGCCAGTGCTCACTTTCATCGCTCTGCCATTCGCTGCCGGAGCTGTGTCCGGTGGCGGGGATGATCACGGTTTCGCGGCTTAACTCCGCGCCGCAGACGGTGCAGTACACCGCGTTGTCATAGGAGCCGTCCGTGGTGCAGGTGGCTGCAACTTCATTTTCAACGACTGTTTCTCCAGCGGTATGTCCGGTGGCGGGGATGGCCTCGGTCTTTTCTTTGTTACATATGCTGCAGGTGTAGGTCATGACGCCTTCTTCGGTGCAGGTAGCTGTCTGTGTGACTGTGCCTTCATCCCAGGTGTGGGCGCTGACGATAACCTGGTAGGTGCTGCCGCCAACTGTCAGTGTGGTGCTGCCGGAGCTGACGCCTTCGACTTCCAGCTGATAACAAAGCTCGATCACATGATCTGCTTTGCTACTGGTGTTGGTGGAAGGATAAAGGGCGTAATAGGAGCCGTTGAGACAGGCGACGATCAGGTACTTTTCTCCGCTCTCAATGTCGTCGGTACTAGTCAGCTTGACGCATCCGGGCAGTTCAGTGCTGCTTTCCTCATCAGTTTCCGCGGGGCGATAGAAATAAAATTTGACATATTCACCGCCGGCACTTGCCGATTCCCAGGCGCCTTCGTCAAAACAGGGAATACCGTCTGCTGCATTGTCTTCGGCCCAGAAGGCCAGATATCTGCCGTTGCTGCCCTTGATCGTGAAATAGTCGCCGTTTTCATAAGTCAGGGTCAGAGTCTGTTCGCTTGTGGTATTCGGATACCCTCTGTTGGTGCCATCGGAGACGTTCAAATAGACAGTTTTGCCATCCGAAGTGATATTGGAGATGACCCAGACATTATTAGCTTCATCAAATTTGAACGTATAAAGCGCGGAACTGACGTCCGAGAGGTCGTCGCCTGTGCTGAGCTTTCCGATAAGAGAATCGATTACAGTGGTTTCAATACTGTCATTCGATGAGGTTATACTGCCGCTCACGGTGAGAGTGGTGGACGCACCCTCATGCAGTTTGACTGCCGTTGCGCCCTCAGCTATCACGGTGATTTCGTAGGAGGTGTCGCCGATGGTGACAGTGGAAGTACCCTCTGCTACGCCTGTGATGGTTACTTCTTGGGTTATCAGCTTGGTCTGGTTGGCGGTGCCGTTTTTGGGATAGAGGACGATGTAGTTGCCATTCCATTTGTAGGTAATCAGATAGGTTCCTCCGATCGTAAGCTCAGAAGCACGGGTGTAGCCAGGAAGGACATCGTTATCTGTTGTGGTATCGTTTTTCTGGAGAAGAATCAGATCGTAATATCCTCCATCACTTTCACTGATGTATTAATAATCCGTTGTAGAATTAAAATTCATCTCTTGGGCATAGAACATGATATAACGATTACCGTTTCCTTTGCAGATCCGGTAACTTACCGTACCGTCACTGTTTTCCACGGGTGTAAACACTATTCTGTTTGCTTTATTACTGGAAAAGAAGGTGCTTGCAATTTGGTTATTGGTCAGATAGACCTTGGCATACTCATTATAGACGTAGTAGGAATCGGCTATTTCAGCCTCTTGCAGAGTAAACTCGGCTTGGCTCAGTGTGGCAGTGCTGACCGAGTCTGAGAAGCTCTCTAAAGAATATGCCGTGTTGGAGACGTGATCATGCAGGGTGATGTCCGTGGTTACGCTGACTATGCCGTCATCAGTATAGGTAATCGCGGAGTCTGTAGAGGTCGTTAGAGTGTATGTATCACCCACATTTAAGATGACAGACTCTGTGGTGGTCTCAGTCGCGGACGCGGTCAGAGAATAGCTGCCGAACATCATGCACAGCGCCAGCAGAAACGGCAGGGATCGTTTGATTAGTTTCATGTTTGTACCTCCTGGTTTGCGGGATTTCATCCGAATCATATGTTTACGTAAAATCCAAAGTCTTTGCATATATCCTACAACCGGAATCAGGGGATGTCAAACAGAAAAGAGGCGGGAAACTGTGAAAACTGCGAAGTTTTCCCACATTCAGGTTTCAGGACGCAATTTGTGATATCAAAGTCCGTTGCGTACGCCGGACAGCAGAAAACAGAGCCAACCATGAGGAAGGCTCTGCTTTTCTGACATGATGAGCATATCTGTGTGCTGCTGCCGAAGACATTTCCCCTGGCCGTAGTCGGTGACATCGAAGCCATTCTTCATATTTTGTTCAATGATCCACCAGTCTATCAATATCTGCTTTGTTTCTCCTGCCGGAATAATTATAATTTTGTTTGTCCAAATACGCCTTCT
>JAJQFS010000078.1 GCA_021200995.1 Lachnospiraceae bacterium | reverse complement strand
AATTTCGGCGATTTGTACAAAAAGTACGAAAAATGGCAGGGGTGTGAACTGTAACTATGACGCTATTACAGGATAAATAAGTCCGGATTATCGGACACATAAAAGGATATCCTTTATTTCAGAAAGAACGAAGCAGCACTTAAACTGCAGCAAAGGAGGTTTTTTGAGATGAAAGGATATTATGTAAGCAACGGTTATATGGGTTATGTAAATGGGGATTATCAGCTTTTTGCTGATGAGACAGATTATATGGAATATGTTGAGGAGTGGGATTAACCGCTCCTCAATTTTTAGTTTTGATTTTACTGATATGGATGCCATATATATTTTCACCGGATATCAGCTGCCTGAAGGAAGCTTGTGCCTTTATCTTTCCCGTGCGTGTCTGTCGCGGTTGTAATTGATCAGACAACCGGCCTTTAAGATTTTCTTTTCATCCGGCGTCATATCCGCGATATACAGGCTGATTTCCTGTACGGTGTTGCCGATGACATAAGCGGGAATGTGCTGCATATCGGTATCCAGCGCCGCGCGGATATTGGGAACGTAAATAAAGCTGCCCACCTCAAAATCCGGTTCTTCCTTCATCTGGAAGGGCACCATGCCCCAGTTGATGACGTTGGAGCGATAACGTTTGGTGGCATATTCGGAGACAATATTGGCAAGGCCGCCCAAAACGCGCTGGCAGCTGGCTGCCTGCTCTCTGGCTGAGCCGTCGCCGGGCTTCACGGCATAAATCATGCTGCCGATCTCAATCGTGACAGGATCGACATCTTCGCTGCCGGGGATGGATTTGATTTTCTCATAAACGGACGCAAGCTCCGGCAGAAGTGAGGCCGGATCGCTGCCATCTACGCGGGCGCGCTCCAGTTTATCGACTTCTTTGGCTTTGCCAACATAGGCAGGATCTCTTCTGGAGAGCGCGAATTCCGCAAGCCCTAAGGGGTTGGAGCGGTAAGAGGACGTCTCGCCGGAGGGAATCAGTTCATCAGTCGTGGTGACCGGATCCATGATCTTTGAGCATACCCGCAGCAGGATGTTGCCAGCCAGGGATTCCATGGCTGGCCAGTCTTTGATATTGGGGCCGTAGATAATGGAAGTGTCCGGCTGCGCCTTTCCGAAGCCGTTGTATAGTCTCTTTTCATAGGAGACAGGGTCGAATTCATAGGCAGGCATCACATAATCGTCCGCGATATCGGTTGCCGGCGTCAGAACGCCTCCATTTGCCGCGGTTGCCGCGATGCTGCGCGCGTCCATCAGGGCCACTGCCGCCATCTGGCCATTGCCCGGTTTGGAACCTTCGCGGTTGGGGAAGTTGCGGGTCGCGTGGCGGATGGAGAGGCAGTCGTTGGCCGGCGTGTCGCCCACGCCGAAGCATGGTCCGCAGAAGGCGGTGCGCAAAATCGCGCCCGCTGCCATCAGGGTACTGGCCGCACCTTTTTTGACCAGATCCATAAACACCGGCTGGCTGGATGGGTAGACGGAGAGCTGGAAGAGACCGTTGCCACAGGAGGCATTCTCCAGAATATGCGCCGCTTCCATCACGTTTGAGTAGGTGCCGCCGGAGCAGCCGCCGATAAAGCCCTGCTGGACGGTCAGTTTTCCGTTTACAATTTTATCGGTCAGATGATAATCTCTGCCGGAAATTCTCTTTGCTTCTTTCTCCACATCTTCCAGTACGTCAGACAGCTTACTGCCGGTCAGATCCGCTATCTCAAATACATTGCTGGGATGGAAGGGCAGGGCAATCATGGGCCTGATGGTGGACAGATCCACATAGACACAGCCGTCATAATACGCCATGTCCGCGGGAGCGAGTTTCTGATAGTCGTCCGCTCTGCCGTGCTGCGCCAGATAGTCCCGCGTGTCCGCATCCGTACACCAGATGCTGGATAAGCAGGTAGTCTCGGTGGTCATGACATCGATGCCGTTTCTGAAATCGGTAGTCATGGAGGCGATGCCGGGGCCTACAAATTCCATGACTTTATTTTTGACATAGCCGTTTTTGAATACGGCGCCGATGATGGCCAGCGCGATATCCTGCGGACCTACGCCTCTTTGCGGCGCACCGTCTAAGTAAATGGCGATGACGTTTGGATATTTGATGTCATAGGTGTCCTGCAGTAACTGCTTTACCAGCTCGCCGCCGCCCTCGCCGATGGCCATGGTGCCCAGGGCGCCGTAACGGGTGTGGCTGTCGGAGCCTAAAATCATGCGGCCGCCGCCCGCCATCATCTCCCGCATATACTGGTGAATGACCGCGATGTGGGGAGGAACGAAAATGCCGCCATATTTCTGGCAGGCGGAGAGTCCGAAGAGATGGTCGTCCTCGTTGATGGTGCCGCCAACCGCGCAGAGCGTGTTGTGGCAGTTGGTCAGGACATAGGGGATGGGGAAGGACTCCATGCCGGAAGCCTTGGCCGTCTGAATAATCCCGACGTAAGTAATGTCGTGAGAGACCAGAGAATCAAAGCGAAGACGCAGATTCTGCATGTCGGGGACAGTGTTGTGCGCCTTCAAAATGGAATAGGCGATTGTGCCCTCTTTTGCTGCAGAAGGAGCGGTTTTGATGCCCTTTGCGGCCGCTTCCTTTTCGGGGACAATTTCCTGCCCGTTCTTCAGATAAACGCCGCCGTCGTATAATGTTACCATAAATCAGATCCTCCTATTCAACGCGAAACCGGTACAGGCTACCTGAAAAGAAGTTTCGCTGATTGCTGTCATTGATGGTTCGCGTGCCGGTAAGCAAGGCCGGAAAATTCCGGCGAACTGCCCACACTGTTTTATTTTACAACACTTCTGTCAGCACGTCCAGAGATAAGTTGCCTAAAATTGTATCATTGTATCCCGAAAACATTGTATACCGACATACAAAATTCTATTGTTTTTTCAGGAAAGTTCAGCTATAATAATTGCTGAATACGCAATCATTATCCCATTCGTCACTCGTCAATCGCAAAATACGCGGTGATTCGTTTGCACTCATGATGTAATGAGCGCAAGCGAGAAGGGCGTGCTCGCACGTCCGGCGAGCGGCGAATTGGATCATGAGCGTCCTTTGCTCATGATATAATAATACGGTATGCGGAAAAAGATGAAAAGAAGGAGGCTGATACATGACACCGAATGTTTATTATACACCTGATAATGTGAGTATGCGGCTGCGTGAGGAATTTCAGAATCGCGGCAATATGCGCGTGAATCTGGCGCAGGCTTACGGCAAATCGTTAAATTATACAGATATCCCCAACCAGCTCTTCAAAGAAAAAGGAATTAAGAAAGGGTTAAGAAATGAGGACGGCACCGGCGTTCCGGTGGGGCTGACCAGAGTTTCCAACGTGGTTGGTTATCAGAAGGATGAGAATGGCAATAAGGTCAATGTCCCAGGCGACCTGATTTACAGGGGCATCAGTATCAAGGATTTTGTGCAGGAAGGGGAGGATAAGACAGACAGCTTCGAGGAAGCCTGCTATCTGCTCTTATTTGGTTATCTGCCCAACAGAAATGATCTGCGGATTTTCAGGGAATTCCTTTCTTCTTACTATAATCTGCCGGATGAGTTCCTGGAGATGAGTCTGCTGCGCAGTCCGGGGCAAAATCTGATGAATAAACTGCAGTCCGCGGTGCTTGCGCTTTATAATTACGATATGACGCCGGATGATACGGATCCTTACCAGACTTTGTTAAAAGGACTGAATATTCTGGCGAAGCTTCCCAGCATTTCGTGCTACGCGTATCAGAGCAAGGTACATTATTTCGACCGCGGCAGTCTGGTGATCCATTATCCGAAACAGGAATATTCCATTGCGGAGAATATTTTATACATGATGCGCGCGGATGGTAATTTTACGGAGAGTGAGGCAAGGCTTCTGGACACCATGCTTGTGCTTCACGCGGACCATGGCGGCGGCAATAACTCGACCTTCACCAACGTGGTGATTTCCTCCACGGATACGGATATTTATTCCGCGGTCAGCGGCTCTATCGGTTCTTTGAAGGGACCGCGTCACGGCGGCGCCAATATCCGTGCCTGCGAGATGATGGAAGCGGTGATTTCCGAGATCGGGATCAATGCCACGGAGGAGCAGATGCGGGACATTGTCATCAGAATCCTGGACAGAAGATTCTATGACAATAAGGGGCTGGTGTATGGTTTTGGCCATGCGGTCTATACAATCAGCGACCCCCGTGCGGAGATTCTGAGAGATTATTGCCGGATGGTCGCGCATGAGAAGGGCAGGGATGAGGAATGCGCCTTCTATGAAAAGTTTGAAAAGGTAGCGCAGCAGACCATTATGCAGGCGAAAAATACGCCGATTTCCAATAACGTGGACTATTACAGCGGCTACGCCTACAATATGCTGGGCATTCCGCACGATCTGTTCACGCCGCTTTTTGTCTGCGCCCGTATGTCGGGATGGCTTGCGCACAATATTGAAAATAAGCTTTATGACGGCAGAATCCTGCGTCCCGCGACTGTGTATGTGGGCGGAGAGAGCGAGTACGCGCCGATCGAGAAGCGGTAAGTCAGTGCAGGATTATGGGGTACAGAATGTTTTCGTATTGCAAATCATTTGAATTTCTGTAAAATAAGAGGTTGATGGAAGATGTTCTGTCAACCTCTTATTTTGTTCGTTTGCTTTCTGCTTGAAAGAATATGATTTGTATAAAAATTTCGGAGCAGCAGAAATGGCGTCACAGAAGTGACCGGAAAGGAAATGTGATGGAATTTAAAAAAATTGAAAAAAAAGAAGAAGGCAAATTTATCACACGTTATGACGTGACTTATGAGACCGTGGATCACCAGATCAAGACCTATGAAATGATCAGCCGTAATCCGGAAATCCACTCGTTTGAAGAGCTGCACGGCAAAAACGCGGACGCTGTGGTGATCATTGTGACGGATGAGAGCGGCGAGCGAATCCTGGTGGATCGGGAATTCCGTCTGGCTCCCGGTCACTGGGTCTATAATTTCCCGGCGGGACTCATTGATCCTGGGGAGACGCCGCAGGAGAGCGCAGTGAGGGAGCTTTGGGAGGAAACCGGCCTGGAGCTATATGAGATCAATGATTTCCTGGGTATTTCGTACAGTGCGGTGGGCTTCAGCAATGAGACTAATGTATGCGTGATAGGAAAGGCCAGGGGTGAATTTCACAAAAGCACTTCTGCGGTGGAGGAGATCGAGGCGGCATGGTATACGAAAGCTGAAATCAGAGAACTTTTGAAAAACGGCGATCCGTTTGCGGCCAGAACCCAGGCGTTCTGTTATGTCTGGAGCAGGGAGCAGAGTGGCGGTCGCTTTTGCGCTAACTTCGGGTGACTCACAGAGAAAGCGGCTTTGAATGGTAACAGCTTTAAAGAAATCTTAAGAATCTGCGCGTTGACAGGCAGCCGCGCCGACTGATATCATGAAAGTGATTGTTGTGCGAATGAAAACCTGCAGTGCGACGGCATACAGTGGCTGATACCTGGAGAGGAAAGGGAAGAGAAAGCTTTATTTCATGGCTTGGCTGCATTGACAGTCAACTTGCAGGGAATACCGCAAACGTCAGAGAAAGGGGAAATCTTATGAGAGGAAAAATGACGATATGGCTGGCAATTTTGCTGGCGATGGGAAGCTTAAGCGGCTACTCCTGGTGGCAGTCATACGAAACGGAGGAAACGGTCGAGACCGTGGAGAAAACTACGGAAGTTTCCAAAACAGAGGACACGGAAGAAACAGACGCTGAAGAGCCGGAGAAGACGGAAGCTGAGGAGACGGAGCAGGCGTCTGAGCAGACAGTGGAGAAAACGGAGGAAATCTCCGAGGACGAAATCCCTGCTTATCCATGGGAGGAGCTGACGCGCTTAGAAACGCAGGAAATGACCTGGGTGGAGACGGGAGAAGAAAGCACGGAGCATTACGCTTATACCTCTGAGGATGGTATGGAGCTGACGCTTTCATCAGGAGTCACCGGATGGGGCGCGTATCTTTCCATCAACGGGGAGGAATATGTGTTTTCGGAGGAGGATTCCTCGTACTATGTCAGCGCCACCTCTGTGCCGCAGGTGATTTTATATGATATCAACGGGGATGAGGTGCAGGATGTCGTCCTCTGGGTGCCGTACAGTGTCGCTGTCGGTACAGCTGTGGAGCAGAATATCTACCTTTCCGGTGAGGAAGGTTATACGCCAGTGGGAAGCATGGCCTGGAACCTGAATGAGGACACTCATGCCTTTACATATTCTGTGGAGTTATGTGATAATTATCTGGTGCGGATCAGTGTGCCGGATTATGGGATTGCTTCCTGGGTGGAGATGGACGAATCCTTCGTAAAACAGGCGAAGGCGCTGGGTCTTTATGACAGCGAAGGGAAGGTCACGGAATATGGCGGCGAGTGGGAGACGCTGGTCTCCACGGAGCCGGTTATCTACCAGGCACCCTTTGAGGAGACCATCGAATGCGGGCTGAACGCGGACGGCGAGTTTGTGTTGCGGGCTTATGCGCCGGTTGCGTCAGGGTATTCTTCTTATAAACTGGGTGTGACGCTGGTGGAGGATTATAAAATCACGGACGGCGCCTATGTGCTTTCAGACGTCAATATTCTGGAAAATCAGATTTATGATATGCTGACGGTCAATGGCAGTGAATTCCGCGTTCGTGACAACGTGCGCGGGAAGAGCGTGCATCTGGTGCGTGTGACGGAGGAAGGGGAAAAGGAAATCCGTACCTTTGAAGTTCGTTATGGGAAGATTGAGCCGGAGGATGTAACGCTTACGGGCGTGGAAGACCTGATGGGATACCCTGCGTTTTATGTGGATCAGTATGAGGATTTCGATTTTTTGCATGTAAATTATTATTATGGGGTGACAGATACAACAGTAGTGGAGCTGGGCGAAGGCTTTGGTAACGAGCCCTCAGAGAATAATTTTATTGTGGATGTCAATGATGACGGGGAGATGGAATTGATCTGCTGTCTGGAATACAGAGCGGATGGCGGACATGAAGTCAGGATTTATTTTAAGCAGGATGGTCAGGTGTATCAGGGGTCTTTTGATGTTCTGGACGAGGAAGCGAAGATTCTTTCTCCGCCCGGCAGTCCGTCTGTCAAATATCTGCCTGATGAAAATATGATCGAGATCACCTACCTGGTGGAGGGCGAGGACGGTCAGACGGAATTAAAGTCTCAGAAATATGAGGCGACGCCGGACAATCTTAAGTACATCTATGAATATCCGTCGACAAAATAGGGGCTTGACAGAAAAAAAGGTTCTGTATACAATAATACAAGCGAATGGCCGCTGCTTGGCTGCCATTCGTTTCGTTTGTGAAAGGAGACTGTTATGGCGAAAATCAGGATGACGACACCATTGGTGGAGATGGACGGGGATGAGATGACCAGAATCCTCTGGCAGATGATCAAGGAAGAGCTGATCCTTCCCTATATTGACTTAAAGACAGAGTATTATGACCTGGGTCTGGAGCATAGAAACGAGACCAACGACCAGGTGACGGTGGACAGCGCCAACGCGACACTGAAATACGGCGTGGCCGTCAAGTGCGCGACCATCACGCCGAACGCGGCCCGTATGACAGAATATAATTTAAAAGAAATGTGGAAGAGCCCTAACGCGACCATCCGCGCGATTTTAGACGGTACGGTTTTCAGAGCCCCCATTCTGGTCAAGGGAATTGTCCCCTATGTGACCAACTGGAATAAGCCCATTACCATTGCCCGTCACGCTTACGGCGACGTCTATAAAAATGTGGAGATCAAGGTTCCCGGTCCCGGCAAGGCGGAGCTTGTCTTTACCGGTGAGGATGGAACTGAAATCCGGGAGACCATTCACGAGTTTACCGGCGAGGGAATTCTCCAGGGCATCCATAATACGAAGAAGTCCATTGAGAGCTTCGCCAGGGCCTGCTTTAATTATGCTGTGGACACGAAGCAGGATCTGTGGTTCTCCACCAAGGATACGATTTCCAAAAAGTATGACCATACCTTCAAGGATATTTTCCAGGAGATTTATGACGCGGAGTATAAGGAGAAGTTTGAGGAGCTGGGAATCGAGTATTTCTACACCCTGATCGACGATGCGGTAGCAAGGGTGATCCGCTCCGAGGGCGGCTTCATCTGGGCCTGCAAAAATTATGACGGTGACGTCATGTCTGATATGGTGGCGACGGCTTACGGCGATCTGTCCATGATGACCTCCGTGTTGGTATCCCCCAGTGGAGTCTATGAATATGAGGCGGCCCACGGCACGGTACAGCGCCATTATTACAAGCATTTGAAGGGGGAGGAGACCTCCACCAACTCCATCGCCACGATTTATGCCTGGACGGGAGCGCTCAGAAAGCGCGGTGAGCTGGATGGTATTCCGGAGCTGATGGAGTACGCGGATAAAATGGAGAAGGCCTGTGTCAAGATCATCGAGGATGGCAAGATGACGAAGAGCCTGTCGCTGATTTCCACCTGTGAGAACCCGGTGATTTTAAACAGCCTGGAGTTCATTCAGGCGATCCGGGAGACGTTTGATACGCTGTAAGCAAAGGTTTTTCCTTTCATTATCACATATTATTTTAAAGTAAGAAAGAATTCCCGCAATTTCAGCAACTATGCTGGTTGCGGGATTTTTATATGAAAGCGTTTTTCGACCGCATCTCTACATTCAGTACGCCCGGATGCCAGGCGTGTCTTTTCGGCCGGACAAACCGGCACCTCAAAAGATGCCGGTTTGTCTGTTCCTGTTCTTTTGTCGCTTGTTTATTTGACTGGAGATTGAGAACGCAATTGCTACAGGCTATTGATAAACCGTAAAAATGCTGTCCGCCCCTCAGGCGTGCATTTGTATACGCCGGCGTCTTCCAGGACATGGACGAAGACTTTGCCGATTTCTTTCTGCAAAATATCGTCCAGATTGTCAGCATTGACATCATCGTATTTGGGCAGAAATTCCGCTACCCAGTCAGCATGTTTGGCCAGTGTT
Organism: Lachnospiraceae bacterium; assembly: GCA_021200995.1. Taxonomy (GTDB): domain Bacteria; phylum Bacillota; class Clostridia; order Lachnospirales; family Lachnospiraceae; genus RGIG6307. The sequence goes on along the minus strand of JAJQFS010000078.1, from coordinate 2,580 downwards.
TTGTCCGCGGCGATGTCCTTTCCGTTCAGAATGGTTTCTTTTAATAAATCCATCTCCTGATTCAGGCGGGCGGGCAGTACCGCCAGGCCCATGACCTCGATCAGGCCGATATTTTCTTTCTTGATATGATGCAGGTTGGCATGCGGGTGGTAGACGCCCAGGGGATGCTCTGCGGTGGTGATATTATTGCGCAGCACCAGATCGAGTTCATAAGTATCGTTTACTTTGCGTGCGATCGGGGTGATGGTGTTATGTGGCTCGCCGTCAGTGAAGGCATAGATGAAGGCGTCTTCATCGGTGTAGTCTCTCCAGACGTTCAGCACATGCTCCGCGGCGTCGACCAATCGGTCAGAGTCCTGATGGCGGATGCGGATGACGGACAGCGGCCACTTGAGTATCCCGCTCTCCACATCCTCAAAACCGGGCAGGGTCACCGGAATCTCTATCGGAGCCTGTGCCATGGCAAAGGTGTAGTGACCGCCCTGAAAGTGGTCGTGGCTTAGAATGGAACCGCCCACAATCGGAAGGTCCGCGTTGGAACCCAGGGTGTAGTGGGGAAACTGCTTCACAAAGTCGAAGAGCTTGATGAAAGCAGCCCGGTCGATCTTCATGGGCGTGTGCTCGCGGTTGAAGACGATGCAGTGCTCATTGCAGTAAACATAGGGAGAATACTGAAAGCACCAGTCGCTGTTGTTGATGGTCAGAGGAATGATGCGGTGATTCTCCCGGGCCGGGTGGTCCACTCTGCCGGCGTAGCCCTCGTTCTCTACGCAGAGCTGGCATTTGGGGTAGGCGGTGTTTTTCGCGGTTTTGGCCGCGGCGATGGCGAGCGGGTCTTTCTCCGGTTTGGAGAGATTGATGGTGATGTCAATCTGCCCGTATGGACTGTCCACCTTCCATTTCCGGTCTTTCCTGACACGATCCCGGCGGATATAGTTGGTATCCTGGCTGAACTGATAGAACCAGTCGGTGGCGGTCTGCGGAGACTGCGCGTATTTTGCAAAGAAGGTTTTCTGCACCTGAGCCGGGCGGGGCAGGAGGCAGTTCATGAGTTTGGTGTCGAATAAGTCTTTATAGGTGATACTGTCTGGAATAAGGCCGCGGGAAACGGCTTCCTGCAATAAGGCTTCCAGAATCTCTTCCAGACGCAGGTCAGGAATCTGATCCGGTTCTTTGTAGCTGTCTTCGTGCATGACGTCCAGAAGCAGATTGATGGTATAGATTCTCTCGCATGCGGGAGTTAAGCCCTTACGGATGCCGTAGTCGGCAAGGGCGGCAATATAAGTGGAAAGCATAGCTGGCCTCTCCTTTTGATAGGTTTGGTAACAGTAATCCGTGCCGGGTATTTTTTATGATGATACGGACGATTAATAAACAGGAGCCGGTATTTTAGAAGTTCAGGCAAAAATGAATGATGGTTTTTACCGGGTCTTGATAAAATACCGGCTCCGGAGATATTGTTGTTAAAAGATAAAGTGATACCAGGTCTCGGAGTGGAACGGTTTGTTCGCTTTCAAAATCGGCTTTTTGAATGCAGGGTTGTCGATGTTAATCGCATTGACATAGAACTGACTTTCAAAACAGATGGCGTTTGTCATCGCGCCGTTCCAGGCGCCCGCTTTGTCAAACGAGGTGAAAATCTGGAAGCCGGGCAGGTCGGTATGTACCTCCATGGTGATACCGGTCTGATCGCCAATGCAGCGGATGCGGGGTTTTTCAAGACAGTGATGCGGTTCCTCGCAGAGGTTGTCATCCAGTGTATTTTCCACGGGACGCGGTGTGGTATAGTCAAATTTTGTACCGGCCACAGGCAGAATCCGTCCGGTGGGTACACTGTCAACCGTTTCTGTATAGTGAGTGGAATCAACCCACAGGTTGTGCTGCCAGATGGTACCCTGTCCGTTTAAGTTGAAATACGCGTGATTCGTCATATTAAAGAGTGTATCCGCGTCGCTGACAGCATCGTAGCTGATTTTCACGATGTTGTCCTCGGTCAGGCAGTAGGAAACAGTCAGGTTCAGATTGCCGGGGCAACCCTGGTCCATATCGGGGCTGAAAAGGAGAAAATGGACTGTGTTATTTGCTTCATCCGTCTTCGCCTGATACATACGATGATCATAATAATCCGGCCCGCTGTGCAGGTTGACATCCTGCCCGTTGCCACGGTTCGTGGCGGGAAGGGAGTAGGTCTGACCGTTCAATGTAAAAGAAGGGCCTGTTCCGGCGATGCGGTTGGCGACGCGGCCAATGGGGCAACCGCGATGGCCTCTGCCGTTTTCATAAGCCGCGGCGCTGTCATAGTGCTGCATCATATCGATGGGGCCATCTGCGCCGGGAACGATAACATTGACCCAGGTGGCGCCAAAGTCGGTAAACTGGGCCTGACAGCCGTTCTGATTGGTGATAGTGTAAAGCTTTGCGGCTTCGCCTTTAGAGGTGAGGCCATAGTCTGTGATTGTGATACTCATGAGATTGCTCCTTGTCTATATTCTTTTCATAGTTATATTTTTTAAGAAAATATTTATCCTGAATTATTCACGGCGGTATAAAATACCTGTATGCCAGCCATCATGATAACTT
>JAJQFS010000019.1 GCA_021200995.1 Lachnospiraceae bacterium | reverse complement strand
GGAGACATAGCTGACGGTCAGCGGCTCGGTGTAGACCTTGGTCACGCCGTTCAGGGTGCCGGTGATGGTTGCGGTGTAGATGGTGGAGCCCAGCCCATCGTAGACATAGTAGAAGCTGTAGTCTGCGGTGTCCATGCTCTCCACCTCGGTGGGAACGTCGGTGGTCGCTACGATCTGGTCGGTGATGTCGGTGACGTTGCCGTCCAGGTCGGTGACGGTGAAGGTGATGCTCTCGATGTCAAAGTCCTTGCTCTCGTTGTTGTAGAGGCTCAGGGTCATGTTCAGCGCTTCGTTCTGCACGGCCAGTGCGTCGTCACTCTCGAAGGTGGAAACACCCAGCGCTTCCACATCGCCCACCCACACAGGGGCGGTAACGGCGATGTCGCCATCGGCCTCCACTACCTTGATGTAATAGTAAGAGTAGTCAGAGCTGACGTTGAAGGTCACAGTGTCCTCACTGCCGCTGACAGCCTGGGAAGCCAGCACATAGCCGCCGTTGACGATGACAGAAACAGTGCCCAGGGAACTGTCTGTCGGATCGCTGATCTTCACAGACAGCGTTACTGTATCATCCACATCGCTCTCGGAGAGAATGGTGCCCATGATATTGCCGTCGAGCGTATAGTAAATGGACAGGTCGTTGTCCTCTGTCGCGTATACGCGGTAATTGCGCATCGCGTCATAAATGCTGTCCTCGGTCAGGCTGTCCGCCAGCACCACGGTGCGGGCTGTGTTCGCATCGCCCCACAGGCCCTTGTGGTTATCCTGGTTGTTGGTCGGAGCCACATGCCAGCCCTTGTCCAATGCACGGGTATAATACTCGTAGGACGGGAAATAGCTGGAGGAGCCGATCGCGCCCTCGCCGTTGCCAACCTCAATCAGTGTAATCAGCTCATCAATCTCCTCATCATAATAAGAGAAATCAGAGAAATCGCCAAAGGTGGTACCCGGGTGGTTAAACTGGCTGATGGGGTCGGTCACGGTCTCCAACGTATCATAATAGCTCTGCGGCGCCGTCGAATAGGTCGTATAAGCCGACTGCGTCCTGCTCTGGAAACCGTCCGTATTATAAGTGTTGATGTGGCCCAGACCGTTGGACCAGGTCATTTCATAGCCAAAGATTGCCACAAATTCATCTGTGGTATACTGTTCGGCATAAGCGTTGCCTTCCGTCCACTCTTCACTCAAAGAGCCATCCGATATTGTGACAGAGTCGCTGGAGGCGCTGTCGAAGGAGTTGGAGTGGTCTGTCACCGCCAGGAAATCCAGCGTATCGGTAGTCTCATGCACTTCTGTCGCGTGCTCGTAAGCATCCGTGATGCTGCCCGCACCGTCGGAATAATTGGTGTGGGAGTGGAGCTGGCCGAAGTAGATGTTGTAAGTCTCCTGGTTCCGCTCGGTGAAGGTACGGGTGGTCACGGCGCTGGTGGTGTAACCCTCTAACTCAGCATAAGCCATAATACTGGCCCCGCCGAAGCCCTTCTTCAGGGAGACGGGCGAGCTGCCGTCCTCCTTCAGGACGTACTCAGTGTAAACAGTGTTGCCATCGCTGTCGGTGGCAAAGACGTAATTGCCGTCCTCGTCCGTGTCGTAGGTGATGGCGTAGTAAATGGTTGCGCCCTCGGTGGCGGAGGTCAGGGTAACTTCCACCGATTCATCCTCGATGTAGACACCGCCTCCGTTGGGACTGAACTTGACGGAGGAAACGGTGCCTGCCGCATAGGTCAGGATACGGGTGACACTGTTCGCCCGGCCCTCGATGGCGGCGCAGACCTCCAGGGTAGCGGGGAGGGAGTCCAAAGTGGGCTTGCTGCTCTCGTCATAGGTCTGCCAAGTGCCTTCTCCAGTAGCGGTATCCACAAAGCGATAATAAATCTTCGCGCCCTCGGTTGCGCTCGTCAGTGTCAGCTCGGTGCCGATCGCCTGGTCCTCGGAGTTATCCGGAGTCACAGACACATAGCTGGTAATGCTGTCGTCCACGATGGGACTGCCGGAAAGCACCACAGAGTCGATACGGATGTTGCCGCTGATGCTGCCGCTTCCGCCGTCAGCCCGAGTTGTCCCGGCCACCAGGCGGATCAGCAAGCTGTCCGCGTTCTCCGCACCTTCCGGCACATCGAAGTTATAAGTGATATAATAGGTGGCAGCAAGACTCGTTTTCGCCACACCGTCGGAAATGTTGCCGTCACCGGTGACGGAATAAGAACTGTCACTGGTATACTGCGTATAAGCATAGGAATAGGTGCCGGTTGTGAAATTCTCGAAAGTTTCACCGCCATCGGTGGAATACTGGAGTTGGAAGGAGCCGGGTGCCGCATTAGTGGCTCGCATACGGAAGCTCAACTCCATGTCGCCCCAACCTGCGCTGGAGACGGCGAACTGCATATAGTCTCCCTCAGAAGCGCCGATGCTAGTACCACCCATATAGTAATTGGTGCCACTGGTGCCGCTGGTCGTGGTCTGATAGGGCTGCGCTGCCACGCCCTTGGCAACCACGGTAAACACGGCGTCGGTATCCATCATATCGTTTGCGTCATATTTGTCACCGTTGATAGCACTGGCATTAGCGTCCGTATACGGTCCGCCTCCGCCCCACTGCGCGATATTCTCCTCAATGGAAGGGTCGGTGTTGTACTCTACGTCCACCTCAGTGGTGCCGGTCTTGTAGAACTGGTAGACATAGATAGTGGGGTTGCTGGTGCTGAAGCTGTATGTAGTAAAGCCAGAATAATACTCCAAATACTGATTGTTGGAGCCATATTTGGCGTTGACATTCTTGATGTAGAAACTGCCGGTGGTGCTCGTCTCTTCCAGCTCCCACAAGCTGTAGTCGCTCTTTTCCGCCAGGGTCAGGCTGGAGCCGGTGGAGCCGCTGGTCAGATACAGGCCGCCGTTTTCAAAGGTGTAATAGCCTTCGTTGGTCTTCCGGACGGTCAAAACCAGCGCGTCGCTGGTGGTGATCAGGGTGGTGTCCTCCACCGTGCCCGCTACGCCGGCGAGCTTGCTGTTGCTGGCGGTGCCGGTCATGGCAAGGCTGCCGTTGGGGTAGTAAATCACTGCTTGGTCGCCTTGGGCGATGGATTCCACCAGAGTGCCGGTGACGGTGCCGTCATCCTCGTCTCCGCTGTCACCACTGTCCTCAACAGGGGTGAACTGCAGAGCGAACATCCCTTCGCTGCCCTCGCCGATGGTGCCGTAGCCGCTCCAGTAACTCTTGGAGCTATACCATTCGATATAGCAATTGCGACCGGTATTCTTCACATAGTAGAGGCCGTTTCCGGCATCTTCCAAAGTCCATTGATCATTCACCGCTCCCAGCGTCAGGCTGGAATAGCTGTCCGCCATACCCAGGTTCTGATCGCCATAGGCGATGGTGATGGTGCCGTCCTCATTGACGGTGACCGTCCAGACCTCGGTGGAGCTGTACCCGGACAGGGTACCATCTTCCACCTGGGTAACTTCGACGCCTTCATTGTAATAGGTGCCGTAGATACTGGACAGCGCCATATTATAGGCAGGCGCCCAGATCACATAGGTACCGGATTCCAGATCGGTTCCTTCCTCTTCTCCGCCATTTCCTGCCGTAGAGGTTACAGTAATATCACTGGCCTGAGCCACATAAAGCTGATAGCCGTTATAGTCACTAACCGCTGCGTACAAACTAATGACTGTGCTTTCCGCAGCACCCGCCTCAGTCAGAACAGAGGACGCGCCATAGGCCACGATCGAGTTGCCGATGGCATCTGTCAGGGTGGTGCTGGTGCCGACCGTTCCCACAGTCAGACCAGTCAGATAAACTCTGGTTCCCTGAAGCGCCTTACTGTCACTGTAGTCGCTGTTCAATGCAGCAATGGTCACGGTCTGAGCGGGCAACTCAGAGGTAGAGCCGATGACGGTGTAATCCGTCACGCCGGTCAGTTCCACCAGGCCCTTGTAGGTGGTGTAGGTACCGCTTGCCCGCACATCATCTCCCAGGCTGATATCAGAGGGGGCGGTGGAAAAATACAGGCAGATGCCGCCGGTCTCATCCTGCACATAGACAGATTTTCCGCTGATATATGTAACAGTTCCGTCCACTGTATAGGTGACGGAGGTATCAGCACCGACCTTGACCTCCGCGATGGTGGAGACGTTTTCGTCCGTCTCATCGCCGCCGGTGCTGGTCTCGGTCAGTTCTACAGAGGTAGTCTCGCTTTTTGAGCCGTCCAACTCGGCATAAGCGTACAGGGTTTCCCCGATGTGGTCGGAGACATCCAGGCTGCTGCCCTCCAGAGCCGTGTAATCGCCGCTCTCGGAATAGCTGTAGTAGTAGGTAACGCCGGAGGTAGCGCACTTGAACGTCACCGTCTTGTCTGTCTCGGAATAGGTCAGGCTGGGGGTCTCCACGGTTTCAGCGGGTTCAGTTGGCTCGGTGGGGTCGGTGGTGCTGCCGCCGCTCTCAGTGGTGGTTCCGGTCAGCTTGTAAAGGCTGATGTCCTGCTGACCGCTGGAATAACAGGCAAACAGAGAACTGCCCGAATTGTAGCGCATCCAGTTCCGGGTGTTCGTACCCTGCGCCAGAAGCGTTGCCACGCCGTCCTCAATCGTAATCGTCCACGAAGAATTGTCGGACAGAGTTAACTCTGTTTTCAAATAGTTGCTGGAGCTTGATGCGGCGTAGAGATAACCGCTGCCCGTATAGAGGGCATAGGTTCCGTCCACATTGCCGGTCTGCACTTCCAATTCCTGCACGACATATTCGTCAGAATCTGTACTGGTGGCAGTCACCGTGGAACCGTCCTCGCTCTTTGTGATGGCAATTTCTCCACGGTTATTGCTTTTTTGGTTGGTGCTCATAGCCACGTCATAACCAGACGCGACAACGATCACCGTGTCACCTGTGGACAGGTCGCCCACGCTTGTCACCTTTGTATAAGTAGACACCGTCGTCGTGTCCGTCTCCTCCGCCGCCACGCTCGTCACCGGCGCGTCAGACAGACACATCATCACTGCCATCACCCAGGCGAGCATCCGACGAAGTCGATACTTTCCGATACTCATACGATTTCCTCCTACGTTTTGGGGCATGCGCACTATCCGTGGGCAGACCAGTCCCGCTTTTGTATCATGCTGCCATTTTTTGCGGCCGGAGACAACCTTTTTCCGGTAATCTTTCCGTAAAAATGCCATAATTTCCCTGCAACAGCAGTCCCACGATCCCCGCAGATCAGCTCACACGCCACAATAAAACGATACCTTCAAAGGCTCCGTTCTCAGAAGCTCTCTGCTCCTTTCATCCGGCTGGCTGCCGCCGGCAAAAAGCGTGTACTCACCCGGATACAGCACCTGCTTTCCGTCCTGATCCACACTGTATACCCGCTTCGCCGGAATGCGCAAGGTAACGCGCTTTTTCTCGCCTGGTTTGAGCGAAACCGTCTGAAACGTGACGAGCTTGTGATTCGGTTTCTCAAACGCCTCGCCCTCGTAGCGCAGATACGACTCTACAATTTCCGTACCCGCCATCTTTCCGGTGTTTTTCACTGTCACCGACAAGCGGATTTCCCTTACCGTCGGATGAAAGAGCACCTGCTGCCTGCTGCCATCTCCATTGACGAAGGTAAGCTCAGGCTCCTCATAAGCAAAGTCCGTATAGGACAGCCCATAACCGAAGGGATACCACGGCTTCTGCGCAAAATACCGGTAGGTGCGGCCCTGCATACTGTAATCTGTAAACTCCGGCAGCTGATTTTCTTCATAATAAAATGTCACCGGCAGCTTGCCGCACGGATTGGCCTTTCCGAAAATAACACGCGCCAGTGCCTCCCCGCCGCGCTCGCCGGAATACCAGCACTGCACAATGGCGGAGACCTGTTTTTCATACATACTCAGATCCAGGCTGCTGCCGCTGTTGATCACGAGAATGACCGGCTTTCCGACGCCAAGCACTTTCTGAATCAGTATCCGCTGGCACTCCGGTAAAAGCAGTGTCGTCTTATCGCCCGCCGCGTCCGAATTGCCCGTGTCTCCCTGCTCGCCTTCCAGCGTGCCGTCCAGGCCTACGCACAAAATCACCAGCTCGCTCTCTTTGGCCACCGCTACAGCCTCACTGTAAAATCTATCCCGCCGCGAAAGCTTTTCCTTTGGTCCGCAGAAAATGCTGCAGCCCTTACTGTAGCGCACCCTGATTTTTTCGCCTGCCAGTTTCCGGATGCCGTCCAGGTTGGTGACCCACTCGTCGGAATCCCCGTTATAATTGCCATACAGCGCAGGAATGCTGTAGGCGTTCGGCCCGATGACGCCGATCGTTTTCAGTTTTTCTTTGCAAAGCGGCAGAATTCCGTCGTTTTTTAAAAGCACAATCGACTTTTCCGCGGCTTTTAAAGCCACGCGGACATGCTTTTTCTTATGCACCTCAGAGTAAGGAATCTCATTATATTCACATGCCGGATCAAACATGCCGAGCTTAAAGCGGGTCGTAAAGACATGCACCGCCGACCGGCGGATTTCCTCCTCCGTGATCAGCCCCTGCTCAAGTCCCTCCAGCAGATGCTCATACGTACAGCCGCAATTTAAATCACAGCCCATACGCACCGCCAGAGACGCGGACTGAGCGCCATTCTCCGTCACATGATGATGCTCATGGAAGTCGCGCACCGCCCAGCAGTCGCTGACCACATGCCCCGTGAAGCCCCATTCCTTTCGCAGGATGTCAACCAGCAGCGTCTGACTGCCGCAGCACGGTTCCCCGTTCGTGCGGTTGTAGGCTCCCATCACCGCCTCCACGTGCGCTTCCTTCACCAGCGCCTCGAAAGCCGGCAGATAAGTCTCGCGCAGATCCTTGGGCGAAGCCTCCGCGTTAAACTCATGGCGCAATGATTCCGGCCCGGAATGTACCGCGAAGTGCTTGGCGCAGGCAGCCGTTTTTAAATAGTCCCCATCTCCTTGCAGGCCCTCCACAAAGGCCTTGCCGCACTCCTCCGTCAAAAGCGGGTCCTCCCCGTAAGTCTCGTGGCCGCGGCCCCAGCGCGGATCGCGGAAAATGTTAATATTCGGAGACCAGAAGGTCAGCCCCTTGTAAATATCCCTGTCACCCTCGGCAACAGCAGCGTTATATTTCGCGCGCCCCTCCGTGGCGATCACCTCCGCTTCTTTTTTCAGAAACGCGGGATCAAAGGCCGCCGCCATGCCGATGGCCTGCGGGAATACCGTCGCAATCCCCGCTCTCGCCACGCCGTGCAGCGCCTCACTCCACCAGTTATAGGCCGGAACGCCCAGCCGTTCAATCGCCGGCGCGGAATGCAAAAGCTGGCTCGCCGCCTCCTCCACTGTCATTTTCTCCACCAGCGCTTCCGCTGATTTTACAAAGTCTTCCTGGTTTTTCATCACTTTCCTCCTGATTCCACGTGCCTGCGGCCTTTTTTCATAGATGTATGCTGTTGTCTTCCCGAACAGACAGATTTTCCATTTTTTCTTTTTCAGAAAATTTCTTTTTATGTAGTCTGTGCATTTTCACACAAAATATCAGTCGGCACACAAAGTAAACAGACATTCTCTGTCTGTTCATTTCCCGGTAAATAAATCCGTATATAAGGTAAAGCTCTTCAAACTGACCGCCTTCTCTCCCCTGTAACGGAAATACAACGCCTGCACCCCGTCCGGAATCTGCATGGCCGCCTCGTACGCCTTCCACTCATTCGATGCCCGGACCTCAATTCGTCCGACGACCTCTCCATCCCACGCCGTCATGACCTCCAGATCCCCTTTCAGGCCCCTGCCCCGCGCAACAATGGAGATTCTGTTTACACCCTGGCAGTCAAAATATTTAAATCCGGCCGTCGCGCCGCTCTTCATATTGGTGATATAGCCTTCTTCTTCGTCTCCGTCCTTCCCCTCCTGCGTAATCTTCGGGAAGCGGGCGTCCATCCATTCGCCGGGCGAACCGGTAAACGGCTCCACCGTCTCACAGAACAGATTGCAGGCAATATAGGCCGGATAGGTTCCTTCGCCCCGAAGCGGCCCATTGTTTGGTCCGCAGGAAGTCATTTCCACCTGCCCAATCGAACCGTTTGACGCAATCTCTATCGGCTCGATGCAGCCCTGGCGGCTGTAATTGGTGCCGTCCGTATGGCGATGATAAAACACATACCACTGCCCTTCTATACAAATAATGCTCCCATGATTGTTGCCGCCGTAAAACATCGGCTGCTCCGCCGGCTTATAGCTGTCAATCCCCGTATCATTATTGCTCACAATGACACCGCCGTATGTAAATCCCTCCACCGGCGAATCGCTGACCGCATAACACAGGCTGCAGCCATACACAGATGAGTAAACAAAATAATATTTCTCCCCGATTTTACGGATCGAGGAAGCCTCAAAAAACGGATTCTCCTCAAATCCCGTCCCTTCCGCGTCATGCCTGCTCGGAATCAGAAACCGCGGCGTCTCTGCCACCGTCACCATATCCTCCTTTAAGACGATCACCTGCGAATACGGGCTGTTTCTGGTTTTTTTGCTGCAGAAGCCGCTGTAAAGATAGACCTTCCCGTCTTCGCATAGAACGCCGGGGTCGAACTGCATCAGATCACCCTTTTTCTCTCCGAGCCTGGTGCCGTCCTCATAATGCACATAGCCGTAAAAGTGATACTCACCCGCTGGCGTATCGCAGACCGCCACAGACATCACCGGCAGCTCATCCAGCGCGTAATACAGATAATATCTCCCATCATACCCCTGCGTCACATCCGGCGCATAGAGGCACATCTCCCCGTCGCGGTTCGCCGGATCCTCCGTCTTTTTATAAATCACACCCTCATACCGCCAGTCGCTCAAATCCTCTACCGGCGCCGACCAGCACACATAGTCGTTCAGGCAATACGCGTATCCCCGAAACCGGTCATGTGAACCATAGACATAAACCCGATCCCCGAAAATATACGGCTCCCCGTCCGGCACGTATTCCCAGCTTGGTAAATATGGATTTACTCCCTGTTTTTTCATCTGCAAGATGCTCCCTTCTTTTATATACCCTCCACAAAAGGGTATCTCATTGGTTTATTATAAACCATTGGGATACCCTTTACATTACTTTTTTTCAGAATCTCTCCCTGTTTTCTTCCACAGAAGAAAATGTCATGCTTCTGTCTTTAACCCGCATTCAGTTCTTCCAGCACCTGCTCAATTCCCAGTGCCTCCGCATTTTCTCTGTAATACGCAAGCCCTTCTTCCACTGTCATATCTCCCATAACAACCTTCGCCATGGTCTCTTCCTTCAGCAGTGTCAAATCGGAACTGATTTTGGTATAGGTTTCGGAAATCGGCATCATACTCTGCGCTACTGCGTATTGCGCTAAAAGCTCTCTGGTATATTCCTCATCCTCATCCAAAGCGACCTGATCCTTCGCGTCCGTGAACGGAATGATCTGCGTATCGGGAGAAGTCCAAACTTTGGCGAGTGTAGTGTTCGGATCAGAAAGCGTTTGAAGATAAGTAATGTTTTCATCTCCCTGCTCATAATGTACCCCTTCCACACCATAGCAGAACAATTTCTGGCCTTCCCCGCCATCATTCATGTACTCAAGGAAATATTTAAATAAGGACGCCACTGTGTCATCATCAAGCTGACCATTTATGCACCATACACTGATCGTCTGATACAGATAGTTGGATCCTTCAATCGCAGGAATTGCAACCAATTCAGCATCAGGAAAATTCTCCGCCAGTCCCTGTTTCAAACGCGTATACCAGGTGCCGTTCCAATAGTTAAATACACCCACTGTTCCCGCATACAGCTGATCTCTGCAGTTGGAAGTGCTGTTGGTCACGATCTCCATATCGATCAGTCCTTCCGCATACGCACTCTGCAAATTTCCGAGTGCTGTCACCATATTATCCTCCAGCATACCGTCTACCCAGACGCCATCCACCTTGGTGATATTCATATTTGCGCCCTGCAGAAACTCTGGAAGATAGGTCGGCGTTGTCAGGCCAGCCGCCGTCAACGGTACAACGCACTCCTCAATCTCATCCCGAAACGCCCTCAGCATATCAATGAATTCATCATAGGTCGTTGGAATGTCCATCCCCACACGATCCAGCCAGTCCTGTCTCGCATAAGTCACGCTGCCGCCTGCAGTTGCTCTTGCCAGACCATAATATTTACCACCCATTTCAAACGCCGATAAAAGTTCCTCATCCAGCTTCTCATACATTTCCGAGTTTTGCAGTAATTCCGTCAGATCTGCGATCGCTCCTTTGGACGCATAAGTCCCATAGTGATCTGCATCCAGGTCGAAAACATCCGGTACTTCGTCAGATGCAAACGCCAGTTCCAAAAGCTCATAATACTCATTATTGGACACGACCTGCAAATCCATATCAATCCCGGTCAGGCTCTCAAATTCTTCTACCCACTGATCCGTTCCGTTTTCTTCCGACAAACCATCATGCACCATCCAGGAGATTTTCTCCGGCTTCTCCACAACAGTCTCCGCGACTTCCTCCGTGCTCTCTGATGCAGTGGTTTCACCCGTCGAGGTTTCTTCTGTGGAAGTCTCTGATGAAGCACTCTCCGAACTGCTGCCGGAAGAAGAACATCCTACGAGACCCATCGCTGCCAATCCACTTCCTGTGACCGCAGCCGCCTTCAGGATCTCTTTTCTTGTTAACATTTTCATCGTGTTTCCTCCTACAATTTATAATTTAGCCTCCCTAGCCTTTTACAGCTCCAAGAGTTACGCCCTTTGTAAAATATTTCTGTAAAAACGGACAGACGATGACGAACGGCAGAACCACTATGATGACCACAGCGCTTTTTAACATTTCTTCGGACGCGCTGACAGTAGCCGTACTGCCAGCGATACTGTCGTTTAAAATCAGATCCCTGATTTTTACCTGGAAGTTTTTCCAGTCTCCCTTTGGCATATATAAAATAAAATGCATATAGTCATTCCACATGGAAACGGCGATAAACAAACCAGCGGATGCCAGCGAAGGTTTGGAGAGCGGCAGGGCAATCCGGACAAAGGCATCCAATTGTGTACAGCCATCCAGTTCAGCCGCCTCAAACAATGTCTCCGGCAGCGCTGCGAAAAAACTTTTCATCAAAATCAGGTTATACGCTCCCACGCAGACCGGAATGATCACCGCAATCAGGTTATTCATCAGTCCCAGGTTCTTGACTGTCAGATAGGTTGGAATTAATCCCCCGTTAAACAACATGGTGATTAATACATACCTGGAAAATAATTTATAGCCAGGCATCTTTCTCTGTGCCAGCACATACCCGCCCATGGTTGTGATTAAAAGTCCCACAGCCGTGCCGACTATTGTCGTAAAAACAGAGACAAAAAGCGGTCTGTACATTGACTCGTTATTTAAAATGATTCTATAAGCGGTCCATTCCACTTTTTTCGGCCATAATCGCATTCCATAGGCCGAAGAGTCCACAGAGTCAACAAACACCTTCAAAAGAGGAAGCAGAACACAGACCATCAACGCGATTAAAAAAAAGATAGCAGAAAATCAGGAAGAACGCTCTCGCTCTTTGCCCTCTCCGAAAAGAGAGGACCTCTACCACTTTACCATTTCGAACCTTTTGCGCCATCTACAACACCTCCTCTCCGTTTACACATTCGCTGAAGCGGTTTGCAGCAGCGACAAGGGCAAGAGAAATAACGGATTTAAATAATCCGGCAGCCGTCGAAAGGCCATAATCCGCGCTGGTAATGCCAATGCGGTATACATAAGTTTCAATCACATCTGAAACTGCGAGCACCATGGAATTCTGCAGCACCCAGACCGGCTCAAACAGGTTCATTACCTTTGCCAGATTCAGAATGAATACTACCAGAATCGTTCCGGCAATGGAGGGAATTGTGATATAAATCACCTTTTGCAGCCTGGACGCGCCATCAATTCTGGCCGCCTCATACATTTCCGTATCTACGCCCGCCAGCGCCGCGTTAAAAATAATCGTTCCCCAGCCGATCTCTTTCCAGACATTGATAATATAAAATACTGGTCTCCACCACTTGTCACTTGCCAGAAAATAAATCGATTCTCCTCCGAAAAACGTGATAACCGCATTGACAAATCCATTTTTCGGAGACAGGATCATCGTAAATATGGACGCCACGACTACCCACGACATAAAATGGGGGATGTAAATCACAGTCTGAAAAAGTTTTTTAAATCTCACGGACATGAGTTCATCTAG